>SKSM01000076.1 GCA_007122985.1 Nitriliruptoraceae bacterium | reverse complement strand
GCCGGCGCGATGCGGCTGCCGCATCTGAACCCCCAGACGCAGGAGTTCACGATTCCGTAGCCGGGTATCCGCTCGGTCGGGGCGGGCTCTCGCCCGCCCCGACACACCGCAGGACGGACACTGCCCACTGTCTCGTGCACCTGAGCTGGGATTCGGTCTACGCCGGCTGGTGCTCGGTCCCGTGGAGGAACTCGGTCAGCAGTTGCCCACACCGTTGAGGATGCTCGAACCACAGCCCATGTCCGCCCGGGAGCACCTCGAGAGAGACGGGGTGAGTCCCGCCACGTGGTGTACGAGCACGTCGACGTCGGCGAGACGGGGCCACCGTCGATGGTGTGATCGTCACGCCCAGGCGCTGTTCACCCCTGAAGACGAGGAGGCCTCGGAGAGCCCACCGCCCCCAGAGGCGCATGGGGGCAACACCGGGTGGACAGACCGCCGATCGAGGCGGACAGTGACGACAGCAGCACCGACCAGGTGCCCGGAGCAACGGAGCCATAGTGAGCGCCCACTCGACGTCGTCATCCCGCACGCGCGGCCGGCCCATCCTCCCCGGGATCGTCATCGGTGTCGCCGTCGTGATGCAACTGGCGGTTGCCGTGCCGCTCACCGTCGGGATGGGACTGCTGGCACCAGCGTGGGCGATCATGGTGGGTTGGGCCCTGTGGCTCGTCGCGGCCGGCACGCTGGTCGTGACGGCCAGGCGCCGACCCCTGGCCACGCCCCTGGTGCCGATCACGAACGCCGCAGTGCTGTTCGCGTTCGTCACGTTCGGCGACGCGATGCTCGGCTGGACCGCGTAGGTCCGTGCGCTCGGCCGACGTCGCAGCTGGCGTCGAGGACGAACTGAACCGTCGACCTCGAATGGTCCTCCACGACTGCGCACCGATCGGCCTCTTCACAGCCTTGCTAGCTTCGCCAAACGACTCGGTGTTGCGACGTTGACTGGAACCCACCCGACCGCTCACAGCGCATCGCTCGACAGGTGGTCGTGCTGGACGCTGCCGACCTCGCCGTGGTCAGTACGTACTGTGTCGGGTGCTCGGTGGTCAGGTCGTGGAGGGGGTGAGCTCCTGATGCAGGTCCGTCGGGGGACGTCGGTGTGACTCGCCTCGCGCTCACGCGGGCAGGCATCTTGGGCCACCGGCGTCGGACCGGCCTGCTGGACCGTCGCACGGCGTGGACCGACGAAGCGGTGCGCCGAGCGGCGTGGGCCGGGCTGACCGACAGCATGCCCCGGGCAGCGCTGCTGTCATTGCACGCACGACTCGAGAACGTCGCCGACGACTCCTGGGAGGACGCCGCGTTCGTTCAGGTGTGGGGACCGCGGTACAGCGTGTACGTCGTGAGCGCCTGCGATGTCGCGGTGTTCACGCGTGGACGGCTCCCGGCTGGTGGTGCGGCTCGAGCGCGGGCGGACGACATCGCGTCGCGGCTCGCCAGCGTCCTCGCCGGTGAGCCTGGCGACGTCCGCGAGGCCGCGGCGGCGCTCGACATCCATCACAACGCCATCCGCTATGCCGCCCCGACCGGGACGCTACGGATCCGCTGGGACGGCGCGCGGCAGCCGGAGCTCTGGACGGTCGAGGCGCCGGACACCGACGACGACGAGATGCGCCGCGAACTCGCACGCCGCCACCTCCACGTGGTCGGCCCCTCGACGCCGGCGTCCTACAGCCAATGGGCCGGCCTGCGATCGGGCCGCGCGCAGGCGGTGTTCGACGACCTCGCAGACGAGCTCGTCTCGGTCGCGACGCCAGTGGGTGACGGCTGGATTCTGGCAGCCGACGAGCCATCATTCCGCTCGCAGCCGGATCCACCGGCGCCTACCCGACTGCTGCCAAGCGGAGACACCTACTGGCTGTGCTGGGGAGCCGACCGGCACCTGCTCGTTGAGGATGCCGGCCACCGTGCCATGCTCTGGACGTCACGCGTGTGGCCGGGCGCGGTGATGGTGGACGGGGAGATCATCGGCACATGGCGCAGGTCTCGACATGTGGTCACGATCGAGCCGTGGCACGACCTGCCAGCCGCCGCACGCGACGCGGTCGAAGCAGAGGCGTTCTCCTTCCCACTCCCGGGCCTCGACCGGCAGGTCGAGGTGTCGTGGTCGCAAACGGACTGAGGTGGTGGCGCAGGGTCGCCACGGCACAGCCCCGCGAATCACTGCCAGGCCGGACGCAGCGCCCGCCGGGGTTCGAAGAGCCGAACTGGCGACAGGCGTCGGCCGGAGTTCGCAAGGGAGCCTTCCTTCTCGATCCGGGAGGCTCGGAAGGAGGTCAGCTGCGGTGACCACCTGCTCGGGCGAGGCGACGGTGCCACGTCGGACGGCGCGCTGCGGGTCAGGTTGGACGTGGAGCGCTTCGATGCGGTCGAAGCCAGCTCACCGCTGCCCTTGGTTGTCCACAGACGCCGGGGTGTGCGCAGACGTGGCCGGGCCGTGGTCGGGCATGCTCGGCTGATGTCGCCTGGAGAGCCCACCGCCGCCTGGACCGCGCTGCTCGACGAGTTCGCCGCCTACACCCGCGGTGTCAGCGGCTTCGCCGAGCCCACGGTCGCCAACCACCGCACCTACCTGCGGGCGTTCGCCGCATGGTGGCAGGCCAACCACGCCGGGAAGCCACCGACGGCCGCCACCGCGGCCATGCTGGCCGACTTCCTGGTCGCCGAGGCAGAACGTGGCATCGCCCCACGGACCCGACGCTCAGAACTCGGTGCCCTGCGCCGCTTCTACGACTGGCTGCTGCTGACCGGCGCGGCCGCGACCAACCCGGCGGCGTCGCTCGAGTCGCCCCGCCTGCCGCCGCTCAACCCGGAGATCTACACCGCCGCGCAGATCCGGGCGATCCTCGACCACACCGCGGCACTCACCGACGTTCGCGGCCGGCAGCGCAACCTCATCGTCGCCATGCTGCGCTTCACCGGCATGCGCTCGGCAGAGCTGCGCACCCTGCGCCGTGACGCGCTCGACCTCGACGCCGGACGTGCCCGGGTGCTCGGCAAGGGTGCACGCGCACGGGTGGTGCTGCTGCCGCCGCCGCTGATCGCCATCCTGCGGACGTTCGTGGCCGAGGTGCGGCCACAGCTGCCCGCTTCGCCGCTGCTGCTGGCCAACGCGCATCCGTTCGTGACCACCCCGCAGTCCGGGTTCGGGCAGGAGGCACTGGCGCGCGAGGTCGAGGTCGCCGGGCTCGGC
This sequence comes from Nitriliruptoraceae bacterium, assembly GCA_007122985.1. Lineage (GTDB taxonomy): Bacteria > Actinomycetota > Nitriliruptoria > Nitriliruptorales > Nitriliruptoraceae > SKTG01. The sequence continues at coordinate 7,472 of SKSM01000076.1, read as the reverse complement.
GCGCAGGTGCCCGGCCGCCACTTCCCGCACAAGTGGCGGCACACCTACGCGACCGAACTGGTGCGTGCCGGCGTCGACATCCACGTCGTCCAGCGGCTGCTCGGCCACCAGAGCATCGCCGCGACGGTGGGCTACACCCACCTCTCGCTCGACGACCTGCACGGCACCCTCGCGCAGGTGTGGAGCTGACCGGCCCGCAGTCGGCGGTGGCGGGGCAGGGGCCTGGTCGCTGCACGGTCGGCGCGTTCGAGCGCTGCAGTGGCAGGCGCGGTGAGCCGATTGCACCGATCACTGGAATGCGTCGAGCCTGGCAAGGGTGGGGCCGACCTGGTCGGTTCCAGGCGGCCCCACCCTTGGCAGTTCACGTGACGTCAGCGACCGTTCAGCGCTACTTGTCTCGCTGTCCCGGAGGCGGGCTCGGCTTGTTGGGATTGTCCTCTCGGTCGGGCCCTCGCAGCTTGCTCGGACGCTGCGACGCTCCCGAATTCTTCGCGGTGACCTGGAGGTTCGCCGGAGGTTGGGACAGGTCGCACGGGCGTCGCTATGCGGCGTCGATGCCGGTGAACACGTCGGTGTTGCCGACGAGCACGTTGAACACGATCCGCGAGAACAGTTCCCAGAGGGTGTCTCTCGGGTCGGTGAACCGGCGCCGGACCACGTCGGCGAGCTCGGGGTTGCTGCCGTGCCGGACGTGCAGGTCGTCGAGTGCCAGCAGCGTCAGCCCCGAGACCGCCATGCGTCGCTGGCGCGTGCCGGCAATTCGGTCGAACCGCTCGACCAGCAGCAGCGGCTCTCGGTCGCGCTCGCTCTGGTCGGCGACCCCCGGGTGGCGATCCTCGACGAGGTCACCACCATCCGGACCCGCTGCCGACGCTCGGCGAGCACTCGCCCTTCGGTGCGGCCGTGGCGGGGTTCGGTGCCAGCTGGACGGGCGGGGGAGCCCCCGAGGTGCGACACCTCGTTGCCCTCGCGGGGACGGCCGTGGTTGCGGGCCTGGTCGCCGTGCGCGTCTTTCGCTGGGACTGAACCGCTCGTCGGCTGCGAGCATCTGCCGCGTCCGTGACGACGACAGCCGTTGGGGGTTCGTGCTGCTCGGGATCTGAGCACGTCAGCACGTCGGAGCATGTTGATGCTACTCTAGTATAGCAATTGCACAGTATATTGCTATTTGTAGATAGCAGAAAAGAGAAGTAATTGCTATACTCACATAGCAAACTAACGCGCTTTTCACTGTGCAGGAGTAGCAATGGACCGCCGCATGATCCGGGATCGGCTCGACCGGAGACTCGCCAGTACCTCCGTTCCCCCACGTCCGCACCGCGGCTGGGTGCGCGCCATCCGTGACGCCCTCAATATGTCCGCTGCTGAGATGGGCGCACGCATGGGCGTCAACCACCAGCGGATCTTCGCTATCGAGAAGGCCGAGGAGGACCGCGTCATCCAACTCGACACCCTCGACCGAGCCGCCGCTGCGCTTGGCTGCCGTGTGGAGTACGTCCTCGTGCCGGCCGACGACACCAGCCTGGCCGAGATGGTTCGCCGGCAGGCCGAGGTGAGGGCCCGCCAGGACCTGCAGTCGACCGATGTCACCATGCAGCTGGAGGACCAGCCGGTTTCCGAGGCCACACGTCACGAGCTGCTCGCAGGTCGCATCGCCGACCTGATCGACAGGCGTGGACTGTGGGCGTCATGACTGACCTGTTCACCTTCGAGGGCGACGGGCAAACCCCGCTCGATCCAGACGAACAGGTCGGGCTCAAACCCGCCTGGGTTGCGACCCGAGGCGATCTCAACGACGCCGAGGCCGCCAACATCCACACGGCGCGCACGCGGTGGCTCGCCCGGCCCCCGGCACCGGAAGACCTGCTCGATGACCTGGTGCTGCGCCGGCTCCACCAGGACATGTTCGGCGAGGTTTGGGAGTGGGCCGGCCAGTACCGGACCACCGAACGGAACATCGGAGTCGACCCACACCAGATCGCCCAAGACGTCCGAAACCTCTGCCTCGATGCCCGCTACTGGGTCACCCCGACCTGTGACCCCGCAGCCGTCTCACGTCTGCACCATCGCCTCGTGGCCATCCACCCGTTCCCCAACGGCAACGGCCGGCATGGTCGCTTCGTCTGCGACCTGCTTGCCGCAGGATCGGGCCTGCCAACCCCAACGTGGTCGGCTCACCTCGCCCCCGAAGTTCGTCGCGAGCGCTACCTCAGCGCCCTTCGAGCGCTCGACTCCGACCCTGACGACCTTGGTTGGCTGACGTCATTCGTATGGCCTGCCCCCTGACGTCGGCCGCCGGCTGACCTCGCGCCTCGACGAATCGCCGTGCCGGATTCACCCGGTCGGGTCAGGCTCTGTGCCCGCAGCGCCGCCATGCCCGCTCGAGCAGGTGCCGGCCACGATGAGGCTGATCGTGGTGAGGGTCACGGGCACGCCACGCGGTGCAGATGAGCGATGTGTTCCGACGTCGCCGCGCCTCGCGACGAGACAGGCCGGGTTGCGTGCTGCCAGCCGGTGGCGCAGGATGGGATCGGTCCTCCCGACGCTCCCGAGCCGGCAAGGGACACCGTGGACGCGCTCGCCCTCGCACTGTGGGCCGCAGCCGGTGGCGGCGTGTTGGCGGCCGTCATCGCGGTACGCCGTCCGACCTACCGGCGGGCGGCGCTGGTGGTGGCCGCGGTGCTGTTCCTGCCGATCGGGGTGCTCGGGATCCTGTCGGTCGGTGCGGTGTTCCTGGCGGCGTCGCTGGTGTGCCTGGTGCTGGCGCTGCTCAGCCGGCCCGGCGACGCCCCGATGGCCGCCCGGCGCTGCTGACCGGGCGCTGTGCCGGAGCGAGGATCGGCGGCCGCTGGTGGCGTCGGGCCGTCGACGCGATCGGCGCGCCGGTTCGTCGCTAGGTCACAGCAGCTGGGCGAGGCTGACCGCGAGGCCACCGAGCCCGAACACCGCGGTGGCCGTGGCCACGATGACCGCGCGGGTCTGGCCGGAGACCGCGGACACCAGCTCGCCGCGGAACGCCGCCAGCAGCTCCTCGCGCAGGGCGTCCATGCGCACTTCGAGCTGGTCGATCCTGCCGGTGAGCTGGGTGTCGAGCTGGTCGATGCGGCTCTCGAGCCGGTGCTCGGTCTCGCGCAGGTCCTGGCGCGTGCCGAGTTCGGCTCCGTCGGGCGGCAGCAGCTCGAACATGCTCATGGCCGGTTCCTCGCCGAGCGCGCCGGCTGCCGCCTGGAACAGCTGGCTGCGGCGCCGCTCGTCGACGGCCATGGTCACACCTCCCTGTCGGCCAGGCAAGACCCGACGGCCCGGTCGACCAACGGCGCGGTCGCGGTTGCCCGGGGCTGTGGATGCGCAAGCTGTCCGGGCAGGACACGTGCGATGACTCCCGGGACGTGATTCTTCGCGAGTCGACTTGAGCGCGAGCGAAACAGGTCGACATGGGTGGTAGCGCCGCACTGTCCGGCGCGACTCGCATCACCGTCCGCACCACCACTCGCACCACCGTCCGCACCACCACCCGCGACACGAGGAGCCCGACTGAAGTAGCACCCCTGGTCGACGCTCACGCGGCCGCTTCCGGGCCCGTCGTCGTCCATGGTCACCGCCGGACCGTTCGACGACGTTGCGTCGCCCACGTGCCGCCACACGTCCTGCCGCCCGGTGGTGCGCCGCGCGGCGCCCGCCGTGCGGCTCCACCCGAGCGTCGGGATCCGGGACCGCTGTGCCCGATCCCGGTGGGCACGACCGGGGAGCCGGTCGTCTCACGCGGCTCGCAGGCAACAAGGACCGAAGATGGCAGTTCACCACGCCCGGGCCCGGCTGGCGTCCGCGCTGCTCTCCGCCGCTCTGCTCGCCACCCTGGCCGCACCCCCTGGGGTGCTGTCTGTGGCCATGGCCGGCACCGACCACCTCGACGTCTTTGAGCACGACGCACCGGCCGTCGACCTGCGCGCCGACCGTGCCGTGGTCTGCGCCGACGCGCCGGCCGGCGCGTTCAGCGACGTCGCAGCCACCGCCACCCACGCCGCCAACATCGACTGCCTGGCCGCCTACGGCATCACCGTCGGCGTCGGCGGCGGCAACTACGACCCGTCCGGAGTCGTCCCCCGCGGCCAGATGGCCTCGTTCCTGGTCAACTTCCTGGACGTCGCGCTCGACACCACCCACGCCGCGTCCGGGGACGCCGGCTTCACCGACATCGACGGGCACACCCACGCCGCCAACATCGGCATCGCCCACCACCTCGGCGTCGCCAAGGGGCGCACCGCGACGGTGTTCGACCCCAACACTGCGGTCAGCCGCGCGCAGATGGCCACGTTCGTCGCCCAGGCGCTGGGCGCCGCCGGTGCGGACCCGGCTGCGGGCGACGGTGCTTCGGGGTCGGACGGCGCGTTCGACGACCTGGGTGCCAGCGCCACCCACGCCGCCAACATCGAGGCGCTGGCCGCCGCCGGCATCGTCTCCGGCATCGGCGACCGACGCTTCGACCCGACCGGTGAGGTGAGCCGCGCGCAGATGGCCACCTTCCTGGTCAACGCCGCCGCCTACCTGTACGCCGCCGATGTCTGGGCCGCGCCGCCGCTGACCACCGACCTGCCCCGCGCGGTGCTCGCCGGCCGGCCCGACGCCACCGCCGCGCTCGACCGCGTCGAGGTCGTCTTCGACCGCGACGTCGTGGTCATCGGCGAGCCGTTCGCCTTCGCCGTGCACGACACGACCAACGACACGCTGGTGGGCACCGGCATCGAGCTGTCGGTCGACCGCCAGCCCGCCGCCGACGCCGATCCCGCCGACCGCCTCGAGCTCCACCTCGACGCTGATCTGGTTGCCGGCGAGGTCTACTGGCTGCACCTCGACGCCGCCGTGGTGCTGGATCCCGCCGACGACCGCGGGCTCGTCAACCACGCCCAGCAACTGGCCTTCACCTACACCGTGGCCGGCGACGACGGCGCGCTCCCGCCCTCCGGGCCCGCCGCCGACATCACCTTCTCCGACGTCGAGGTGGCAGGTACGGCGGTGGCGCACGGCGGCTCGACGCTGCTGAACGAGGACGACGTCCCCGCCGCACAGCTGACCGGCGTCGCGACCCTCGACGACGGCGGTTCCGGCGGGGGCGGCGGCAGCGGTGGCAGCGGTGGCGGTGCGGCTGATCCCACCATCGATGACGTGGCACTGCGGATCGGCGGCGGCGCCTGGACCTCGCTGGTCGCCGACGACGGCGCCTTCGACTCGGTCGCCGAGGCGTTCACCGGCGGGCTCGGCTCGCTTGCCGACGGTGTGCACCTGCTCGAGCTGCGCGCCACCGACAGCGACGGCGGCGAGTCGCCGTACTACGCCTTCACCGTCCAGGTCGTCGCCGGTGAGCCCGCGTTCGTCTCGGCCGTCACCGAGCCCTCGGCCGACCGCATCGTGGTGACCTTCTCCGAGCCCGTCGTCTGCCCCGAAACCGACGCTGCCCGTGCCGCCTGGGACTTCGTCAACCGCAGCGTCATCGAGTCGGGCACCGCCCAGGCCGACGGTGCCCCCTCCGCGGTCACCCAGCCCGGCGAGGGGCCGAGCGAGACCTGCTACCTGGAGTACACCGAGCCCGGTGAGGAGATGGAGACCGGCGACTTCGGCGGCCTGTGGTACGACGCCCCCGGCGGCGCCGACGGCGTCCGCACCGACGACGGCACCTGGACCCTCGACGACCTCCGCGACGAAGACGTGGAGAACGGGGTGGTTCCGACGTTTGACGGGGTGGGGGCGGTTGTTACCGGCCCGGAGGACGTAGTCACCCTGGAGTTCAACCAGCCGATTCTCTGCGTTTCAATCGGAGAGAGCGACCTTGAGATCAAGGTCAATGGTCAGACCGTCACTGGAACAATCGATCAAGACAGCTGCACTGATCCCGCATCCTCGACTGCATTCGTCTGGCTCAATACAGGAAGCTTTGTGCCCGACGACGATGTAGAGGTGACCGTGGTCGGGTTGCTCTATGACGAGAGTGAAGGCAACACCGTCCAGATCGGATCCAGCCAGCAGACAGTGGCTGTGGGCTGACCCCGTCCGCTCCCGGTGGCCTGCACCCCGTCGGACGGGCCACCGGGAGCGCCCCTGTACCCCGCCGTACGTGCCACATCTCTAGATCCGAACACCCGCTACCAACCCAGAACCACGACACCACGACCTCCCGACGCCACGACACCACGGCCTCCCTCCCCGCATCACCCCGTCGCAGCCGGAACTGTGGAGTGCGGCACCGCGCTAGCGACCGCGGGACTCCACAGTTCTGCAGTGCGCGTGCCCGCGTCCCGGTCGCAGCCGGAACTGTGGAGTGCGGCACCGCGCTAGCGACCGCGGGACTCCACAGTTCCGGGTGCGGCGGGCTGCGGCGCGCTGCGGCGCGCTGCGGCGGCCCGCGCAGTCGGGATCTGTGGAGTTTCGGTGGTGCTACGTGACCGCGGGACTCCACAGATCCGCGCTGCGGCGGCCCCGACCACCAACCGCCCCCCGCGCGCGACCCCGCGTCCTACCCCACGATCCGGTAGATCTCGAGCCCGCCGGCGTCGAGCTCCGGCTCGAACCGGTCGCCGTGGACCTCCAGCAGCTCGACCGGTCCGTCGACGCGCTGGCAACCGCCCGACAGAAGTGGTACAACATGTGGCACGGAGGTGGACCATGCCATCGATCCTGCCGACAACCCCAAGAGGGGTCCACGAGTTCCGGCAGAACCTGACCAGTCTGCTCAAGCGCGTCCGCCGAGAGGGCGACTTCCCGGTCGAGTTCGTTGGTGCGTATCGGCGCATCGAAGGCGTGTTCATGTCGCCCAAGCGCTACGAGCAGCTCCTGGCGGCCGAGAACCTGGTTGAGGACATCGGCCTGATCGACCTCGTTGCCCAACGTGACGACGGTCGCTTTCACGAAGGCACAACCGCGGACTTCCTCGCCGAGGTTGAGCAGCAGACGACGTGACCGGGGTCGTCTACCAATGGCATTCGGACGTGGTCGCTGACTTCCGCGAGCTGCCGCACGATCTCCGGGATGCGTACCTGGAACAGATCGAGTCGATCAAGGCCGACCCGAAGCTCGGCGAGCACCTCGACCGGCGAGCGAGCACCGGTGACCTGTCCACGTACCGCAAGGTCAAGTTCGGCCACGACACCCCGCGTGGTCCCTCGCACCGGATCGTGTATCAGCTCCTGCCTGACAGCTACAGCCCCTCACGGTTCCGGGTCATCGCGGTGTGTTCTCGAGCCGACGTCTACGACATCGCCGCCCAACGGCTCGAGAAGTAGCCGGTCCGGTCCTCCGCGGTCCCCGGAACACATGAGCCACGCATGACCGACGTGCTGATCCGCGACGTCCCCGACGACGTCGTCTCCGCCATCGAGGCCAAGGCCAAGCGTCTGGGTCTGTCGCGGACCGAGTACCTCCGCCGGCAGCTGCTGCGCGTCGCCTCGACATCCGACGAGCCCGTCAGCGTCGAGTCGCTC
>SKSM01000049.1 GCA_007122985.1 Nitriliruptoraceae bacterium | reverse complement strand
GGCGGTGGCTCGGCCCGAATCGCCAGTAGGCTCGACACCGTGTTCCCCCGGACCCGCCTCCGACGCCTGCGCCGCACGCCGGCGCTGCGGCGTGCCGTCGCCGAGACCCGGCTCGACCCGGCCGGGCTGGTGCTGCCCGCGTTCGTCCGGGCCGGTGCGGACGCGCCGGTACCGATCGCGTCGATGCCGGGTGTCGCGCAGCACAGCACGGCGTCGGTCGCCGAGCTCGCGCAGCAGGCGGTCGATCGGGGGGTCGGCGGGATGCTGCTGTTCGGCATCCCGGCCAGCAAGGACCCGCTCGGGGCGTCCGGCTGGGATCCCGACGGCCCGGTACCGGCCGGTGTGCGGGCGATCCGCGCCGCGGTCGGTGATCAGCTGGTGCTCTGGGCCGACGTCTGCCAGTGCGAGTACACCGACCACGGCCACTGCGGGCCCCTCGCCCCCGACGGTCAGGTCGTCAACGACGCCGCCGTCGACGGCTACGTCCGAGACGCAGTCGCATACGCCGACGCCGGCGCCGACCTGGTCGCACCCTCGGGGATGATGGACGGCCAGGTCACCGCGATCCGTCGGGGTCTCGACGAGGCCGGCCACGATGCGGTCGGCATCGTCGCCTACGCAGCCAAGTACGCCTCCGCGTTCTACGGCCCGTTCCGGGACGCCGCCGAGTCCGCGATGGTCGCGGGCGATCGTGCCGGCCATCAGATGGACCCGGCCAACCGTCGTGAGGCCCGACGCGAGCTGGCACTCGACCTGGCCGAGGGCGCCGACGCGCTGATGGTCAAGCCGGCCCTGCCCTACCTGGACGTGCTGCGGGACGCGCGCAGCGATCACGACGTGCCACTGGCCGCCTACCACGTCTCCGGCGAGTACGCGATGATCCTGGCCGCCGCCGAGCGGGGCTGGCTCGACGGCGACGCGGCCATGCACGAGGCCGTGCTCTCGATCTTCCGTGCCGGCGCCGACCTGGTGCTGACCTACGCGGCGCTGGACCTGGCCGACCGGGCCGCGCATTGACAGCGCGCCAGCGGTGTCCGGCCGCGGTCAGCCACGTACGCCCCTCGCGGGTGGGCGTTGCGACGTGACCCCGGTCGACCAGACCCCGCTGACGCACCGGCGCGCCGCGCCGCCGGCCTGGCTGGAACAGGTCCCGCTGGCACACCGCGGCCTGCACGACGACGAGCGACCCGAGAACTCCCTCCCGGCCTTCACCGCGGCCGCAGCTGCGGGGTACGGCGTCGAGCTCGACGTGCAGCTGAGCCGGGACGGGGTGCCGGTCGTGATCCATGATCCCGTGCTCGAGCGGGTCGCCGACCACACGGGCCGGGTCGGGCAGTACTCGGCCGAGGAGCTGCGCTCGGTGCGGCTGGCGGGAACCAGCGCCCACGTCCCGACGCTCCCCGACGCGCTCGCCCGGCTGCGCGACGTGCCCGTGATGGTCGAGGTCAAGCAGGACCGGCTCCCCGCCGGCCGGTTGGAGCGGACGGTCGCCGCCGTGCTCGACGACCATCCGGGACCCTGGTGCGTGGCCAGCTTCAACCCGTCCACCGTGGCCTGGTTCCGGCGTCACCGTCCCGGTGCCGTGCGTGTGCTGACCGCGGGTCCGCTGCACGACGTCGACCTGCCGGGGCCGGTGCGCCGGAGACTGGCGGCGCTGACCGATCTGCGCCGCGTGGCACCGCACGCCGTCAGCTACGACCTGGCGGCGCTGCCCACCGGGCCCACCGACCGCTGGCGCGCCAGTGACGGGCTGCTGATCACGTGGACGGCGGTGGGGCCGGACGGCCTGGCCCGCGCCCGTCGGCTCGCCGACAACGTCATCTTCGAACACGTCCGCCCCTGAGCGCCGGAGGTCTGCTGTGAACACCGATCGGTCCGCCCGACTCTTCGAACGCGCGCGTGCCGTCATCCCCGGCGGGGTCAACTCCCCCGTGCGGGCGTTCTCTGGCGTGGGTGGCACGCCCCGGTTCATCGCCCACGGCGAGGGCGCGACCATGGTCGACGAGGACGGCAACCGCTACATCGACCTGGTCGGCTCCTGGGGCCCGTTGATCTTCGGCCACGGTCGCCACGAGGTGCTCGAGGCTGCCTCGGAGGCGCTGCGCCACGGGTCGTCGTTCGGTGCCCCCGCTGCTGGCGAGGTCGCGCTCGCCGAGGCGATCGTCGACGCCGTGGACAGCGTCGAGAAGGTGCGACTGACCAACTCCGGAACCGAAGCCGGCATGACCGCCGTCCGGCTCGCGCGTGGCGCGACCGGCCGTTCCAAGCTGCTGAAGTTCGTCGGCCACTACCACGGGCATGCCGACGCGTTGCTCGTCTCTGCGGGATCGGGGGTCGCCACGCTCGGGATCCCCGGTTCACCCGGTGTCACCGAGGGCGCGGTCAGCGACACCATCCTGGTGCCGTGGAACGACCGCGACGCTGTCGCAGCGGTCGTGGCCGAGCACGGTGACGACCTCGCCGCGATCCTGGCCGAGCCCGTCGCAGCCAACATGAACCTGGTCCCACCCGATCCCGGTTTCCTCGGGTTCCTGCGCGAGCAGGCGGATGCCTGCGGCGCCGTGCTGGTCTTCGACGAGGTCATCACCGGCTTCCGACTGGCGCGTGGCGGCGCCCAGCAACTGCACGGGGTCGCGGCCGACCTGACGGTGATGGGCAAGGTCGTCGGGGGTGGCTTTCCGCTGGCGGCGCTGGGGGGACCGGCGGAGCTGATGGACCACCTCGCCCCCGACGGTCCCGTCTACCAGTCGGGGACCCTGTCGGGAAATCCCGTCGCCGTGGCTGCCGGTCGGGCGCAGCTCGAGCTGCTCACGCCCGCTGTCTACGAGCATCTCGAGCACGCCGCACGCACCGTCGCGGACGGCTTCCAGACGGCGCTGGACGCCGCCGGTGTCCCCGCGACGGTGACCCGGCACGCCACGCTGGCGGGGGTGGTGTTCGCCGACTCGGCGCCGCGCCGCTTCGAGGACGTCGCCGCCGCCGACCACGCCGCCTACGGGCGGTTCTTCCACGCCATGCTCGAGCGGGGCGTCTACCTCGCCCCCTCGGGCTACGAGGTGCTGTTCCCCTCGGCTGCCCTCGACGCCGAGACACTCGAACAGATCGTCGACGCCGCACACGGCGCGGCGGAGCAGGTCGCGCGCGGGCGGTGAGCCCGTGCGCGACGCGTGGTGTCCGGCCGACGCACCCGGTCGTCGCGCGGCGCGCAGGCCGGACGTCACCGTCGGACGGGACCTCCGACCGTGGCGGTGCGGACGGGACCGTTTGTTCGGGTCTTCCGCCGCTTGGTACCGTGCGCTCGGGCCGGTGATGATCGGCCGGCGACATCCATGGGACGATGCCTTCCATGGGACGATGTGACGATGTGCGGACGTGCCCGGGCCGGCGAGGTCCGGGTGGAGGCTCGCAGCCCGAGGTCGGCGGGGCTGGCTGACACCAGGGAAGGTGCGACGTGCTCGAGTGGTTCGGCGAGATGTTCGCGACCCTCCCGGAGGTGTTCCGGGCGCTGTATGCGTTCGCAGACCCCGCAGACGAGGGCCGCGGCTGGGTCGGCCTGCTGATCACGCTGCTGTGGCTCGGCCCCCTGGGTCTGCTGCCCCTCTACCTCGCCAAGGTGTTCTACGGCAAGCGTGAGTGGGTCTCGGCGACCATGGGGGTCATGGGCGCTTCCAGCCTGCTGTGGTGGCTGCACGGGGTCATCCCCCACGTCTGGATCCAGTTCACCGACTCCAACGAGGACCTGCTCTCCGGCACCGTGATCCCCGCTTCGGCCGGCATCGACGTCACCGAGGACTACCGCCTCGACATCGCCTCCAATCTCTACGGGGTGATCACCGAGGGAACGGTGGGCGCACTGATGATCGCCGGGATCGTGATCACCGTCTGGGCTGGCCTTCGCGTGCAGCGCAGCCTGCCGAAGACGCTGGCCGCCGGCGAGACCAAGCCCGAGGCCGGTGGGTACAAGTAGGCGGTCGTCGCCGCCAGGCGACGACTACGACGACCGCAACCGACGCAGCCGCGACCGACGTAGCGAAGAGGTGCACCGTGGGCAAGACCGATAGGGGCGAGCACCCGCTGGTCTTCGACGACTACACCGTCCAGCAGGTCGACCCACAGTGGCTCCAGGAGCGGGTCAAGCCCAAGCGCCACATCGGACTGACCGCCGAGCTGTGCATCCTGTGCCGTGCGTGTGAGGACGTGTGTCCGTGGGAGTGCATCTTCATGATGTCCCCCGACATCATCAGGGATGCCGACAGCGACGCCCTGAAGACACTGGCGACCGAGTCGCACGCCGTGTTCATCATCGACGACAACGAGTGCACCCGCTGCGCGATCTGCGTGGAGCGCTGCCCGTCCGACGCCCTCTGGCTCGGCCGGGTCGACAACTGACCCGACCGCCCCAGCGAGAGACCCGAGGACTCATACCGTGGCGAAGAACGACCTCAAGAGCCGCGTCCAGGACAATGTGATCTGGAAGTCGATCTTCCGGCCGGGCTCGATCTACCGGAAGGGCTACCGCGACACGTCCCGTGACCGTGCCCTGGCGGCGATGAACAACGTGCTCTACCACCTGCACCCGGTGAAGGTGAAGCGGCACGGGCTCAAGCTCACCTACACCTACTGCCTCGGTGGACTGAGCTTCTTCCTGTTCGTCCTGCTGACCGTGACCGGCATCTTCCTGATGTTCTTCTACACCCCGGCGGCGGGTGCGGGGACCGAGGTCGCCTACCTCAACATGCGTGAGCTGTCGGCCTCGGTCACGTTCGGCCAGCTCGTGCGCAACCTGCACCGGTGGGGCGCGCACGCGATGGTGTTCACCGTGTTCCTGCACATGGCACGGGTGTTCTACCACGGCGCCTACAAGCCGCCGCGTGAGTTCAACTGGGTCGTCGGCGTGATCTTGTTGACCCTGACGCTGCTGCTGTCGTTCACCGGCTACCTGCTGCCCTGGGACCAGCTGGCGCTGTGGGCGGTCACCGTCGGCACCAACATGATGGGCTTCACCCCGGTCTTCGGCGAGCAGGTCCAGTTCGTGCTACTCGGCGGGGTGGAGATCGGACCGAACACCCTGCTGCGTTGGTACGTGCTCCATGTGCTGTTCATCCCGTTCATTACGGTCGTCTTCCTCGCGGTCCACTTCTGGCGGATCCGCAAGGACGGCGGCATCTCCGGCCCGCTGTGATCGATCCTCGGCGACCTGACGCCTCGCGAACAGGCACCGGTCACACCAACCAAGGCGAAGACGATGAGCGATGAGGTCCAGCTCGATCAGGAGGTCTATGACCGCCTGATCAGCGAGGGCAAGAGCGAGCGCATCGCCCGGGCGAAGGCCAAGGCCGCAGCGGTCCGCCAGGCGAAGATCGCCGAGGGCCAGTCGCTGGGGCCAAAGCCCCCCGAGCAGGCCGAGAAGGCGCTCGAGGAGTTCCGCTCCTCGGCCGGTGGTGGCGGTGTGGCCACCAAGGCCGCGGCCCCAGCCGAGTCCGGCGCCGCGCCCGGCGGGCGCCTGACCCCCGAGGAGCGTGCCGCCCGGGTGCAGGCGTCGCTCGGCAACGGCGGTGAGGCCCCCTCGCGTGGCGTGCCGACCTCCTCGGAGCACACCCATCGGCTGCTCGCGCTGGTCCCGCCGGCGGGCATCCAGCAGGTCCAGTCCAAGCAGATGGACAAGGTCTACACCTGGCCGCACCTGCTGCTCGTGGAGTTCGTTTCGCTGCTGGCCATGGGGGCGCTGCTGCTGATCGCGTCGTTCTTCCTGGACGCCCCGCTGGGGTCGCTGGCCAACCCCAACGAGGTCCCCGCCATCAACAAGGCGCCGTGGTACTTCATGGGGCTGCAGGAGCTCCTGCGCTACTTCCACCCGATGGTCGCCGGCGTCACCCTGCCGGGCGTGTTCCTGGTCATGCTGATGGCCGCGCCCTTCATCGACAAGAACCCCTCGGCCAAGCCGGAGAACCGCAAGGTCGCCAACCTCGCGTTCACCTTCTTCGCCTCCTTCTGGGGGCTGCTGGTGCTGATCGGCTCGTTCCTCCGCGGCCCGGGCTACGAGTGGGTCTGGCCGTGGGTCGAGGGGCTTGGCTTTACCCTGTAGGGCCCGACCGTGTCCGCCGCCGCGCGGCGAACCCCACCTTCGCAGACAGACCGGACGAAGAGGCGCACCGATGGCAGACCAGAAGGAACAGCGCAGACGGCTCGAGCTCAAGCCCGTCGAGCGGCGCACCTTCCTGCGCTACAGCCTGATCGGCTCGGTCAGCGCCGGGCTCGGCGGGTTCGCGCTCGCCTCGCTCGGATTCCTGTGGCCGCGTCCGGGCGACGAGCTCGCAGGGGAGGTCGATCTCGGCGACGCGATGGAGCTCTACGAGGAGATCGAGGACGAACGTACCCCGATCCGCATCCCCGAGGGCGGCATCTCGATCGTCACCTGGGACCCCTCGGACGAGTCCGCGATGACCCTCTACGGCCAGGACCACGCGATCATCGACGAGGCCGAGGGCCTCGGGCTGATGGCCCTGAACTCCCAGGACTGCCCGCACCTCGGCTGTGGCGTGCCGTGGTGCCAGTCCTCGCAGTGGTTCGAGTGCCCGTGTCACGGGTCGCGTTACAACCGCTATGGCGAGTGGACCGGTGGCCCGGCGCCGCGCGGCCTCGACCGCTACGTCTCGTTCGTCGAAGACGGTCGCTTCGTCGCCAACCTCAGCGAGGAGCTGACCGGTCCCGCCCGTACCGCCAACGTCCTCGAGCAGTCACCCGAGGGCCCCTCGTGCGTCGACGCTTGAGCCTCGGAGACACCGGATGAACCAGCCGTTCGTGGCCTTCCTCGGAGGCGCCAACGTCCCGATCATCATCCTGGTCGTGGCGTTGGTCGGCTTCGGCATCGCCTACTTCGTCGTCGGCCCCGGCAAGCGGCGGGGCCCCAAGCGCCACGCCGACATCCCGCTGGCGATGCGGCCCTACCACTCCGACGAGGAGCTCGAGACCACCGGCATCGAGCGGGCCATGGCCTGGGGCGTGGCCCTGGCCGTGTTCAGCGCACTGTTCCTGCCGATCTACTGGCTGATCGAGCCCACGCGGATCAACCAGGCCGTGGACGAGTTCTACGAACAGGACGTCGCCGAGGGCCGTGCGGAGTACCAGAACGCCTGCGCGGCCTGCCACGGGACCAATCTGGAGGGTGGCTCGGCTGCGCACCCGGACGAGGACGTCGAGGCGCCCTGGCCCGCCCCCGCGCTCGACAACGTCGAGGCGCGCTACCGCGAGACCGAGATCGTCGACGACGTGCAGGAGTTCCTGATCAACACCATGGTCTACGGGCGGCCGGGCACGCCGATGCCGGCGTTCAGCGTCGCGGAGGGTGGCTCGCTCTCGGACAACCAGATCGAGCAGATCGCCGCCTACATCCTCTCGGTCCAGACCGGCGAGGTCCCCGAGGCCGAGCAGTTCGTCGGCCGCTCGGGAGAGGATGTCTTCGACGACAGCTGCGCGCGCTGCCACGGACCGAACGCCGAGGGCGGCGTCGGCCCGCAGCTGATCAACGTCTTCGAACGGTACGGCTGGTCCGGCGAGGACGACACCACCCTCGAGCAGGCCCGCAACCACGTCGAGTACGTGCTGCGCAACGGGGTCTACTTCGTCGACCAGGCCCCGATGCCCTCGTTCGACCAGCGACTGAGCGATGACGCCATCGAGGCAGTCATCGACCACCTGGAGAGCATCCAGCAGACCGGCGGACCGCGGACCGGGCAGATCGGCGGCCCGCCGACCACCGGGGATCCCGACGGCGACGACGCGGAGGACGAGGGGTGAGCGAGCTGATCTTTCTGGCCGTCGAGGAAGCGATCCCGGCCGACCATCCCGTCTCCTTCCTCGCCATCCCGCTCGGGCTGTTGTTCCTGTCGGGGTCGGTCTACCTGCTGCTGTGGTCCAACTACGGCGCGCGGAAGGCCGGCGCGATCTACGGGGTGGCGTTCTTCGGCTTCGCGTTCCTGATCGGGGTGTTCTGGTGGCTCGGCGGACCGGGGATCCCCCAGGGGCTGGGTGTCACCCACCTGCCCGGCGAGCGTCCGGACGACCGCGCCGCCAGCTGGTACGCCTTCGAGGAGGGCTCTCCGCGCGCGGAGTTCTTCCCCGGCGTCGAGGACCTCGACGCCTTCGAGTCGATCGAGTCGTTCACGGGTGTCGAGGACCTGCCCGCCGAGGAGCAGCAGGACGATCCGGAGTTCGGCTCGTTGGTGGCTTCGACTGGCGAGGCCGAGCAGGACATGATGGAGCAGTTCCTGCCGGTCGACGAGAACAACGTCGCCCAGATCGGCACGCAGCGGCGTCAGCAGTTCGAGGAGGACGCAGAAGCCGCCCGACCCGACGATGCGGTCGGTCGCGCACAGCCGTTCTTCAGCGCCGAGTCCGTCGATGAGCCGATCGTCCGGGAGGACCCGGAGACCGGCGTGCTGCTCGCGGCCCAGCAGTTCCAGGCCTACGCCACGTTCACCGACGCCGACGACATCCCACTGGAGCCGGTCGAGGTGGGCGAGTCCGAGTTCTGGTTCGCCTTCTACGACCCCGGCATGGTCTGGCTGCCCTCGGCGCTGTGGACCGGCATCGCCTTCGTCCTGTTCCTCGCGAGCCTGCTGTGGCTCGATCGGCTCGAGATGCGCGACAAGCGGCGTGCGGCCAGCGAGGTCGAGCAGCCCGAGCGGATCGCCGAGCCGATCGCCCAGTAGCGCCCGGCCGCAGCCGTGCGTCCGCGGTGCGGGCGGAGCGCCCGATCGGTTGGCGCAGCCGCCCCTGGCAGGGCACCCTGCGCTGCGTCTGGTCGCTGCGGTCCGGCCGATCCGGCCCGGTCGCCGTCACCGGCCCCGTGACACCGAAGAGCCCGTCGGCCGCCGTGCTGCGGCTGGCCGTGGAAGGGATGTCGAAGGTGGCTTTGACCCGCTGGCTGCTGCTGGGGCTCGGCCTGGTGTTGTCGGCGTGCGCCGGCGGCAGTGCCTCGGCCTCCGACTGCGATCCGATCCCCGGGGTGCGCCAGGGGTTGTGCCCGATCCCCGTCGAGGACCGCAGCGCCGCTCCGGTGGATCGCCTCGAGACCGTCGCGGACGCAGATGAGCAGGTCTCGCTCGAGGACTACGGCGGACGGATCGTGGTGGTGAACTTCTGGGCGTCGTGGTGTGGCCCGTGCCGGGCGGAACAGCCGGACCTCAACGACGCCTACCACGCCGTTCCCGACGACGAGGTCACCTTCCTCGGGGTGAACATCGAGGACTCCCGGCCCAACGCCCAGGCGCACGCCGGCGAGTTCGACATCCCCTATCCCTCCCTGTTCGACCCGGCCAACGACTACGCATCCCGGTTCGAGGGGGTCGGCCCACGCACGATCCCGACCACGATCCTCATCGACGCCGAGGGCCGGGTCGCGGCCCGGATCCTGGGCGTGACCGACCAGCCCGAGCTGCTCGGCCTGGCCGAGGCGATCGCCGAGGGATCCTGACATGGCCGAGACCATCCGCACCATCGTCCTGGACGCCAACGTCCTCGTTGCGGCGGCGGTCGCGCTGACCGCGGGTCTGGTCTCGTTCGCCTCGCCGTGCGTGATCCCCCTGGTGCCGGGCTACCTGTCGTTCATGACCGGTCTGAGCGGCCAGGACCTCGCCAGCGGGGGTCTGCGGGCGCGCGGGCGGGTGCTGCTCGGATCGACGCTGTTCGTGTTCGGCTTCGCCATCCCGTTCACGATGCTCGGGTTCGCGGTCGGGGCGTTGAACTTCCTGGACCGCAGCCCGGTCGCGCGGGTCATCATGGGCGGGGTCGTTGCGGTGCTCGGCCTGCTCATGGCCAGGGGCACGCTCACCCGCGAGGTGCGCGTCGCAGACCGGGCGCCCAACGCCGGCCTGGCGGGCGCGCCTGCGCTCGGGTTCGTGTTCGGCGTCGGATGGACGCCGTGCCTCGGTCCGACGGCCGGTGCGATCCTGACGCTCTCGGCCACGGTGTCGGCCTCGGGTGGGGTGTCCGGGCGTGGTGCCGTGCTCGGCTTCGTGTACGCGCTCGGGCTCGGGCTGCCGTTCATCGTGCTCGGGGTGCTGTTCCGCCGCATGAGCGGGGTCCTGGACCTGTTGCGCCGCAACGCCCGACGGCTCCAGGTCGGCGGTGGCGGGCTGCTGGTCATGGTCGGGCTCGCCATCGCGACCGGCCTGTGGGACCGGTTCATCTTCGCGCTGCGCCCGTTGATCGACGGCGTGTACCTGCCCATCTGAGCCGCGAGGACGCGACGTGACCGAGTCCGCACCGCCGCCGCAGGCCAACCCGGCCGTCCGGCGGCCGCGGCGTGGCTCGCGGCTGCGCCGCGCGCTGCCCGAGCCACTGCGCTTCGTGTGGGACTCGGTCGCGATGGGTTGGCGCTGGCTGACCCGGATGCGCACCGCCCTCTACCTGTTGGCCGCGCTCGGTGTGCTCACGCTCATCGCGACGTTCGTGCCGCAGGAGCCGAACGTGCCCTCGACCGTCCTGGACTGGCGGACGGGCGAGCGTGGCCCTGGCGTCCTCGTCAGCCGTGCACTGGACGGCATCGGGGCCTACGACGTCTACGGCTCGCTCGGCTTCAACCTGCTGCTGGTGCTGCTCTACCTGAGCCTGACCGCGTGCCTGGTGCCGCGCATCCGGGCCTGGATCCGCCTGGTGCGGCGCAGTCGTCC
>SKSM01000092.1 GCA_007122985.1 Nitriliruptoraceae bacterium | reverse complement strand
CCCGACACCCCGAGGCCGAGCGCGAAGCGACCCTCAGACAGGTGGTCCAGGGTGATCGCGGTCATCGCGGTCATGGCGGGCGTCCGGGCCGGGATCTGGAGCACCGCGCTGCCGAGACGCATCTGCGAGGTATGGGCGGCGAGGTAGGCCAGCACGCTGACCGCATCCGTGCCGTAGGCCTCGGCCGCCCAGGCCGAGGCGACGCCGAGCTGCTCGGCGCGCTCGACCAGCCGGACCAGGGACCCGAGGTCGTCGGTTGCGTAGCCGACGTTGAGTCCCAGGCGCATGGACGTGTCCGATCCGAGCTGTTCGTGGGTTTTCGTGGCAGGGCGCGCGATGCTAGCCACAGCGGCGCCGGAGCCGAGATCGGCCGGGTCGAGGCAACCTTGGACGGAGGTCGTGCGTCGGAGGTGGTGAGGCGCCGTTCAGCGTCCTCCCACACCCCCGCAGGAGCTCCCGCCATGCGCTGCATCCACACCGTCCACTCTCGTCGCTCACCGACACGGCGTCGCGCCCCCGGTCGCCGCAGCCGCGCGGCCCTGGCCGCGATGTTGTCCCTCGCTCTGCTGGTCACCGCCTGCGGCGACGCGGATGTCGCCGAACCGGCCTCCGGCACCGACGCTGCCGACGACAGCCCGGCAGGGCAGGCGGACGAGCCGGATGCCGACGAGGCGTCCGAGGACGCCACGCTCGACGACGTCGCCCACGACGACGCCGGTGAGGACGCAACAGCCTCCCCCGACGCGTCCGGGTCGCCGTCCGGCGCGGACACCGCTGCGGGCCTCTCGCTGAGTGTCGACGACGACCGGCTGACGGTCACCGCCGCTGACGGCTCCACGATGGTGTCCATTGACCTTCCGGGCGCCGAGGACGAGCGGTTCGTCACGGCCGCCGTCCGCCCGGAGCCGACGGATCACGACCTCGACGCCGTGGTCGCGACCGCACGCGACCAGCACGTGTACCTCCACCACCTGGCCGTCGCCGACGGTGAGGCTCACCTGACCGGGTTCCCCGAGCACCTGCAGCCGCACACCGCGCAGCCGGCGACCTTCGAGATCGTCTGGACGCCGGACGGCGACAGCCTGGTGTGGACCGAGCCGGACGCCGCCACCGCTGCGCTGCGCAGCGTCGGCTGGGACGGCGGCCCGGGCACCGGTGAGCGGGCCGACGACAACGCCACCTTCTCCCTCGACCTGCCGGCCGAGGTGCGCATCGACGACATCACCGTCGTGCGCGACGGGCGCTGGACCCTGGAGTTGGTCGACGGCGACGAGTCCTTTGAGCTGACCATGGAGCGGCAGGCCGACGGGGCGCTCGCACTGCCGTCCTGACCGCATCACCACAGCGGCCCGCCGGGAGCGATTCGGCTCCGGCGGGCCGCTCGGTGCCGGCTCGGTCCGAGGTGCGGTGCTCGCGCCCTGGCGAGGTGTCTCAGAGCCCGAGCAGTGACCGCAGACGCGCGGCGTCCATGCTGCGTCCCGGTCCGCTCCAGGCGTCCGCGTCGCGTTCCATGTCGTCGAGCAGCCGCAGCAGCCCGTCGCGGCGGGTGGGGTCGCCGACGGCCTGCCGCGGCGTCGCCCCGCCGAGCGCGGGCAGCGGCGTGTCGACCCAGCTGTCCTCGTGCTCGCGCATGAACTGCTCGAGCTGCTCTTCGAGCTGGCGACGGTCCTCCGGGTCCAGCGAGTCCAGGTCGAGCGCGCCGGACTGCTGGTCGTCCTCCTCGTCCGGCGAGGACTGTGCGAGTGCGTCCGCGGCCGGCAGGCGCTGCTCGTCGACCAGCGTCGCGTCTGGCAGGACCCGGCCGATCAGGTCGGTAAACCACGCTGCCCGGGACGCCGAGGTGGTGCTGACGGTCAGCTGGTCGCCGGCGAACTCCACACTGCCGCGCAGCCAGCGCTGCCCGTCACGCTCCTCGAACGCGACCAGGGCGTCACCGTCGTCCTCGAGGTGATCGGCCAGGGCCGCACGCGCCGCGGCGCCGTCGGCCACCTGGTAGGTCAGCGTCGTGAACACCAGGGGATCGCCGGCGGTGGTGCCGAGCTGCGGGGGCGCGGACAGGCTGCGGTACCAGTCCGCGAGGTCGGCCGCGGTGGGCTGCTCGTCGAGCAGGTCCAGCAGGTCCTCGCGGCGGTGGTCGGGCACGACGATCAGGCCGTAGGAGGGCACCGTCCCCTGCGGCTCGTCCACCAGCCAGGCAACCATCGCGGTGCCGGGGTCCAGGTCACCGGCGATCGAGTGGTCGACGAAGGTGGTGCGATCGCCGGTGCGCAGGTCCAGCACGGTGCAGGTGCCGTCGGCGGCGGCCTCGAGCAGCTCGTAGGCGCCTGCACGCACCTGCGACCAGTCGCGCAGCAGTTCGAGCTCGTCGGCGGGCAGCAGCGAGCCGCGGACGTCGCACAGCTCGGTGAGCAGCCCACCCTCGAACAGCGAGAAGTTGAGCACCGCAACGTGGTGGGCCGCGGAGTCGCCGGGGTCCACGCCGCAGGCGCGCACGATCGGCTGGGTGAGATCCTGCCCCCGTGGGCTGGTCATGAAGCTGATCAGCTTGTGCCACACCCAGTCGAGCCGGTCGGCCAGCGGCCAGCCGTTGTGGGCCTGGCAGCACACCTTGTGCTTGCGGCCGGATCCGCATGGGCAGGGGTCGTTTCGCCCGGCGGCAGTGGGACCCGGCTGCGCGTAGGGGGCCAGCAGCTCGGTCATCTCTGCCACGTTCGGGCCCTCGATGCGGTGCAGCAGCCCCAGCGCCGGACCGGCGCGGCCACGCAGCGAGTGGTAGCGGGCCAGGTCGAAGCTGGCGGGGCCGTGGGTG
>SKSM01000281.1 GCA_007122985.1 Nitriliruptoraceae bacterium | reverse complement strand
CGAGGACGTGGTGGCTGGCGAACCGGTCGGCCAGCACGTCGCTGACCACGATGGCGTCCTCGAAGTTGAGCCCGAACCAAGGAGTGAACGCGACCAGACAGTCGGCGCCGAGCGACAGCCAGGGCTCACCAACGTCATCGAGGCGCACGTCCGGCGCGTGTGCCAGCACCTGCCCCGCCTGCACGTCGGTGTCCTGTTCAACCGTGAGCGTCCAGCGCCGGTCGACCCCCGAGGGGCTCCAACCGTGCCGGTCGATCGGCACCTCGGCGACGGTGCCGTCGAACCGTCGCACCTGGAGCGGGTCGGTGGCCACCACCGTCCCGCCGGCTTCGGCGCGCACCGTCCCGGCGCCGGCTAGCAGCCGTTCCACACCGGTGGCGATCACCGGCGGGTGGGCGCCCTCGACCGGCACGGCCTGCTTGAGGTTCTTCGCGCCGATCAGCGCCCGCGCCGGGTCGTCGTGATTGAGGAAGGGCACCAGGGCTGCCGCTGGGCTCACATCCGCCCACCCGTCGCCCTCCCACCCTTCGGCCGGGTGGATGCCACCGTCGGCGATGCGGCCGCCGAGCGCGAGGAACCGCACCAAGCCGATGTCCTCGCTCTCGGGGGTCTGGAGCGGGCACAGCCGACGCCGGTAGCTGGGATGGGTGTCGCGCAGGTGCGGCTGACCCCGCCACGGCCGTGGCAGCCCGCCGGGGCCGAACCGGGTCACCGTGCGGCGGCGCTCCAAGCGGGCCAGGGTGTTGGTGGTGTCGTCCTCGACCACCAGCGCGCCCCGGCCCGTCCCACCCGCAGGACCACCCGACGGCATCTCACCCTTCCACAGGCCGGCCAGTAGACGGCTCACCTGTGCCCGCACCGGTGCGAGCAGTGCCTCAAGAGCCCGGCCGGCGTCCCCGTCGTGGTCGAGCTGGCCGGCCAGCCGGCGGGCGAAGTCGTAGGTCCGCTGGTCGCGGCGGGTGGCAACGAGCCCGCCGATGATCGCGGCCAGTAGCGTGTCGTGGACCACCTCGCCGTAGCAGCGCAGCTCGCTGTGATCGAGGTCGGTCTCGTCCTCGCAGTCGGTCGCCGAGGCGGCGGCGAGCAGGGCGCGGATGCCGACCAGATGTTGAGGGCCGAGCTGCCCGTCCCGTCGCTGCTCGGCGTCGGAGACCAGCTGGAGCCGCTCGTCGATGGCTGCGACCGTTGGCGGGGTCAGCCAGGCGACCTGCTCCGCCTCTGCGGGCTGCCCGAACAGCCGAGCCAGCATCTGCGACACCGGATCCTTCTGCTCCACCTGACCGTGCTCATCGACGTCGACGGCTCGCTGCGGGCGCCCGGGGATGCGCACCGTGAAGCCTTGGTCGACCAGCCGCCGGGCCTTGCCACGCGGATGCAGCTCCACCCGCGCGCCGAGATCAGGCACCAGCGCGACGGCCGGCCCGTCACGATCGACGACATGCAGCCCAGGCCGGGAACGCAGCTGCGCCAGCGGTACCCGCGGCCGGCCGATGAACAGCCCGTCATGGTCGGCCGGGACATGCACATGGTCGGG
Organism: Nitriliruptoraceae bacterium; assembly: GCA_007122985.1. Classification (GTDB taxonomy): domain Bacteria; phylum Actinomycetota; class Nitriliruptoria; order Nitriliruptorales; family Nitriliruptoraceae; genus SKTG01. The sequence continues at coordinate 1,284 of SKSM01000281.1, read as the reverse complement.
TGCCAGCCGGACGGTGCTGGCATCCACGAACCACGGCACCGCTGCCAGCCGCACATCCACCGGGGGGCCGGTCAGCTCACCCTGGTTCGGGATGAGCGTGAGCGACACCTGTCGCGCCCAGGTCGCGTCGTGGTGGCCAAACCAGCCAGGATGACCAACGTTCACGCCGTGCAGCGACAGGCCGAAGCTGCCCACCTCGACCGGGAAGATGCTCTGGAGGCTGTCGGCGAGCCGCGCGGGCAGGGCGGCATCGAGCGAGTCACGGTGGTGTACGGCCCCGACGACCATGCTTGCCCTGCTTATCGTCTGCCCCATGCCTAGCGCAGCCCTGGACGGATGTCCACCGCTGCGGGCATGATGGGCTGGAGTCGGGCGGCGGGCATCGCGCTGACACTGGCTGAACGTCCCGACACCCGGGCCTGATACGCCGCTTGCGTGTGTCGACGGTGAGATGTCTCGACAGCACGATGTGGTCACGGCTGCCGGAGAGCTGCGGGGCCCGGATGCGTGGCCGTCCGTCAGTGATCGGTGGCGGGACCGTCAGGTGCAGATCAGGTACAGAGAGGTGAGCATGCGATGGGGACGTTGAGCCGCGTCGGCCGCTCGGCCACACACCCCGACCGGCTCGCCGGCGAGTTGGAACGGCTCTTGGCGACGCAAGCATCGGGTCGGGCGCCGGTGCTGGCGGCGGCCAGCCGCGCGCTGGCCCACGACGGCTGGTCGACCCCGCTGCGACGCCGTCGGGCGACGGCCGCCCGAAGGTCGCTTGAACAGACGGTCACCGAGCATGAGGTCGAGCAGACTGCGACGGCGTGGCGGCAACTATCGGCGGCGGTGGAGGCCGAGCAGGCCGGCATGGTCCGACGGTTGGCGCGACGTCACGGCCTGACGGCCCAGCCGGTCGGTCGCGCACCGCTGTTCGACCGGCCGGTCCGCCACCAGCAGGCCCGAGCAGCCTGGCGGATCTATCCACTGGACGCGCTGCACGGCATCAAGCTACCCAAGGGCACCCTGGGGCTGCTGGAGCGGTGGCAGGAGGCCGGTGATCCTTTCGACGGCTACTACCTCGCCGACGAGCAGCCCCACCCGACGGTGGAACGGCTCGCACTTCCCCGCGCAGCCACTGCGACCGGCCGCGGGCTGGTCGCCGCCGGCCGTGCCACAGCGGTCGCGGGACGCTCCGGCGGACGGGCCGCCGTCGAGGTGGCCCGGGCCGCGTTGCCGTTGCTGGTCGTGCCGATCGTCGCACCGCTGGCGCTGCTCAACCTGGCCGACCCGGTGCTG
>SKSM01000335.1 GCA_007122985.1 Nitriliruptoraceae bacterium | reverse complement strand
GTGGAGTCCGACGGCTACCACCACACCGTGTTCTACCTCGCGCGCCCGGTGCAGGATGCTGCCGACGCGCCGGTCGACGAGCTGCTCGCCCCCGTCCTGCAGTGACCGGTCGTACCGGTTGGCACCACCCTCTCGACGCCCATGGTCTCGCCGGCAGTGTCACGGAGATCAGTGTCGAGCTGGCTTTCCGCGGCCCGCGCCGCCCTCGTCGGTGCGTCGCAGGTGGGCGCGCACCTCGAACCCGCCGTCGGTGTGTGGTTCGGCGGTCACGCTGCCATTGAACAGCGCGGCCCGTTCGCGCATCCCGACCAGGCCGTGGCCGCCCACCGGCGCAGCGCTCGGATAGCTGGGCGGGGCGGTGGGCGTCGGCCCCTGGTCGCGGACACGCAGTTCCACCTCGGTGTCGCCGGCCGTGACCTCGACCGTGGTGGGCACCGGTCCGGCGTGCCGCAGGGTGTTGGTCAACGCCTCCTGGATGATCCGGTAGATCGCCAGGGCCATGCCGGCGCTGATCCCGTCGGTGTCGCCCGACAGGCGCAGCTCGACCGGCATCCCTGCGTCACGCATGCGCGCTGCCAGCAGTTCCAGGGCGTCGAGGTCGGGCTGTGGCGCGTGGCCGTCGTCGTCCCAGTCGCGGTGCAGCAGCCCGAGCAGCCGGCGCAGCTCGGTCATGGCCTGCTGTCCGGTGTGGCGGATGCCGGCGGCGGTCTCGGTGAGCAGGGGCTCCTCCGAGGTGCGGCTGAGCTGCTTCTCCAGGGCTCCGGCCTTCAGCGTCATCACGCTCACGTGGTGGGCGACGACGTCGTGCAGTTCGCGTGCGATGCGCCGCCGCTCCTCCTCGACGGCAGCCCGGGCGTTGAGCTCGCGCTCGCGGTCGAGCCGGTCCGCCCGCTCGTGCAGTGCCTGCTCGGCCGCACGACGCGACTGGACGTACAGGCCCAGCAGCGCAGCGACGGTCCCGGCGGCCAGCTGCCCCACCACCTCGACGACCTGCAGTTGGATCGCCGCCGCGATCGACAGGCAGACGGTCATCGCGACGGCGTCGATCGCCACCGCGCCGATGGTCCAGCGCACGCTGCGTCGCGAGGCGACGGTGTAGATGGCGACGAGCACCGCCAGCTCAGCGGGGCCGTTCGCGCCGGCCAGGAGCCGTGACGGCACCGCGAGCAGCTGCATCAGCACGAACACGACGAGGGGCGCGTCCTGGCGCCACCACAGCGCGAGCAGGGGGGCCAGACCCGCGGCGAGGAGCACAGGCACGCTCACGTCGACCGGCGCCAGGGCCGCACTGGCAGCGGCCAGCAGGGCGAGGACGGCCAGCAGCGCGCCGTCCGAGAGCGGGCGCGGCAGGGGTCGTCGGGTCAGCCAGGCTGGAACGGGCATCGACGGGCAGCCTACGTCGATCGGTCCGGATGCGGTCAGAGACCCACGCCCCTGGACGTGTGCCGTCGCGGGCGCTTTGCTCACACGGCAGTGTGACCGGAGGGCATGACCGACGTGGTATCCGTGGTGATCGTCGACGACCAGGCAATGGTCCGCTCGGGCCTTGCCATGGTGCTGACCGCCGACGGGGACATCGAGGTGGTGGGGGAGGCCCGCGACGGCGGCGAGGCGGTCCGGCGGGCGCGTGAGCTGCAGCCCGACGTGGTGCTGATGGACATCCGGATGCCGGGCATGGACGGCATCGAGGCGACGCGGATGCTGGCCGGTCGCGACGTCACCGACCGCATGACGGTGGTGATGCTGACCACCTTCGACGCCGACGAGTACGTCTACGAGGCGCTGCAGGCCGGCGCGGTGGGCTTCGTGCTCAAGGACAGCGATCCCGACACCCTGCTGGATGCCGTTCGGGCAGCGGCAAACGGTGCCGGTCTGATCGATCCTGCCGTCACCCGCCAGGTGGTGGAGCGCTTCAGCCGACTTCCCGAGGGGCCGACGCACCAGCTCTCGGAGCAGCTGTCGCAGCTCACCGAACGGGAGCTCGAGGTGTTCCACGAACTGGTGCGCGGCGCCTCGAACGGCGAGATCGCCCAGCGGCTCTACGTCGAGCCCTCGACCGTGAAGACCCACGTCGCACACGTGCTGCGCAAGCTCGGCCTGCGTGACCGCGTCGAGGCGGTGATCTACGCCTACGAGCACGGGCTGGTGCGGCCAGGTCCTCACCCCGACGGGGGAGGCGAGGTTCACCCGTCCGCCTGACGCCGGCGGCGGCCTTCAGGGCGAGAGTAGGGGCACATCCAACCCCTGAGTCTGAGGCCCGCCGCCATGACCGATCTCGTGATCGACCACCTGACCAAGCAGTTCGGTGAGACCCGCGCCGTCGACGACCTGTCGTTCACGGTCCGCCCCGGTGTCGTCACCGGCTTCCTCGGACCGAACGGATCCGGCAAGTCGACCACGATGCGGGCGCTGCTGGACCTGATCGCCCCCACCGCCGGCTCAGCCACCTTCGCCGGTCGCCGCTACCGGGAGCTCGACGACCCGGCACTGCAGGTCGGCGCGCTGCTCGAGGCCGACGCCTTCCACCCCGGCCGGAGCGGCCGCGACCACCTGCGGATTCTCGCTGCATCCGCTCGGCTCGCACGCACCCGCGTCGACGAGGTGCTCGAGCTCGTCGGCCTGACCGATGCGGCTGACCGCGCCGCCGGCGGGTACTCGCTGGGGATGCGTCAACGGCTCGGGCTCGCGGCCGCGCTGCTCGGCTCGTCACGCACGACCGTGTTGCCGCGATTACGGCCACGGCCAAGGGTCGGGCAGTCCTGGTGCGGTCCCCGCAGCCGGACGTGCTGGCCACGGCGTTGCGCGCTGCCGGAGCTGTC
>SKSM01000216.1 GCA_007122985.1 Nitriliruptoraceae bacterium | reverse complement strand
GTCGCCGTGCCGGCGGTGCCGTCGGGGCCGTGCCCGTCGGCGGCCGCCCAGAGCCCCACCGCCAGCGGCAGCTCGAGCACCGCGAGCAGCCCGATGGTCAGCAGGCGCTGCCGCCGCAGCCGGCTGAGGACCCGGGCGAGCCCGACCTCCTCGTCGAGGTTGCGCTCGGCGACCGCCGGGGCCTCCTGGAGGACCTTGCCGAGCGCCCAGCCGACCGTGCGGGTCGCCAGTCCGATCAGCAGGACGGCGACGAGGTAGCCGACCACCGCCCAGAGCGGCGCTGCGACCAGCCCCATGACCGCCAGCATCGGCAGCGACCGGAACACCGCCCGCAGCAGCAGGCCGAGCCCGAAGCGACGCAGCCGTCCCCGGTAGTCGTTGCGCTCGTCGGCGGTGGCGAGGTCAGCCACCGCACCGACCGCGAGGCCGGCCAGCACCACGACCGGCTCGAGCAGCACCAGGCCGATCAGCTGTGCGGCGAAACCGATCGCCAGCAATGTGAGATAGACCGGGTCGATCAGCGCCCGCAGGCGCTCGAGGACCGGCGCGACCTCCTCCTCGGCCGCGGCATCGACGGTGGCCACGCTGCCTCCTCAGGACCCGGCGTCGGCGGGACGGTCGGCGGTCCGATCCGACCCGGCGTCGGCGGGACGGTCGGCGGACACCTCAGCGTCACCGGCGACCACACCGGGCTCGCGCCCCTCGGCCCGGGCGGTGACCGCCCGGGCGCGGGTCAGGTCGGCGTGGTCGTCCACCTCGACCCAGTCCACCCCGGCCCCGATCGACACCCCGGCGACCGAGCCGCCGCGGTCGGCGAGCTCCTGGTAGCCGTCCTCGTAGTACAGCCCGGGGTCGCGCTCGAACGTCGCCTGTAGGGCCGCGCCGAGCGGCTCGCCCGCCGCGGGCTCGAACAGCGTCACCCCGATGTACTCCCCGTGGGCCTCGGCCGGGTCCATCAGCTTGGTGATACGGCGCAGCCGGCCGTCGTCGAGCAGGACCTTCATCTCCTCCTCACCGAGCGACTTGTCGTCGTCGATGGCGATGAGCACGTCGGCGGTGCCCCGTGCGGCCAGCAGCCGCTGCTCGACGTCGACCGGGTGGACGGTGTCGCCGTTGACCAGCAGCGCCCCGCGGGCGATGACGTCACGCACCAGCCACACCGAGTAGGCGTTGTTCCAGGTGTCGTAGCGCTCGTTGAACCGCTGCTCGAGTTGGACGCCGTAGCGCTGCTCGAGCTCCGGCGCGATCGCGTCGATCGCCGCCGCGGCGTGACCGGTGACCACCACCACCTCGTCGATCCCGACCGCGGCGAGGTTGGCCACGGCTAGCTCGAGGATGCTGCGGCCGTCGTCGGTCACCGGCAGCAGGGTCTTGGGCAGGTCGTCGGTGAGCGGACGCAGCCGCATCCCTCCGCCGGCGGCGAGCACGATGCCATGCACGGATACGGCTCCTGGTCTGGGGGTTCGGGCGGTCGGGCGTGGTCGGTGACAGGCTGTCGCTGCAACCCCAACGATACGGCGCCCGCGCCGGTCGGGCGGCAGCGCTCAGTCGAACCACACGGCGAGGTGGTCGCGCTCGTAGGCCTGCTTGCGCCGGAACTGCTCGTGGTCGGCGGGGGTCAGCGACACGTTGGGCGGGTCGGCGTAGAAGTCGCCCTCGACGAACGCCACCTGCTCACCCGGGAGCTCCAGGAAGCAGTAGCCGTGGCCGTCGAACCGTTGGTCGGCCCCGCCGACGAGGTCCGCCACGATGTTGCTGGCCGCGACGCGGGCCTGGGCGGCAGCGAACACCCCGGCGTGTGGCAGCTGCGCGGTCGCGGTCGGGATGCGCGTGCAGTCGCCGACCGCCACGAGCCGCTCGCCCGGCAGCCGAAGCGTGTGCGGGTCGGGCTCGAGCCAGCCCGAGGGCCCGGCGAGCCCGGCGTCGGCGAGCACCTGCGGCAGCGTGTCGGCGGGGACGCCCAACAGCAGGTCGTAGCCGAGTTCCGGGGCGTCGTCGGCGAACACGACCCTCCTGCTGGCGGCGTCGACGTCCACCACGCGGGCTTGCGGGCGCAGTTCCACGCCGTGACCGTCGAGGTGTTCGGCGACGTACTGGCTCGCGTCCACCCCGGCGACCGGCAGCGCCATCGGCTGCGGGGTGGTGACCACCACCTCGACGTCGTCACGGACCCAGCGGTCGCGCAGCAGCGCATCGACGATCAGCGCAGCCTCGTACGGGGCCGGCGGGCACTTGAACGGGCCACCGAGGATCGACACCACGACCCGACCACTGGTGATCGAGGCGAGGTCGTCGCGCATGGCCGGCAGGGCCGCGGGGTCGTAGAGGTCGTGCGCGCCAGGGGCGGTCAGCAGTTCGCGGTGCTGCGCTGCGGGCGGCGCTCCGAGCGCGATCACCAGTGCGTCGGCGTCGACCGCGCCCGCACTGGTCTGCACGCGGTGGCTCGCGACGTCGATGCCGGTGATCTCGGCCTGGCGCACGTCGATGCCCTTGCGTTCGAGGTTCCGCAGGGAGCGGGTCCCCTCCGCGATCGGCCGGATGCCGGCCAGGTCCCACAGCTTCGCAAACCCCATCGCGAAGTGATCGCGGCGGTCGATGAGGACCACCTCGCCGTCGTCCGCCAGGTGCTCGCGGAGCTCGATCGCCGCGGCGACACCTCCGAAGCCGCCGCCGAGCACCGCGACCGTGTTCATGTGCGCACCCCTCCAGTGGATTCGCAGCGACCCTGACGCCCGGAGACCGGCCGGTCAAGTCGCGCGCGCCGCCGTGCGCCCGCACCCCCCGCCCACAGCAACGCGGCACCGCGAGAAACCCTCCCATGCGAGGGTTT
>SKSM01000240.1 GCA_007122985.1 Nitriliruptoraceae bacterium | reverse complement strand
GGAGGACACCGGACCCGACCAGGCACAGCCGGCCGACGAGTCGGCGGACACCGATGCCGAATCCGGTCAGGTCACGGAGGGCGACGACGACCGTGCCGTGGCATCAGCGTCCGACCAGGACGGGCCGCTTGGTCTCGCTCCCCTGGACCAGGAGACCCTGGACCGCGAGACCGCCCTGGTGGCGCTCGACGATCTGATCCGCGGACTGCGCGACGTCGACACCGACGACGTCGCGACCGGTGATCACGGCGGCGGCAACGGACCCCCGGAGGCGATCGACCGGCTGCGCGACGACCTGCGCGACGTACGCGACGAGGACGACTGGGCCGACCAGCGCGAGGACGCGCGCGAGCTGATCGGCGAGGTGGGTGCCTGGCACCTCGACGGGGAGCTGGACTCGACGCTGGCCGCCCACACCGTGCAACTCCTCGAGGCACTCCAACGACCGGAACGCGGCACGCTACAGGCCGCCAGCCGACTGTTCGCCGAGGTAGCCGGCACCGCGCCGTCCTGGGGCCCGCACGCCGAGGACCTGCTGGCGGGGCTCGAGTCGTTGCTGGACGAGGAGGACGACCCCGGGGACCTGCGCGACCAGGCGGACGAGCTGCGTGACCAGGTCGCCGGCTGGGCCGAGGACGGGCAGCTCGACCCCGACCACGCCCGGCGGATCGACGACGCAGTCTCCGAGCTGGCGGTGTAGATGGCGCACCCGCCCCCGTCCGGCGCGCCGGCCGTTGCCACCAGCCGTGGCCGATCAGCCGATGCCGCCAGCGGTGGCCGATCAGCCGATGCCGATCAGGACCAGCGCGACACCGGCACCGACCAGTCCGACCAGCTGGTGGGCGCGCAGGCCCTCCTGCAGCAGCCACCGTGCCAGCAGGACGGTGACCGCCGGCGACAACGAGGCGAGCACCGCCGCGATCGACACGAAGCCCGCACGGGCGGCGAACACGAAGCTGGCGGTCGCAACCGCGGTGGCGACCCCGGCGGCGGCCACGCCCGGGACCGAGCGCCAGGGGATCGCGATCCGCTGACCCCGCAGCAGCACGACCGCGGCGACCGCGATGACGATGGCCACCTGGGCGGCGATCACCGGCCACGCGCCGCTGCCCGGGTCAGCGCGGTCGAGCGCGAGGTACAGCCCGCCGAAGCCGATCCCCGATCCGAGGCCCGGCCACACCCCGGCGGCCGGCGCTGTGCGACGCCGGGTCGGGTCCTCGACTGCCAGACTGACCAGGTAGATGGCGACCAGGCCGACCGCGACCCCGACGAGCGCCGGGGTGGTCGGCCGGTTGCCGACGAGCAGGTCGGCCAGCACCGGCACCCCGGCCGCTCCGAGCGAGCTGACGGGAGAGACGACGCTGAGTCGTCCGTGGCGGAAGCCGTAGAGCAGCAGCACCCCGCCGGCGACGCCCAGCAGCCCGGCCACGCCACCCCAGAGCAGGTCCGCAACCCCCGTCGGTGGCGGCGAGACGGGCGCAATGGCCAGCAGCACCACCAGCCCGGCGAGCTGCGCGACCGTCAGCACCGGCATGATCCCCAACCGGCGGCTGTAGTGCCCGCTGAGGAAGTCGCCCAGTCCGTACCCGACCGCCGCACCGAGCCCGAGCAGCAGCCCTGCCGTCATGCCGTTCCCGGGACCTGCGCCGCGAGGGTCACCCCGTCGTGGGGCGACCAGGCGTGCTCGAGGTTGGCCGCGACGGCGCGCGCGAGCTGTGGAGCGACCAGTCGATGGACCACGTGCAGTGCGGTCGACAGGCCGCTCGACAACCCGCCGCCGGTGACCACGGTGCCGGCGTCGACCCACCGCACGTCGGACACCACCTCGCCGACATCGAGGTAGCGCGCCAGCACCTCGAGGTCCTCGTGATGGGTCGTGGCGCCGGCAACGCCCACGAGGCGACCGGCGGCGCCAAGCAGCACCGACCCGGTGCACACGCTCACCACCAGGTCGGCGGCATCGGCGAGGGAGCGGATGGCCTGCAGGGTCGTGCCGTCGCCGACCACCGCGTCGATGTCGATCGCCCCCGGGATCACCGCGACCCGTGCGGCCGGGCCGTCGTCCGCAGCGGCCGCGCGGTGCGCCCCGTCACCGCTGGGCGCCGCCTGCGACCGGGCCTGGACGGCGCGAGCAACCGTGGTGTCGGGGGTGACGGTCAACCCGCCGGACGCGCGAACCGGCCGGCCCGACGCACCGACGGTCCGCGGGGAGAACTCGGCGGCGCGGTCCCGACGCGCGGCCAGTCGATTGGCCGCGTGGAACACCTCATACGGTCCTCCGAGGTCGAGCAGGTCGAACTGCTCGAACACCAGCAGATCCACCGCGATCGTCACGTCCACTTCCTCCGCCGGCGGCTGGACAACCTAGCCTGGGTGCCCGACCACCTCCCTCCACGACCCTGGCCACCGCGCCCCTGCGAGGACGCTGACGTGACCGACGAACCCCGCCTGCCCGGCCTGCTCAACCTGCGCGACCTCGGCGGGACACGAACGACGGACGGCCGCGAGATCGCCCCGGGACGGCTGCTGCGCAGCGCCGAGCCGGTCGGTCTCGCCGACGGCGAGGTGGCACGGCTGGCGGACCTCGAGGTGGCCTCACGCCTGGACCTGCGCTCGGTGAACGAGCCCGAGCAGGCTCCGTGCACCGAGCTCGACCGTGCCGGCGTCGCGGCGTACCACGTCCCCTTCCGTGGGTTGGCCGCGGCGCACGACCTGCCGGACGTCGCCAGCGACGAGGATCTCGGCAGACGCTACGTGTGGTCGGCCGAAGCCAACGTCGACAGCCTCGACCGGGCACTTCAGCTGCTCGCCGGCGGGGCCCGACCCGCCGTGCTCGTCCACTGTGCGTGGGGCAAGGACCGTGCCGGCATCCTGATCGCCGCGGTCCTCGAACTCCTCGGTGTGCCGCGTGAGGAGGTCATCGCCGACTACACGCGCAGCGAGCAGGCCGTCGACGCGCTGGTCGAACGTGCGCTGTCGCATCTCGGCCCCGTCCGTGCTGCGAGGGCCCGGCGGAAGGTGGCGACCCGCCCGATCGTGCACGCCCGGCGGGCGACGATCACCACCTACCTCGACGGCCTGGATGCCGCGCACGGTGGCGTCGCCGGGCTGCTGCGCAGCCACGGCACGGACGTCGATGCGCTGACGGCCGGCCTGCGCGGCCACCTGCTGGCGTGATCGACCCGCCGACGTCCGTGCCCCGCGCGGGCCGGTCCGCGACGAGTAGCCTCGACCCGATCCGCTCGTCGGAGGTGGAGCGTGCGCGCCTGGGTGGTCGGTGATCCGCGACCGGCCGACGACCAGCCACTGGACGCCGTCGACCTGCCCGTCCCCGAACCGGGTCCGGGCGAGGTCAGGATCAGCGTCCTGGCCTGCGGGGTCTGCCGCACGGACCTGCACGTCGCCGAAGGCGACCTCGCACCGCAGCGTGACCAGGTGGTCCCGGGCCACGAGATCGTCGGCGAGGTCGACCGTCTGGGTCCGGGCACGAGCCGGTTCTCGATCGGCGAGCGCATCGGGATCGCCTGGCTTCGCTCCACCTGCGGAACCTGTCGGGCCTGCCGTCACGGCGCGGAGAACCTGTGCCACGCACCGCGGTTCACCGGCTGGACCGATCATGGGGGCTACGCCGAGCACGCCGTGGTTCCCGAGGCGTTCGCCTACCGCCTTCCGGACGGCATCGACGACGAGCACGCCGCTCCCCTGCTGTGCTCAGGGATCATCGGCTACCGCGCACTGCTGCGCTCCGGGTTCCAGCCGGGTGACCGGCTGGGCATCTGGGGGTTCGGGGCGTCGGCGCACCTGACCGCCCAGGTTGCGCTCGCGATGGGCGCGCAGCTGCATGTGGTCACCCGCAGTCAGGCCGGCCGGGACCTCGCCCTGGACCTGGGGGCTGCCTGGGCCGGTGATGCGGGCGAGCGCCCTCCGACCCTGCTCGACGCGGCGATCTCGTTCGCACCGGCAGGCCACGTGATTGCCGATGGCCTCGGCTGCCTGGCCCGCGGTGGGGCGCTGGCGATCGCAGGGATCCACGTGTCCGGTCGGCTGGAGCTCGACTACCACAGCCACCTGTTCTACGAACGGGATCTGCGCTCGGTGACGGCCAATACCCGCGCCGACGGCGAGGCGTTCCTGGCCATCGCCGAGCGGCTCGACCTGTCCGTGACCACGACGCCCTACCACTTCGATCAGGCGCCGGACGCGATCGCCGACCTCGCTCACGGTCGCTTCACCGGCGCCGCTGTGCTGACGATGGACGGTCGTCACTGAACACTCGTGATCCGACACGCTCGTCCACGTCGCCACCGATCAGCTGTGGCCTGGATTTCAATCGGCACCGTGGGCCGCATCGCTTCCGACGAGATCGGCGAACACGACCAGGTTGCCGACGTAGCTGCGCATCTGCCGGTCGAAGCTTCCACCGCAGGTGATCAGCCGCAACCCCGCGTGCTCGAGGTCGCCGTACACCTGCTGGGTGGGGAACTCGTCTTTGGCGAACCGTTCGACCCGCGTGACACGGAACCGTGCCGTGCTGCCGTCCTGTCGGGAGACCGCGATCTCGTCACCGGTCGAGAGCTCGCGCAGGTCGAAGAAGACGCCAGGTTGTCCGCCCCAGTAGACATGGCCAGCGATGACCGCCGGACCGAGCTCTCCCGGCGTCGGCGCACCGGTGTACCACCCGGCTGGGAACCCGCCCGGCGGGACCTCCAAGGTCCCGTCGGCCTGCAACCCGAGATCCATCAGCTCCGAGTCAACGCCGATCGACGGGATCTGGAGCCGGACCGGGGCAGCCGCGGCCATCGGCTCCGCTCCAGCCGGGTGCGAGGGATCGGTATCGACTGTGGTCTGGCCGGAGGGGCGCGAGGCGGAAGGGTCCGCACCCTGTGTCGGCTGGGGAGGCATCGTGACCGGCGGCACACGGGTGGTTGTGGTGCTGGCCGCCAACAGGAGCTCGCGAGCCGGTCCGCCCTGCGGTGTCGACGTCGTGTCCAGGCCGTTGCCGATGCTGCCGGGGGACACGACCATCGCAACGCTGATCACAGAGACCAGCAGCAGCCGGCTCGGCTGTAGCCGGCTCGCGAAGCGCAGTCGTCGGTGCATCGTCAAGCCTTGATCCGCCGCCGTGCGAAGACGCCCAGCGCGCCACCGACCATCAGGAGCATGAGCACGCCAGCCGACAGCCACCACAGACCCCTGGTGGCTGCTGCGGCCGGCCCGCCGCCGGCAGCGACCGATCCAAACGGAACCTGCCGGATCTGGCCGGTCGTGTCACCGATGCCGTCATCGATGTCATCACCGTTGCCGGTGCCGGTGTCGGCGGCGCATGCCTCGTTGGTGATGGTGTTGGTGTCCATGATGACGGCACCGTTGCGCGCGAGGGCCCGGCCCTGGATGGTCGCTCCGGTGGTGAGCGTGATCGAGGTCAGCGCCATGATCGTCCCGGCGAAGGTGGAGTTGGACCCGAGGGTTGCGCCGCTGCCGACCTGCCAGAAGACGTTGCAGGCATCGGCGCCGTTGACGAGGTTCACGTTGCTGTCCGTCGCGGTGATCAGCGTGCTTCCGGCCTGGAACACCCACACGGTCTCGGGGTCGCCCTGCGCGTCGAGCGTGAGCGTCCCGGTCATCTGGAGCTCGGACGCACTGCCGTAGACACCACCCGTCAGTGTCCGGCCACCGAGCTCGGCGGAGTCCAGCGTGGTGACCGGGGTGCGACCGGCGGCGTCCTCGTAGGCGGTGACCAGGTCGACCTTGGCTTGCTTGGCGATGGCATCATCGATGTGTCCCTCGCCGTCGAGCGTCACGGACTCGAAGCCCGTGACCGCAGTTCCCGGGTGGAGGCCGACATCGCCGGTGATCGTGGTGGATCCAGTGTTGGTGATCGTCGAACCGGCCAGCACCGCGAAGCTGTCAGCGGTTCCGAGTCCGACCGGTTGTTCCTGTGCGAGCGATGCCAGGCTGCTCAGGTGCATCGCGAGCAGGACGGTCAGCGAGATGACCGTGAGGTGACGAAGGAAGACGGCCGACGGTCGCCTTGTCGCTGCGTGCAGCGTGCAGCGTGCGTGTCATGGTGTCCCGCCTCGTTGGGGCTATCCGTTGGAGCGTCTCTGTTCTCACGACAAGTGCGGACGTCGCCACCTGCGCCGCCTGCCGAAGCCGGAGCCTCCGAAGACGACGGACAGCACGAAGATCCGGATGATCCAGGCTGTGGTGCTCATCCGTGCTCCCCGTACGTCGGCGTCGATGGGGCTGCCCGTGGCGGCTAGCAGGACCGGCGGCGGTCAGCCAGCTGGTCTGCGGTCATGCGTGCATCACCGGTGCGGGCTGATCGATCCCGGCGCCGGGCGGGCCGTTGGTGTCGTCGACGGGGTGAATACAGTTCAGTGCGTGCTGGCGTCGGGCCGCAGGTCCGCGTCGAGCCGGACCAGGCCGCGCAGGTAGTAGCTGGCCGCACGAAACGACCGGCACCGCGGACCATCCGGATCGATGGTGGCATCGAGCAGCTGTGCCGCGGCGGCCGCGATGGTCACCCCGGGTGGCAACCCGAGCTGCACACACGCGGATGCGGGCAGCGTGGCCGGTGATCCTCCCACGCCGCGCGCCAGCTCCACCATCGAGATCTGCCCGTGCGCGTCGAGATCGACGACATCCGGTTTGGCCGGATCATGGGCCCAGGCCAGGCTGCACGTCAACAGCGACGACTCGCAGGGCCGGCCACCGGGGCGAGCAGCGTCCCACCCACGATGCCGCGCCCCTCGAGCCACGGAGCCGAACGTGGCGACATCGGCCCAGCCAGCACCGACCGGCAGCCTTCTGAACAGCACTCCCGGGAACGGCATCAAGCCCAGAACACCGTTCGGCTCGGGTGATGCGAGGATTCGTACGACGGTGAGGCGCCGGGCCAGACGACGACCGCCCCCGCCAGCGTCTGCGCAGGTCAGGGGCGGCAGTACTCGAGAGGCGGGGACGGGAATCGAACCCGTGAATGGGGGATTTGCAGTCCCCTGCCTTACCACTTGGCTACCCCGCCGGGGCCACCGGAGCGTAGCGACCGGCTCGGTGGGCCGGCACATCGCCGGACTCGGCCGTCCGGACCCCGATCCGGGGCCCGATATGGGGCCCTACGAAGCACATACGCCACAGATCGGCGGCGACGACCACAGCCCCGGCGGTTACGGCGAGTGAGTCACGGCTCGAGTTCGTCGAATCCTTCGATCGCGGCGCCGACGGTCTCGCCAAGTCGGTCTAGCTCGCCCACCGAGGCTAGCGGTCCGCGGCCCCGGCTCGAGCCGAGCCACCAGGCCGCCCCGACCGTTCCGGCCCAGCCGAGCAGCCCGGCCCACTTCCACACCGATCGCCACGCGTCGTTCGGTCGGTGCGGGTCGACGCGGCGCCAGCGCCCGACCGGGCGGGCGACGTCGATGGTCTGGCGCGGGCCAAGCCGAGCGGCGTAGCCGTCCTCGTGCCGCCGCCAGTGCGGATCGACCTGCAACCGGCGTGCCTGGGTGGCGGGCGTCTCGACCAACGGTCGGCGCAGCTGGCGGCCGGCTGCCCGTCCGGCCTTCCGCAGCAACGCACCCTGCCAGCCCACGGGCCCTCCGCACTCGGCGTGGCCGCGACGCTACTACGGCGCGGTACGGCCCGGCACCAGCCGAAACGTGCTGCAGCCGGCCCGGCACCAGCCGAAACGTGCTGCGGCCGGCCCGACCCCGAACTGTGGAGTGCGACGGTCACCAGCCGTCCCCGGCACTCCACACATCCTCCGCCGTCGCCAGCCCGACCCCGAACCGTGGAGCGCAGCGATCACCAAGCGGCCCCTGCACTCCACACATCCACCGTCGCGGCCGGCCCGCTCGCCGCCCTCGCACGTGGTCGTCGGCGCACCCCCACCCGCACAGGCGCTCAGCCCCCCTCCTGCAGCGACGCGCGCAGCCGCAGGTAGGCCTCCCAGCGCGTGGGGTCGACCATCCCCGGGGTCAGGCGGCAACCCGGTTCACCGGTGTGGGTGCAGTCGTCGAGGTGGCAGCCCAGGTCGCGCAGCTCCGGGAAGTGCTCCACCAGCTGGTCCGGTGCGAGCCCGCCCAGTCCGAACGAGCGCACCCCAGGGGTGTCGACCAGCCAGGCGTCCAGCGCCTCGGCATGCCACGCCCAGGCGGCGACGGTGGTGTGCCGCCCCCCGTAGCGGCCGGTCGCCGCGACGCGGTGATCGGCGTCCGGCACGAGCCGGTTGAACAGCAGCGACTTGCCGACCCCGGAGTGGCCGGCGAACGCCGTCCACGTCCCGGCCACGAGCAGCCCCAGCTCGTCGAGGCCCTCGCCGGTCAGCGCGCTGGTGACCCGGACGGGAACGTCGATCGCCTCGTAGCGGTCGACGACCGCCCGGACCTCGGCCATCGCCGCGTCGTCGTCGGCGACCAGATCGAGCTTGTTGACACACGCGGCCGCGTCGAGTCCTCCGACCGAGGCGGCGACGAGCACCCGGTCCAGGAACCGCGTGCCACCGTCGAGGTAGTCCGCGGCGAGCACGACCACGATCTGGTCGGCGTTGGCCACGACCACCCGCTCCTCGTCGTCGACGTCGTCGGCGGTACGGGTCAGCACCGAGTCACGGTCCAGGACCGCCACGATCCGGGGCCGGTCGTCGTCGCGCTTGGCCGGCCGTACCCGCACCCAGTCGCCGACCGCGGCCTTCGCGCCGCGCATGGTGCCGGCGAGCGCCGCCTCGACCACCTCGCCGTTCAGGTCGACGGTCACCCGGCCCCGGTCGAGCCCGAGGACCCGGGCGGTGTCCAACTGCTCGATGCGCTGCCTGGCCTTGACCGACAGGTCGCGCGAGCGCCGTGCGAGGAGGTGGTGGTCCTCCTCCCACTCGTCCTCGAGGGCTTCGATGTCGATGCGGGGCATGTGCACATCCTGCCAGCCACGACCACGACCCGCCGCACGGGTCTGACGCCGGTCGAGAGCAGGTAGTGTCGGGGTCGTTCGACGTGGGAAGGACGACGTGGGAAGGACGCCCGAGGTGGCGACGAGCAACCAGGCCGGCCACGAGATGTTCGACTACGCGCAGACGGCTGTTGAGGGCGCGCTGGCCGCGGGAGCGACCTACGCCGACGCGCGGGTGGTGATCCGTCGCGCGGAGCGCATCGGAGCCCAGGACGGCGAGCTGGAGACGGTCAACCGCTCGCAGGACGCCGGCGTGGGGGTTCGTGCCCTGGTCGGTTCGTCCTGGGGCTTCGCCTCCACCAGCGAGCTGACCGACCGCGCAGCGCGCCGTGCCGGCGACGAGGCGGCCGCCACCGCGCGAGCATCCGCGCTGGTGCCCGGCGGCGGACTGGAGCTCGCCGACGTCGAGGTGGCACAGGACAGCTACGAGACGCCCTACACCGAGGACCCGTTCGCGGTGGCGCTCGACCAGAAGGTCGCGGTCGTGGTCGACGCGACGGCGACGATGTCGGCGGTCGACGGTGTGGCGGTCAGCACCGCGCTGCTGATGTTCTGGGACATCGACAAGTGGTTCGTCTCGTCCCAGGGTCACCGCATCCGTCAGCACCTGGTGGAGGCCGGCTGCGGCATGGACGCCACTGCAGTCGGCGAGCAGGAGACCCAGCGCCGGAGCTACCCGCAGTCCTTCGGCCACGTCGGAACCGGCGGCTTCGAGATCGTGCGCGGCTTCGACCTCCCCGGCAACGCCCAACTCATCGCCGAGGAGGCGGTGCAGCTGCTGACCGCCGACCCCTGCCCGTCCGGCGAGATGGACGTCATCCTCGAGTCCTCGCAGCTGGCGCTGCAGATCCACGAGTCGGTCGGCCATGCCGTCGAGTTGGACCGGATCCTCGGATGGGAGGCTGCGTTCGCCGGCACCTCCTTCCTGGACCTGAGCGAGCTCGGGCGCCTGAAGTACGGCTCCGAACTGATGAACATCACCGCCGACGCGACGATCCCCGGCGCCCTGTCGACGTTCGGCTACGACGACGAGGGCACGCCCGCCCAGCGCGTCGACATCGTCCGGGAGGGCACGTGGGTCGGGGTCCTCTCCGGGCGCGACTCGGCGCACCTCGCCGGCCTGCCGCCAGGTGGGATGGTCCGTGCCGACGGCTTCAACCGGCTGCCGATGGTCCGCATGACCAACGTCGGGCTCACCCCGGGTGACGCCACGATGGACGAGATCGTCGCGGAGACCGGACACGGGGTGATCATGGAGACCAACCGGTCGTGGTCGATCGACGACCGTCGGCTCAACTTCCAGTTCGGCTGCGAGATCGGATGGGAGGTCGTCGACGGTCGGCGCACACGGATGGTCAAGAACCCCACCTACACCGGCATCACCCCGCAGTTCTGGGGGTCGATGGACATGCTCGCCGGCGGAGACGAATGGTTCCCGTGGGGGGTGCCCAACTGCGGCAAGGGCCAGCCGATGCAGGTCGGCCACACCGGCCACCCCGCCGCCCCCGCCCGCTTCCGCAACGTCCGCGTCGGCGTGAAGGCCCAGTCATGACCTCTCGAGCCACCCCCACCCCGGCTACCGGTGATCCCACCGACACCTCCGGCCTGCTGTCGCTGGCGGACCAGGTCGTCGCGCTGGTCGGGCGCCAGGACGCCGCCCACGACGCCACCGTCGAAGCGGACGTCTCGGTCACCCGCACCCGGCACGGACTGACGCGGTTCGCCAACTCCTTCATCCACCAGCACGTCGGCGAGGACGCGGTCAAGGTGTCACTGACGCTGGCCGTCGACGGACGCACCACCTCGGCGTCGACCACCGCGACCGACG
>SKSM01000321.1 GCA_007122985.1 Nitriliruptoraceae bacterium | reverse complement strand
GCTGCGCGAGAACCGATACGCTGACGTAGCGAAACGGAACATGCAGCCGCGACAGGCGTGGCTGCCCGAAGCAAGGAGATGATGATGCGGGGGTTCCTACGTTCACGACGGGCGATCGGCGTGTTCATCGCCGTCATCGCCATCCACGTGCTGCTCGGGATCGCCACGTTCGGTCCCTCGACCAGCATGGACCTGACCGACGTGCCGGTGGCGGTGCTGGATGCTGACGGAGGTCAGCTGGGCGCCGAGCTGACCGGCGCCGAGGTCGAGCAGATCGAGTGGCAGACGGTCGGCAGCCGGCAGGCACTTGACGAGGCGCTCGACGACAAGGAGGTCGCCGCGGGGCTGATCATCCCCGAGGGGGCGACCGAGGCGCTCGGCGACCTGGCCGGTGAGCAGCCGGAGCCGGTGGTGCTCGAGCTGCTCAGCAACCGGGGTCGCAACCCCGAAGCCGCGCAGGCGGTCGAGCAGATCATCGACGGGATCGCCGCCGGCGCCGCCGCCGAGGTCAGCAGCGAGACGTTGGCCGGTGTCGCCGAGGCCGGCATCGACATCACCCCCGAGGCGGTGCACGTGCTGGCCGAGCCGATCCGGGTCGACATCGTTGCCGTCAACGCGCCTGCGGACGCCGGTGACGCCCAGACCCCACTGGTCCTCGTTGCGATGCTGTGGATCGGCTCGCTGATCGCGACCCTGGTCAGCTGGCTGAGCCTGCACCGCAAGGACATCACCCCGACCGGGTTCCTCGGCGGACAGCTGGTCATTGTTGCCGTGCTGTCGATCGTGCAGCCGCTGTCGATCGTCGCTGTCGGCAACTGGCTGCTCGGCCTCGACATCTCGCTCAGCTGGGCGCTGTTCGGCGCGCTGGCTCTGACCACCGCCCTGTTCTTCCTCCTGCAGTCCGCAGTGCTGAACTGGCTCGGGTTCGGGGGTTGGCCGATCCTGGTGCTTCTGTGGCTGTTCTCCTTCACCCTGCTGGCCGTCCCGGTCGAGGCGTTGGCCACCGGCTACCGCGTGCTCGTCCACAGCTGGCTGCCATCGCGGTTCCCCTACGAGGGCATCCAGGGCATCGTCCACTTCGACGGTGCGGGCCAGGCCGGACTGATGATGGCCATCAGTGGCGCGATCGCGATCGGTGCGCTGCTGGTCCTGCTCGCCAGCTACGTCCGGCTCAAGGACCGTGATCTGGGCATCAACCCGCTCCAGGAGCGCATCGCCAACGCTGGCAACCCCGACGACGCAGACACCGACGACACCGAAACCGACGACTCGGACGCGTCACCCGGTCCGCAGCAGCCGGACCCCGGTGCTGGCCGCGGCCGTGACTCGGCCCCCGCCGGGACGTTCTAGCTACCCCCGGGCAGACGTCCTCAGGCAGGGAGGTGCCGGTCGGCCACGACGGTCGACCGGCACCAGCGTCAGCTGCTGCCCACCGGACGTCGAGGTGACCCGGGGCCCAGGTCGGTTCGGCCGTCACGGAAGGCGATGCGGTGCTGATCGAACTGGAGGCCACGCGGCGGCGGACGCTGCGCGTCCCGACGGGCGGGCTCGCCCGATGGCGGCGGGGCGTCCCGCTCGTGCTCGCGATCGGCGTCGCGGCGTGGCTGGTCGCACCGCAGGTGGGCGACCTCCCCGCCGGGTTCGCGGCGGTCGTCGATGCCCGTCCCGGCTGGCTCCTGCTGGCCGTCATTGCCGCGGTGCTGCCGCACGTCGCTTCGGCGATCGCGCTGCAGGGCGCCGTGCCGGCCAGGTTGTGCTACCTGCGCACCACCCAGGTGCAGGTCGCTGCAGCGTCCGCCACCGCGGTCACGCCGGCCGGCATCGCCGGCATGGCGATCAACGCGAGGTACCTGGAACGCACTGGTGTGGCCCGTGACCAGGCGCTGGCCGCGGTCGCGGTGGCGCGCGCGTCGGCGTTCGTGGTCCATCTGCTGACTCTGGCTGCGCTGTCGCCCTGGTTGATCGATCGGCTCGGCGTGACCGTGCCGACCGTCGGACGTCTCGTGGCGACGGCGGCCGGCATCGCGGTGTTGGTCGCGACGGTGGCGGTCGCGTGCCGAGCAGCGCGGATCCGCGCCGCACAACTGCTCCGGCGTGCCGAGCGGACGGTGGGGCAGGTCGCGCCGGACCGTGGCCGACTGGGCCTGCTGCTGGCGGGCTCCTTCGCCATCAGCGCAACGCGTGCCCTGACCCTCTACGCCTGCATGCGTGCCCTCGAGGGCCGAGCACCGCTGCTTGCGGTCGCTGCGCTGTTCCTGGCCGCGGAGGCTGCCGGGGCGGTCGCCACCACGCCAGCGGGGCTCGGTGTGCTCGACGCCGTCACGCTGACAGGCCTCGGCGCGTTCGGGGTGGTTCCCGCCAGCGCCATCGGTGCGGTCGTGCTGTTCCGGCTGCTGACGGTCTGGGGACCGGTGGTCCCCGGGCTGCTGGCCCTGCGTCGACTGCGTCGTGTGCGGCTGCTGTGACGCGTCGAGCTCGCGGCGAGCGCCGGGAGGCTCCGCCGGCCCCACCAGGCTGTTCGTACCGGGCCGGCCGCACCCGGCCGGTCGCGCCGGGCCGGTCGCGCAGGGTCGGCGACTCGGCCGGTAGCCCCCTGCACCTCGCCAGCCGTGCCCCGCCAGCTGCCCCGTCTGCATTGGCTGGTCAGCACAGCCCGCTGACCAGGGTCAGCGGAGACAGGCAGGTCGGGAACCAGTGCACCACGATGACCAGCGGGATGGCCGGCGCGATCCCGTCACGGGTCTGTGCGAGTGCGGCCACCGACAGCACGACGCCGGCGCCGAGCGCTGCTCCGTACAGTGCGCCCAGCAGATCGCCGCGGAGGAACCCTCCGGTGGCGAAGATGTTGGCCACCACCAGCACGAGCAGCGGGGTGATCACCACCGTGCGGGGCATGGTCAGCCCGGGCGGTACCAGCCGGTCGGCGAGCAGCAGGACGGCAACGAGCCCGAGCACGTTGAGCAGCACGAAGCCGAACGCGACGGCCGAGCCCTGTGTGACCGCACGCACGAGCCCGGTGATCGCGGCGGCCGCGACCACGCCCGTGCCGCCGGTGCGCAGCGCCTGGGTCAGCGGCAGGTCCGGCGAGCGCGGGAAGCCCTCCCGCGCACGGCTTGCCAGGAAGCCGTAGAGCACGAGGGCGCCGGCGCTGAACAGGGCCACCTGCGCCAGCCCGATCGCGAGGTCGGTGGCGAGCGATGCGGTCGCCGGAGCCGCCAGGCGGCCGAGCAGCGCGGTCACCGGGGCGGCCCCCGCGAGCAGCTGCACCCCGAGACCGACCACGAGCGCCGGAACGGCCAGCAGTAGGCCGCCACCGATCCCTGCGTCGCCGAACCCGAGCCCGCGGGCGCCGTCACGGCGGTGGCGCACCATCAGCACGGGGACGAGGGCGGTCAGCGCCACGATCCAGCCGAGGTCCAGGACCGCAGCAGCCAGCCCCGGCCGGGGATACAGCGGCAGGGAGGTGACGAACCCGCGCAGCGTGACGCCCAGTACGGCGGCAGCGGCGGCGAGGATGACGTCGGTCTTGGCGTCGTCCGGAGCCAGGTACACATCGACCGACGCTAGCAGCGTCGCCCGACGGTCCGGTCCGTCCGTCGGGTGCTGGGCGGCCCCGGGCTACCCTCGCCAGCCGCCCTGCCCGGTCACCGACCACGTCGGCCGACACCAGAAAGGAGAGCGTGTGCTCGAGGCCTCGCTCGTGGTCATCGGCGACGAGATCCTCGGCGGCTACGTCACCGACACCAATTCCCCGTGGCTGGCCGACCGGCTGCGTGAGCACGGCGTGCCACTCAGCCGTGTCCACGTCGTGCCCGACGACGCCCGGGCGATCGACGAGGCGCTGTCGGCCGAGCTCGTACGCACACGACCGCGGCTGGTGTTCACCTCCGGTGGGATCGGATCGACCCCGGACGACCTCACCTACGAGGCGATCGCCGCCAGCCTCGGCCGCGAGCTGGTCGAGGACCCCCAGATCGGCGAGCGGATCCAGGCGGCCTTGGACTGGACCCGTGACCAGGGGTTGGAGGTCTCCGACGAGTTCGCGTGGCACCTCGGCCGCATGGCGCGCATCCCCGCGGGCAGCCGGCTGCTGTGGCGCGAGGGCGGCTGGGCGCCGGGCGTGGCCGTCGACGTCGACGGCGGGGTGGACGCGGACGGTGCCAGCATCGTGGTGCTGCCGGGCGTGCCGTCGGAGTTCCGCGCGATCGTCGGCCAGGTCGTCGAACCCCGCCTGCTGGCTGGCCGCAACGTCGTCCCGGCGGTCGTCGAGCTCGAGCACGACTTCCCTGAGAGCACGCTCAACCTCACGTTCGTCGAGGTGCAGCGTCGTTACCCGAACGTCAAGCTCGGCAGCTATCCGGGGTCACCGATGCTGGTCCGGCTGGCGGGCGAGCGCGCGCAGGTCGAGGGGGCCGCGGCGCTGGTTCGCGCGGCCCTCGACGCGCTCGCCACCAGTGACGGCGGGGCGCGCCTGCAGGCCGCCTGGCAGCACCGACGTGGTGATGCTGACCGCCAGCGCACCGATGCGCGCCACACTGCCGGCCACACCGCCAACCCCACGCCCGAGCACGCCGCACCCGACCACACCGCACCCGACCAAACCGCCGCACCCGAGGAGGACGGATGAGCCGCCGGTTGCTGTTCGTGCACGCCCATCCCGACGACGAGGCGTCGAAGGGGGCTGCGACCGCCGCCCGCTACGTCGACGAGGGAGTCGAGGTCGCCCTGATCACCTGCACCGGCGGCGAGGCGGGCGACGTGCTCAACCCCGGCGCGGGGGTCGCCGAACCGGAGCACATGGGCAGCATCCGGGCGCGGGAGTTGGCCGAAGCGGTCGCAGCCATCGGGTTCACGCGGACCTACGGGCTCGGCTACCTCGACTCGGGCTACCACGAGGACCCGGCCGACGTTCCCGAGGGCACGTTCGCGCGCGTCCCGCTGGACCGGCCTGCCCGCGAGGTGGCCGCGGTGATCCGGGCCGAGCGTCCCCACGTGGTCGTGACCTACGACGAGGACGGCGGCTACCCCCACGCCGACCACATCATGAACCACCTGGTCACCATGCGGGGCCTGGCGCTCGCTGAGGACGCGGACGCCGACCTCGGCGACCAGCAGGGCTCGGTGCTGCCCGCATGGCGGGTGCCGAAGGTCTACGCGACCCTGATCTTCCCACCCGAGCGCATCCGGGCCCTCCGGGCGGCGCTGCAGGAGCGTGGCATCGCATCGCAGTTCGCCGAGCGGCTCGCCGAACGGCTCGACCGCGATCCCGGCTGGGATCCGGACGCGAAGGTCTGGTGCGCTGACCACTTCGAGCGGCGGGACGCCGCGTTGCGGGCGCACGTGACCCAGATCGATCCCGACGGCCACTGGTTCGAGGTCCCGCGCGACCTCGAGCGCGAGGTCTACCCCTATGAGGGCTACCGGCTGCTGCGCACCGACGTGCCTGTCCAGCGCCCCGAGCACGACCTGTTCGCCGGGCTCGACACCGCCGCTGTCGACGCCGCCGCTGTCGACACCGCCGACGACCGACAGTGGGCACCGGGGGACGACACCGGTTCGTCGGGGTCGCCGACCTCACGTGCGGTTGCTGAGTGAGGGCAGGGGCTCGGCGAGGTAGAACAGGCAGTCACGACGGACGGCGTCCTCGGAGCGGGTCATCATGATCGGCACGGCGTCGCGGGTCAGTACGAGGCGGTCGCCCTCGCGGGCGAGGCTGTCGGCGGTGACGTCGCGTCCATCCGCGTCGGTGACGCTGACCGGCAGCGCGCCGGTGGGTGGGACGTAGCCGACCAGGTGCCCGGCGGACACCTCGGTGAAGTTGTGCACGTCGCCGTCCGGGGGCAGTACCAGATCGGCCGTACCGTCGAGCACGCCGCCGAAGCGCACCCGTGCGTCGTCGTGGACCGTGACCCGCCGCAGCCGGCCGAGGACGTCGGCGTCGCGTTGCAGTCGGTCGGTGGGCAGGTGGTCTTCGCCGAGGTAGCGACGCAGGGCGTCGACGGCGAACCGCAGCGACGCCGATCGCCCCGGCAGCCCGCACTCCAGTGCGCAGGTGACCACCCGCTCGTCGAGTGCGTCCAGCAGGGTGTCGAGCCGGAACTCCCAGCGCACCACCGTGGTCGTCAGCAGGGTCGCGAGGTTGAGCGTCGCCGGTCGGTCGTTGGTGACGATCGCGTAGAACGGGTTGTTCCCGGTGTTGTTGTGCACGTCGACCAGCGCGGCGAGCCCGGAGGCCAGCAGCTCGGCCCGGATCGCTTCGGCGGCTTCGCGCTGGGCGGTGGTCGTCGGCGCGCCGTCGAAGATCCGGTTCATGTCCTCCTGGCCGTCGAGGTAGCGATGCGCGAAGCCGGGTGGCTCAGCGGCGGCTTGGACGTTTCCGAGGACCACGTAGAGGTCGAACGGTTCGCGGCGTCGTCTGCGCAGGATCCGCAGCGTCGCCTGCAGCCCGGTGGACTCGTCGCCGTGCAGCAGCGTCGTGATGGCTCGTGGTGGCAGGTCACCGTGGCCGGGCACCCGGATCAGGGTCGGTCGGCCGAGCTCGCGCAGCAGGGGCAGTGCGTCGAGCTCGAGCAGTTGGTCCGGCAGTCCGTCGGGGAACCGGCGCAGCGCCTCGGTCACGGCAGCGGCCAGGTGTGCACCGGCTGGTTGGAGCGCATGTGGTCGAGGTAGCGCCGCGTCGTCTCGATCAGCGCGGCCTCGCGGTCCAGCCCGTCGGTGTCGAACAACGACCGGAAGGTCTCCACCTGCCAGTTGGCGCCGGTGCGGCGGTGCAGCGCACGCTGCTCGATGATGCCGAGGTAGTGGTCGCGGTCGGTGGGGTCGACGCCCCAGGCATCCAGCCCGGTGTGGGCGATCGGCAGCAGCGTGCGCAGGATCAGTTCGCTGGCGGGCACCTGCCCGGCCCCCGGCCAGAACAGCTCCGCGTTGATCCCGTCGTGGGCGGCTGCCCGGAAGTTGTCGGCCGCTGCCGCGAACGACAGCTTGCGGGCGATCGGCTCGTCCTGGTCGGCCAGTCCCCGCACCAGGCCGTAGAAGAATGCTGCGTTGGCGACGACGTCGGCCATCGTCGGTCCGGCCGGGAGCACCCGGTTCTCGAGCCGGAGGTGCGGCTTGCCGCGCGCGACCGCGTAGATCGGGCGGTTCCAGCGGTAGACGGTGCCGTTGTGGAGCACGAGCTCGGGCAGGTGCGGCACGTCGCCGCGTCCGAGCACTGCCTCCGGGTCCTCCTCGTCGAGCAGCGGCAGCAGTGCCGGGAAGTAGCGCACGTTCTCGTCGAACAGGTCGGTGACCGAATCGATCCAGCGCTCGCCGAACCACACCCGGGGCCGGACCCCCTGCGCGGTCAGCTCCTCCGAGCGCGTGTCGATGGTCTGCTCGAACAGGGCGATGCGCGTCTCGCGCAGCAGTTCCTTGCCGAGCAGGAACGGTGAGTTCGCACCGACCGCGACCTGCGCGCCGGCAATCGCCTGCGCGGCGTTCCACGCGGTCGCGAAGCCGTCGGGACTGACCTGCAGGTGCAGCTGGACCGACGTCGCCGCGGCCTCCATCGCGATCGACGAGGCCTGCAACGCCAGCCGTTCGACCCCGTCGATCTCCACCTGGAGGTCCTCGCCGCGGGCCTCGAGGATCTGCTCGTTGAGCAGGTGGTAGCGCGGGTTGGCCGAGAGGTTCTGGATCGTGACGTGCAGGTCCTTGAGTGTCGGGATGATCCCGACCATGGCCACGTGGGCGTCCAGCTCGTCCGCACGGCGGTCGGCGTGGGTGAACGAGGTCGTCAGCTCCTCTTCGATCTCGCGGAACACCGTGTCGACCAGCTTGTGGGGCGCGAGGTTGAACTCGATGTTGAACTGTGCGAGCTCGGTCTGGAAGTCCTGTGACTCGAGGCGTGAGAGCAGCTCCTCGTTGATCATCGTGGGCTCGCCGCGGTCGTCGACGACGTAGAACTCCACCTCGACACCGATCAGCTTGCGTGCGGTCTCGAACTGCCCGTCGTCGAGCATGCGCTGGAGCACCGCCAGGTTGCGCTTGACCTTGTGGCGGTAGCGGCTCCGGTCCTCGCGGGTGAAGCGGGTCTCGTCGATCTCCTTGCCCACGACCACCTCCCTCTGGCGGGTCTGCGGTGGCACTGCGTCGTTCAGCTGGCGTCCGCGTCCTTGTCGGAGTTGTCCTCCGACGGGAAGACGACGGCGATCACCCGCTGCCGTGCGTGCTCGAGCAACCACTCGGTTCCGTGGCCGAGGAACGGCTGGCCGTTGGCGGTGCGCACCGAGGTGCCGAGCACGATGGTGTCGGCATCCCATTCGTCCGCGGCCCGCAGCAACTCGTCCGCCGGCACGGCCCCGTGGCGCACGGCGGTGGCGCTTCGTGCTCCGAAGGAGTTCGCCACCTCCTGCATGCGCTCGAGCTGCCGCTCCACGGCCGGTGAGGCACCGGCGGTCTGCACGTCGCGCGTGATCACGTGCACCGCCAGGACGTCGGCGTCGAACGACAGCGACAGCCGCGAGGCGAGCTCCTCCGCCCCACGGCCCGGCCGGGTGCCGGTGACGCCGAGCAGGATCCGACGGATGACGAGGTCCTCGAGGTCGCCGATGTCGCGTGTCCGTGCCGCGCGACGTACCAGCAGCAGCGGGACCGGCGTGCGGGCGATGACCTGCTGGATCGGTTCGGACAGCTCGTGCGAGCCGGCGTAGTCGTCGTTGAGTCCCAGGGTCACCAGGCCGTAGCCGAGCTTGGCCTCGGCCAGGATGGTCGCGCCGATGTCGGTGTGGGATTCGACGCGGACGTCCACCGGCCGGTCGTGGAGCGCATGGACGATGCCGTCGAGGTCGGGATCGGGCGTTCCGGGCTGGTGGAGGCTCAGGACCGTGACCGGCGCGCTCGGCTCCATCAGCGAGTCCACCACCCGCGCCGCGACGACCGAGTTCAATCCGCCGCGCGTGGGCAGCAGCGCGCTGCGCGCATTCGCGATGAGGCTCCTGGACAGGACCTGCTCGTGGCGGAGCCGCTCCTCCTCCTCAGGAGCGGCGCGCAGTCGTCGCAGTACCGGCCGCAGCAGCGGTGGGGCCGCCATGGACGTCGCCACGGCCAGCAGGACGATGATCGCGTACGAGGTCTCGTTGAGGGCGCCCAGGGACAGCCCGATGGTCGCCAGCACGATCTCCATTGCGCCGCGAGCGTTGAGACCGATCCCGGCTGCCAGGCTCTCGACGTTGGTCAGGCCCGACAGGCGCCCACCCAGGAAGCTGCCGACGAGCTTGGCCAGGGAGGCGACCAGCAGCACGATCCCGGTCCAGGTCAGTGCCTGTGGTTCGAGGAGCACGGCCAGGTCCACGTACAGCCCGGCGGTGGCGAAGAAGATCGGCGCGAAGACCTCGTTGCCGATGACCTCGATGGAGCGCTTGACATCGGCGCGCTGGTAGCGCGACCGACCGAGCACGATGCCGGCGATCAGCGCACCGAGCACGGCCTCGACGCCCAGGGCCTGGGTGATCGCACCCAGGACGAAGGTGACGAACAGCGTGGCCGACAGTGCCGCGCCGAAGCCGCCGATCCGGCGGGCCCGGCGCAGGATCCCGTCGGCGAAGCGCTGTCCGACCGTCAGCGCCGCAGCCAGGAACAGCAGTACCAGGCCGAAGCTCATGGCCAGGGCGGCTCCGTCGACGGTGCCGGCGGTGAACACCCCGACCACGACGCCGAGCAGGAGCCAGCCGACGAGGTCGTTGGCCATCGCGGCGGCGATGGTCAGCTGCCCGACATTGCGGCGCATGAGGTTCATGTCGGTCATGATCTTGGCGATGACCGGTAGCGCCGAGATACTCAGGGCCACGGCGATGAACATCGCAAAGCCCTGTCGGCCGGCTTGCTCCCCCCAGAACACCGACGGCATGATCCAGCCCAGCCCGAAGCCCATGGCCAGCGGCACGACCAGGCTGCCGGTGGACAGGCTCAGCGCCGGCAGGCCGAGTCGCCGCAACAGTCCGAGGTCGGTCTCGAATCCGGTCACCACCAGCAGCAGCACAATGCCGAGCCAGGCCACGGCGAGCAGCAGCGCCGAGGGCACCTCATCGCCAGGGAACAGCCAGCCGGCCACGTCGGGGAAGAGCCGACCGAAGACGGTCGGCCCGATGATCACGCCGGCCGCGAGCTCGCCGACGACCGGTGGCTGGCCGATGCGCTGCATCAGCGCTCCCAGGCCACGGGCGGCACCGAGCAGCACGACCAGCGCGATCCAGAACAGCAGCAGGTCGTGCTCGCTGACCGGCGTCAGCATCGTCATCGGCGCCTCCCGACGTGAAGCCGGGACGATACCCGCGCTTCCCCCTGGCCGATCGACCCGCTCGTCCGGTGGCGCGGCGTCCCCGCTCAGCGGGTCAGTGCACGGTGCAGGAACGCGGCCATCTGTTCGCGGGTGACGGGGTCGCGCGGCCGGTAGTGGGCGTCTGGTGGCGGGGTGGTGCCCTGGGCGATGCCGGCGGCGGCGACGCGGCGGATGTCGCGGTCGAAGGTCGAGCCTGGTGCGACGTCGCTGAAGCCGGGGTGGCGGTCGTCGGAGAGCTGCAGGGCCCGGCTGAGGAAGGCCGCCATCTGTTCGCGGGTGACGGGGTCGCGCGGTCGGTACAGCCGGCGTTCGGGCGGGCCGGTCCCCGTGGTGATGCCGGCCGCAGCGATCCAGGCGATGTCACGCGCGAACGGCGAGGTCGCCGGCACGTCGTGGAAGCCGAGCATCCGCACCCACACACGCTCGGACATCGGGTCGCTGCCCCGGACTCGT
>SKSM01000003.1 GCA_007122985.1 Nitriliruptoraceae bacterium | reverse complement strand
GTCGAGGCGCACCAGATCATCACCAGCCGGTCGCAGCCGTGCCGCTCGCGGAAGTCGCGCAGGTCCTGGCGCACCCCTTCGAGCATGCCGCGCTTGGAACGGTCGGGCTTGACGTTGGGGCCGTCGAGCTTCTTGACGTACGCCGGGTCGAACGCCGCCGGCATCGGCTCGAGCGCCCGCAGCTCGTCGGCGATCGGCTCGAGGTGGCGGGCGACGTCCAGGACCCCGGCCTTGACCGCCGAGACGTAGGCGTCGTCCTCGTAGGGGTCCCAGGCGCCGAACACGATCTCGTCCAGCTGGGCCAACGGCACGAAGTCGCGGATCACCGGCGCCCGACCCTCGGTGCGCTTGCCCAACCGGATGGTGCCCATCTGGCTGAGCGAGCCGACGGGGTCGGCCATCCCCCGCCGGATCAGCTCGACGCCGGCGATGAAGGTGGTGGCCACGGCCCCCAGACCGACACAGACCACGCCGAGCGGCCCGTCCGCAGCTTCGATGTCGGGGGCGGCGGGTGGTTGGGAGCCGTCAGCCACGGGATCCTCCGCGTCGAGGTGGTCGATCCGGCCGGGGAGCACGGACCACGACCGTGCAGCCTACTGCCGGGCGAGCAGCCGGCCCGGTCGCCGCTGCCAACCGACCCCTGTGGGCCTCACAGCTCGGCGATGGCCTCGGTGATCGCAAGCTCCAGCTCCGCGAGATGATCGGCGGCGAGCGGGCCGCCGTCGCCGTCGCGCAGCTCGAAGACGTCGACGACCTCGTGGTCCAGGGTCTGGACACGTGCGACGACGATGTCGAGTTCGAGCTCGGCCAGCGCGGAGCTGATCGCAAACAGCACACCGAGCCGGTCGAGCGTGTGGACCTCGATGACGGTCGCGTCGTCGGTCGGGTCGAGCACGGCCACACGGGTCCTGACCGCCGGCAGCCTCGCCAGCCGCGACGCCTGCGCCCGGGCGACCCGCAGGACGCGGGCACGCACGGCCAGGCGGCCGGCAGCCGCGTCGGCCAGGTCGCCCTCGACCAGCGCCCACCACGAGCCGGCGGCGCCGCCCGGCGGACGGATCCTGAAGGTGTCGACGGCCAGGCCGTCGGCACGGGCGAACGCGTCGGCCGCCCGGATCGACCCGCCGTGCATCGCCACCACCCCGGCGACCTTGCTGAACCAGCCGGGGTGGTCGAGCGCCACGACGTCCAGCTCGTCGATGACGCTGGACTCGTCGGGGTCGCGCCGACCCGGGGTGACCCGGGTGCGCACGTCGGTCGGGCCGGGACGTGTGCGCGCCATCAGGGTGTGTCGTACGACCGCGCGGGCGGAGACCACGGACGTGTAGCGCGCCGGGAGCAGGGCGAGATGGTCGCGGACGAGCTGCGGATCGGCACCCAGCTCCGGAGCCAGGCGCACCGCCTCGGCGGCGGTCGCGTCCGCGTCGACGCTCCCGGCCTCCGGTTGGATGTCCTCACGCACGTCGGTCACCTTCGCGGCCGGACACCCGGTCGACGCTGCGGCGTACCCTATCCAGCGCCGGATGGGTCTGCGGCCACATCCGCCTGCTCGTCAGCGACCTCGGCCTCGCCGTCGCCGGCACCGAACACCGCGATGCTGGCGGTGAAGCCATGGAGGTAGCTGCGACGGCCGACGGGTCCGATCTCGCCGGCGCAGAACGCCCCGGCCACCGCGTCGTCGACGCCGAGCGCCCCCGTGACCGCCTGGACGTCGTGATCCGGCCGGCCGAACAGTCCGGCACCACGGCCGGTGCAGGAGAACAGCAGCGCACCGGCGGCCTGGCCGACGTGCCGGAGCCGTGCGGTCAGATCGGCCCCGGCCGAGGCCGCGTCACGCACGTGGAACTGCACGGTGCGCCCGACGGGCACGACGTCGCCGATCGTGACCGCTCCGGACTCCGGCTCGACGCCCAGCACGGCGCGCACGAGGAAGTCGCCGACGCGGTAGTCGTCCTGGACCTCGTCCACCACGACACCGAGGTAGAGCCCACCGGCGGCGATCAGCTGGCGGTCGTGGCCGTCGAGGTCGGCGAGGATCCGGTCGAGGCGGCCGGTGGCGGGTTCGCCGCCGAGCTCGAGCACCCGGTCACGCACCGACTGGGTGACGGTGAAGGGCTTTCCGACCGGGCGACAGCCCTGTGAGACGATCGGGTCGACGTCGATGTCGCGCAGCACCAGCCCCACCGCACCGTCCTCGTGGATGCGCCCGTCGACCAGGAACCGGCTGCGTCCGTCCCCGCCCGTGAGCAGGCCGCCGAGCAACGGCTGCGACGGCCGCTGGTCACTGAGCCGACGTGCCACCTCGGCGGCCGGAAAGCTGTGGGGATCGGCCAGCACCAGGGTCAGGTCGCCCGGCATCGTGTCCGGCCAGCCCCCGACGGCCACACCGCCTCGGGACGGTCGCATCGTCCATGCGCGGAACGGCTGGACCCACCCACCGTCGAGGGCGGCCACCCACACCGCCACCGCGGCACCGGACTCGACCTCCTCGCCGGGCCCGATCACGCCCTGTGCGACGGCGCCGAGCAGGACCCCGGGCTCGAGGCGCGCCTCGACCGCCGCAGCGACGTCTTCGAGCGCGTCCGCATGGTCGGGGCTGACGAACACGATCGCGACGTCGCAGACCGCGGTCGGCGCCTTGGCCGCCAACGCCACGCCGGCGGCGTCGGCCGCCTCAGCCGCGGCGAGGCCGCCCTCGGCGGTGTGTGACAGAGCGGCGGCAACCTGCACCAGCGGACTCCTCACACGCTCGACCGGGTCCGGCGGCTGACGCGACCCGCGGCGGTCGGCCGCCGTGCCCTGCGGCCGCCACCCGGCAGGATACGGCGGGGCGACCAGCAGCGGC
>SKSM01000184.1 GCA_007122985.1 Nitriliruptoraceae bacterium | reverse complement strand
GCCAACGACACCGACACCGGGCTCGCCGCGGGCGTGTTCACCCGTGATCTCGCCCGGGCCGAGCGGGTGTCAGGCGCCTTGCGCTTCGGCACGGTGTGGATCAACGACTTCCACCCCTACTTCCCGCAGGCGCCGTGGGGCGGCTACGGCACCTCGGGGATCGGCCGCGAGCTCGGCCACCTCGGCCTCGAGGAGTACACCGAGGTCAAGCACATCGCCCACAACACCGCGCCGGAGCCGCTGGGCTGGTTCGGGCTCGGTCAGCGCTGAGCCTTTGGCGGAGGACTGGCTCAGAAGTGGCCGAGCTCGCCGACCACCTCGCCGTCGTCGACGAGCGTGACCACGAACGGCGCCTCCTGGTCGCCCGGCATCCCGGGCGAGCCCTGCGGCATGCCGGCCAGGGCGATCCCGTCGACGTCGGGGCGCTCGTCGAGCAGCTGGTCGATCGCCTCCATGGGAACGTGGCCCTCGACCGCGTACGGGCCGACCTCACCGGTGTGGCACGAGGCCTGGGTCGAGGGGATGCCGAACCCTTCGCGGATCGGTCGCACGTCGTCGTGCATCCGCTGGTCGACCTCGAAGCCGTGTTGCTCGAGGTACTCCTCGTAGTCGCCGCAGCAGCCGCAGGTCTCGGTGCGGTGGACCACGAAGGTGACCGCCTCGTCGGCCTCCGCGACGACGCTCGCCGGCTCGGCAGCCTCCTCCGGGTCGGTGTCGGCGGGGGCGGCGCAGGCAGCGACGAGCAGCGTGGCTGCCCCGAGGGCGGACAGGGTGCGTAGGCGCATGGCGTGCTCCGGTGCGGCGGATCGGGTGCGGATCGGTGCGGTGCGGCGCCGCACCGCAAGCATCGGCGCGTGTACCGTCGGTCCGCTGGGGCGGAAGGTCCTCAACCGCAAGGACCTCGGGCGGTGACCGGGCCGCGGCACGGCGCCGTCTGGGCCCACGGTGTGCGCACGCGGCGGCCGTCGTGCGCCACGACCCAACCGCGGTGTCAGCACGTCCGAAGCTCAGGTGCGCCCGTCGGCCAA
Source organism: Nitriliruptoraceae bacterium (assembly GCA_007122985.1). Taxonomy (GTDB): domain Bacteria; phylum Actinomycetota; class Nitriliruptoria; order Nitriliruptorales; family Nitriliruptoraceae; genus SKTG01. Next base: position 9,758 of record SKSM01000184.1, on the reverse strand, counting down.
CCCCGTTGACCACGCCAACCGACCCCCCTCCCTCACCGACCCCCTCCCTCACCGACCCGCTGGAGCTGCCCATGCTGCGCCGCCTGTTCGACGGGCTGGCCGCACAGGTCAGCGGCCGGCCGGCCCTGACCGTGGCCGCCGTGCTGGTGCTGAGCGCGGTGTTCGCCGGCTTCGCAGGTCAGGCGGTGACCGAGGACGGCGTCGCGGTCGACAACGAGCTGTCCGCGGCGGCGGAGCGCATCAGCGCGGAGTTCGGCGAGGCGCAGACGGTCCTCCAGATCGTGGTGAGCGCGCAGGACGGCCGTGACGTCCGCCGTGTCGACGCGCTCGACTACGGCCTGCGCCTCGAGGACGCGCTCGACGACAGCGATCTGGCCGACACGCTGATCGACGACGCCCGGCAGCCGGCCGTCGCCTCCTTCCTCGGCGGCGCCCAGATGGGCGCGCAGATGGCCGGGCTCGACGTGGCGGACCTCGACGACGGCCAGCTGCTCGACCTGCAGGACGCGGCGTTCGAGCAGGTGCCGCCGGACGTGGCCGAGCTGTTCGACGGGCTGGTCGGATCCGGCGACGCTCCGACCACCGGCCTGATCCTGGTCTTCCAGGACACCACCGGGCTCGCGACCGAGCAGGCCCGGCTCGACCAGCAGCGCGAGCTGATCGAGGTGGTCGAGACCGTCGAGGTGCCAGACGGCCTGTCGGTTCAGCCCTTCAGCTTCGGGCTGCTGCTCACCGAGGGGGACATCGGCCCGGAGGTCGGACGGCTGTTCGGCACGGCGCTGGTGATCATCCTGGTCGTGCTCGGGTTCGTCTACTGGCTGCGGCCAGGCACGCTCCCGCGCCGCCGGATCGCACGCCGCACCGCCGCGGACGTTGGCCTCACGCTGCTGGTCATCGTGCTCGCGGTGGTGTGGATGCAGGGGCTCGGCGTCCTGCTCGGCCCCGACTACCTCGGCTGGATCAGCTACTTCTCGCCGCAGACCCAGATCGTGCCGATCCTGATCGTCGGGCTCGGCGTCGACTTCGCCATCCACCTGCTCGCCCGCTACCGCACGGAGGTCGGCCGCGGCGGCTCTCCGGTGGCCGGATTCGCCACGTCCATGCGCACCGTCGGACTGACGCTGCTGCTGGTGACCGCGGCGACCGCGATCGGGTTCCTCACCAACCTGGCCAGCCCCGTCGACTTCCTCGCGACACTGGGGGTGCTCGCAGCCCTCGGGATCGCATCGGCGTTCGTGCTCACGCTGACGCTGCTGCCGGCGATCCGCGTCACCCTCGACCGGCGGGCCGAGCGCCGGGGCCGGCTGCCCCGGCGCGCGCTCGACGCCCAGCAGGACGCCACGCTGCCGCGCGTCATCGGCCGCACCGCCTGGCTGGCCGAGCGTGCCCCGGTGCCGACCCTGCTCGTGGCCCTCCTGCTCGCCGGCGTGGGTGGCTACGGCTTCACGCAGCTCGACAGCCAGTTCGACCTGACCGACTTCGTGCCCGAGGACGAGCCGCTGCTCGAGACCTACACGACGATCGAGTCGCAGTTCGGCGGCGGGTTCGAGGAGACCACCGAGGTGCTGCTCACCGGCGATCTGGCGACACCCGCCGCCGAGCGTGAGCTGGACGCTGCGATCGCGCGAGCGGACGCGATCGACGACGTCGAGCCCTTCGGAGCCGATCCCGACGCGGTGCTCGAGGTGACCACCGGCGCCGACGGCGACCCGGTCGGCCGGATCAGCCTGCGTACCAGCGCCGGTCAGAGCGGCGCGCTCGCGCTCGAGCAGGCGCTCACCGACGCGTTCGCGCCGCTCGAGCAGGTCGGCGTGGAGGCCACCGCGACCTCGCAGCAGATCATCCAGGCCAACATCGGCCAGGACATCGAGGAGTCGCAGATCGTGTCGCTGCTGATCGCCCTCGGTGCCGCGATGGCGCTGCTCGTGGTGCACTTCTCGGTCGCCGTGCGCCGACCGATGGTGGGTATGCTCACGGTGCTGCCGGTCGGCCTGGTCCTGGCCATGACCTTCGGCACGATGGCGGTGACCGGAATCCCGCTCAACCCGGTGACCGCGACCCTCGCGGCGCTGTCGATCGGCATCGGCGTGCCGTTCACTATCCACGTGACCTCGAGGTTTCTCGAGGAGCGCCGCCGTCCCTACGACGGCCGGGAGACCGCACTGCGCCGGACGGTGTCACAGACCGGTGGGGCGCTGGCCGGCTCCGCGCTGACCACGGCGGTCGGGTTCGGGATCCTGACCACCTCGACGTTGCTGCCGTTCGAGCAGCTCGGCTACGTCATCGTCTACGCGATCGCGTTCTCGTTGTTCGCGGCGGTGCTGGTGCTGCCGAGCATGCTGGCGTTGTGGGACCGCCGCGACCGCCGTCGGCACGGGCCGTCGGCGACGGCCGTGATCGACCCCGGCAGGGCCGAGTTCCCGGCCGGGGTGTGATCAGCGAACCGGGCTCATGAGGCGGGCTCGCGCCGATCCTCGAGCAGTACGTCGACGACGTCGCGGACCGATACGACCCCGACCGTCACACCGTCGCGCGCGACACCGAGGTGGCGCACTTCCGCCTCCGACATCACCGCGGCGGCGTCGACGATGCTCACGTCCTCCTCGACCTGGATGATGTGGTCTGAGGCGAAGTCGCGCACCCGCGCGTCGTCGAGGTCGGCGTCGTCGGTGATCGCGGCGATCACGTCGCGCTCGGAGAGCACACCGTGGACACCGCGGGCGTCGACGACTACGAGCAGTCCGACCCGGTCGGCGGCCAGCGCCGTGGCCGCGTCGCGCAGGGTGTCGGTCGGCCGGATGGTGGCGACGGGATCGCCGGCGAGGCTCCCGATCGGATCGCTCAACCGGATGCCGGGCATGGTGTCCTCCTCCTGACGGTGCGGTGCCGCGAGCCTGCGTCGAACCCGGCCGCGTCTGCGAGGGCCACAGGTCCCGTTCACGCGGTCCGGTCGGCCGGGTCGACCGGCCCCTGGAACGGCGGCGGACGCCGCGCCAGCCGCTCGTCGCGGGCGGCGAACAGCTGCCCGGTGAACCCGGCCGGGTCGGGCACGTCGGCGAGACGCAGCGCTGACAGGCCGTCCCCGCGAAGCACGACCACGTCACCGACCCCGATCAGCCGGTCGCGCAGCCGCTGCTCGTACCAGGCGTCGGCGACCAGTTCGAGCGGGAGCTCTGGATGCTGCCGGCCCCGGTCGACCCGCAGCCGGTGGGTGGTGAGCACCACCCGCCGGCGTAGCCAGCGCAGCAGGTTGCGCCCCGCGGCCAACAGCCACAGCCCGGCCGCCCCCAGCAGGGTCGGCTGCCAGCCGAGCGGCGCGACCGCCAGCGTCGCACCGGCCGCCACCGCCAGCACCATCGCCCAGAGCAGTGCCGGCAGCAGCGCGCTCCAGTGGGGGCGGAACCGGTCGAGCACCTGCTCGTCCGTGGCGATCCGCCGGGCTGGTCGCCTGCGGTCCACCGCGGCACCTCCCGGGTCGGCCGGCACGAACATCGGCGCGTGCGACGACGCTGCCGCCTAGCGTAGGTGGCAGGCCTCGACGGGCGGTGCCACGCTGATCGCGCGGCGTGGTGCTGAGTCCGTCCTGCGGCTGGTGAAGGGACGAACGGCCCGGCGATTCGGGCACACCCGCACTCGCAGGGCCGGACGCTGTCGACAAACGTGACAAGGGGACGACCCCACTGGGGCGACCCCACTGGGGCGACCCCACCCAGTCTCACCGCACCGGGGTCACGGGCACGAAAGGACCGTCATGAACCGCATCGTCGTCGGCCTCGACTCATCCGAGAACTCGCTTCGCGCCCTGCGCTGGGCGCTCGAGGAGGCCAAGCTCCGTGGCGCCGAACTCGAGCTCGTCCACGGCTTCCCGCCTCCGGAGATGGTCGCGTTGCCGGCCGTCGTCACGCTGCCGTCTGACGACGAACTGCGCAAGGCGGCCGAGGACATCATCGACGAGGCGCTCGAGGCCGCCGGTGGCGCGGGGGACGTGCCGATCACCCGCACCGTGCGGTCCGGCGGTGCGGCCAGCGTGCTGTGCGAGGTCGCCGAGGGCGCGGATCTGCTGGTCGTCGGTGCCCGTGGGCTCGGGGGCTTTCGCGGCCTGCTGCTCGGTTCGGTGACCCACCAGGTGGTGGCCCACTCGCCCTGCCCCGTCGTGGTGACCGTGCCTGACCAGCGTTGAACCCCGGGGCGATCCGGCTGACCCGTCGCACGACGGGTCAGCCGTCGCGCGCGCAGACCCGTCGACTCGACCGCTGCATGCGCACACCCTCCGGTCGGTCGGGCGACCGGGCAGCCGGCGCAATCGACGGCCGGGCGCAGACCATCAACCGGTAGGGTGCTGCGGTTGACTGGGCCGATGAACCCGACCCGCCAGGAGGTGCCTTCGTGCCCGCTCCCGCTCCCGGGGCGGTGGTCGTGTGAGCGCCCGGTCCGTGCGGCTGCCGGTCGACGATCCGGTCACCGACCACGTGACCGCCGCGGTCCACGCGGTGCCACGACCACGCGGCCGCCCCGTCCTGCTCGCGCCCGGCGCCGGCGGTGACCTCGACACCGAGGGCCTCGTGGCGCTGGCGGCCACGCTCGCCGAGCTCGGCCACCCGGTCGTGCGCGTCAACCTGCCGCACCACGAGGCGGGCCGCCGCGCGGCGCCGCGCGCTGAGCGCTCGGTCGGGCCGTACCAGCAACTGCTCACGGCCGCGGCCGACCACCTCGGCGTCCACGGCCCCTGGATCCTCGGCGGCAAGTCCTACGGCGGCCGGGTCGCCTCGCTCGCCGTCGCCGGTGGCACGCCGGCGACCGGCCTGCTGTTCTACGGCTATCCGCTGCATCCGCCGGGCCGGCCGGAGAAGCTCCGGGTCGACCACTGGCCGCACGTCGGGGCCCCGTGCCTGTTCCTGCAAGGGGAGCGCGACCCGTTCTGCGACCTCGACCTGCTGGACGCGCATCTGCGCAAGTTCCCGCGCCGGCCGCGGCTGCACGTGGTCGAGGGCGGCGACCACTCGCTGGCCGTGCCCGCGACGGCCAGCCCCGACGGTAAGCGCAGGACGCCGGCACAGACGCTGCGCACCCTGGCCGAGCCGCTGCGTGACTGGATCGCGTCGCTGGAGGCCTGACGGCGTCGAGGTGGAGCCGGCCGGTCCCGGGATCAGGCCTCGTCGCCGCTGAACCGCCGGGCGATCGCACGCTGCACGGCGCGCTGGGCGGCCTCCTGCTGGGCGGCCTCGGACTCCGAGGCCAGCGACCCCCGCGAGCCCGGGCGGACGTGGCCCTCCTCGCGTGCCGCGGCCGCGACCGCCGCGGCGACGGCCGGCACGACCGAGCGGTCGAAGGCGGAGGGCACGACGTAGTCGTGGGCGAGGTCCTCGCCCACGGTCGCGGCGATCGCCTCCGCCGCCGCGATCTTCATCCCGTCGGTGACCGCGGTCGCCGCGGCGTCCAGCAGACCGCGGAACAGCCCCGGGAAGGCCAGCACGTTGTTGATCTGGTTCGGGAAGTCCGAGCGGCCGGTGGCCATGACGCTGACGTGGCCCCGTGCGATGTCGGGGTGGATCTCCGGGGTGGGGTTGGCCAGCGCGAACACGATCCGGTCGGGCGCCATCGTCTCCACCAACTCCAACGGCAGGGTCTCCGGCCCGGACACGCCGATGAACACGTCCGCGCCGGCGAGCGCCACGTCCGGGCCGCCGGACAGCCCCTCCGGGTTGGCCTGCCGGGCGACCCGGCGCCGGATCGGGTCGATGCCCGCCTTGCGCGTCGGCTCGACGATGCCGTCGACGTCGACCGGGACGATGTGCTCGATCCCGGCGGCCCGCAGCAGGTTGATGACGGCCACGCCCGCCGCGCCGACCCCCTGGACGACCACCCGCAGCGAGGTCAGCTCCTTGCCGACGACCTTCGCGGCATTGATCAGCGCACCGAGCACCACCACGGCCGTGCCGTGCTGGTCGTCGTGGAAGACCGGGATGTCGAGCCGCTGGCGTAGCTTGCCCTCGATCTCGAAGCACCGCGGCGCGGCGATGTCCTCGAGGTTGATGCCGCCGAACCCGCCCGCCAACCGTGCGACGGTGTCGACGAAGGTGTCGGGGTCGCGTTCGTCGACCAGCAGCGGGTAGGCGTCCACGTCCCCGAAGGACTTGAGCAGCATCGCCTTGCCCTCCATCACCGGCAGAGAGGCCAGCGGCCCGATGTCACCGAGCCCGAGCACCGCGGTGCCGTCGGTCACCACCGCAACGGCGTTGGACTTGATCGTCAGGCGGTAGGCGGCGACCGGGTCCTCTGCGATCGTCCGGCACACCTTCGCGACCCCCGGGGTGTAGACCAGGGCCAGGTCGCCGGGGCCGCGCACCTCACGGGTCACCTCGACGCGGATCTTGCCGCGGTCGTGGGCGGCGAGGACGTCGTCGGTCATCGCCAGCAGCTCGACCTCGGGCAGATCGACCAGCGTCGCCGCGATCGTGTCGCCGTGCTCGGCGTCGCGCACCTCGACCGTCACGTCGCGGAACACGACGTGACGCTGCTGGCTGGTGCGGTCGGTCGCGACGACCTCGGCGCCCTCGGCCTCGATCGCGGCCACGACGTCACCGAGCCGGCCCGGCGCGTTCTCCACGGCCAGTCGGTAGGTGATGCGCTGCGGTAGGGGTGGCACGGCGACTCCCGTCCTGGTGACGACCTCGGCACGGCCCCATCATGATCTGGTGGAGACGTCGAGGATAGGAGCCGTCGCCCGGCAGCTAGCATCCGCAGTCGGCCGCAGCTCCGGGGAGTCGCATGTCACAGGACCTCGCCAACCGCTCCATCGCCACGATCCGCACGCTCGCGATGGACGCGGTTCAACGCGCCAACTCCGGCCATCCCGGCATGCCGATGGGCTGTGCGCCGATCGCCTACGTGCTCTTCCGCGAGGTGCTGCGCCACGATCCGGCCGATCCGCGCTGGCCGGCGCGCGACCGGTTCGTGCTCTCGGCCGGCCACGGGTCGATGCTGCTCTACGCCGCGTTGCACCTGACCGGCTACGAGCGCCCCACCCTGGACGACCTCAGGTCCTTCCGCCAGTTCGGCTCGGTCACGCCCGGGCATCCGGAGAGCGAGGACCTCGCCGGGGTGGAGACCACCACCGGACCGCTCGGCCAGGGCTTCGCCAACGGCGTCGGCATGGCGCTGGCCGCGGAGCGGCTGGCGGCCGAGTTCGACCCGGACGACACCGGCGTCGTCCCGCAGCGGATCTATGGAATCGTCTCCGACGGCGACCTGATGGAGGGCGTCTCCTCCGAGGCCGCCTCCCTGGCGGGCCATCTGCGGCTCGGGCGGCTGACCTACCTCTACGACGACAACCAGATCACCATCGACGGCTCGACCACCAAGGCGTTCAGCGAGGACGTGCTCGCGCGCTTCGACGCCTACGGCTGGCACACCCAGCAGGTCGACGACGGCAACGACCTCGACGCGCTGCGGGCGGCGATCGCCGCGGCCGACGCCGACGACCGGCCCTCGCTGATCGCGGTGCGCACCACCATCGGCTACGGCGCGCCGACCAAGGCGGGCACCGCCGCGGCGCACGGCGCGCCGCTCGGCGACGACGAGATCGCCGCCGCGCGCGAGGCCTACGGCTGGGACCACCTGCCGTTCGAGGTTCCAGACGACGTGCGCGACCACCTCGACGCCCGTGACCGGGGCGCGAAGCTGCACGCCGAGTGGTCCGCCCGGCTCGATTCCTGGCGGGACGACCAGCCGCAGCTCGCCGCAGAGTTCGACCGCCGCGTCGTGCGCCGCGAGCTGCCGGACGGGTGGGCCGACGCGCTGCCGACCCTGGACGGCAAGGACGCCACCCGCAAGCACTCCGGTGCGGTGATCAACGCCCTGGCGCCGGTGCTGCCGGAGCTGCTCGGCGGCTCGGCTGATCTGGCCGCCTCCAACAACACCGACGTCAAGGACGGCGGCGACTTCTCGGCACCGTCGGCGTCGGGGCCGGAGGCCGCGGGCCGGCTCGGCCGCAACCTGCGGTTCGGCGTCCGCGAGCACGCGATGGCGTCGATGGCCAACGGCATGGCGCTGCACGGCGGGGTCCTGCCCTACGTGGCCAGCTTCCTGATCTTCACCGACTACTGCCGGCCCGCGATCCGGCTCGCCTCGCTGATGGGCGAGCGCGTCGTCTACGTCATGACCCACGACTCGATCGGGCTCGGCGAGGACGGCCCCACCCACCAGCCGGTCGAGCACCTGATGAGCCTGCGCGCGATGCCGGGGCTTGCGGTGCTGCGACCCGCGGACGGCGACGAGGTCGTCGACGCCTGGCGCACCGCGATCGAGTCGGACGGCCCGTCGGTGATCGCGCTGACCCGCCAGGGGCTGCCACCGCTCGGTGACAAGCCCGCGCGTCCGGTCGCCCAGGGCGCCTACGTCCTGGCCGACCACCCCCGCGACGACGGCGGGCTGGACCTGGTGCTGATCGGCACCGGCTCGGAGGTACAGCTGTGCGTCGCGGCGGCCGAGACGCTCGCGGCCGACGGGATCGGCGTGCGGGTGGTCTCCATGCCGAGCTTCGAGCGCTTCTTCGCGCGTGACGCCGCCGACCGAGCGCAGGTGATCCCGCCCGACGTGCCCGCGCGTGTGGCGGTCGAGGCCGGTGTGACGCTGGGCTGGGAGCGGGTCGTCGGCGACCACGGCGCGGTGATCGGCCTCGACCGGTTCGGGGCGTCCGCGCCCGCCGACCGGCTGTTCGAGGAGTTCGGGTTCACCCCCGACCGGGTCGTCGAGGTGGCACGGACGACGCTGGCCGGCACGCGCTAGCGGCGGCGGCGCTTCTTGCGGCGCGGCTGGTAGGGGCGCTGTCCGGGTGGGGCCCGGTTGGGGTCTACCGGCGGCTTCTTGCCCGACGGGGCCTGCTTGCCTCCGGCGCCGCCCTGGCCGCCTCCGCTACCGGACGACCCGCCGCTGCCCGCGGCGGGCTTGTCGCCGTCGCTGCGCAGCTTGCCGGTCGCCTTTGGCAGGTGACCGCCGCCGGAGCTCCCGCCGCGTGCGGAGCTGCCGCGGGCGCCGTCGGACGGTGTAGCCCCGCCGTCGCCCCCGGCGCGGCTGGATCGGTCCCAGAACCGCCACCACGGTGACCCGCCGCCGGATGCCCTGGCGTCGGACTTGGACGGCGCCGTGACCGTCCGCGCCGGCGCCTTGCGGCCCTCGGCGATGTCGCGGTTGAGCGCCTCAGCACGGCTCGCGCGGGACCAGAACCACCAGGAGGCCCCGATCAGCCCGAGGGTGACCACCCCGCCGTTGATCAGCCCCACCTCGATGCCGACGGTGGTGGCCTGCAGGATGGCCAGGGCGGGGCCCAGCAGCCAGGAGTACTTCCAGAAGCGCTTCTGGCGCTGGGCGAGCGCGACCGCCATCGGGGCGTGCTTGCGGACCGCGACCGGCTGTCCGCGGTTGACGGCCTTGATCACCGCGCGGCGCTGCGCGGGGTCGAGCTCGGCGAAGCGGCGCTGGTTCTCGCGCTTGTCGGGGGTGCGGGCCATCGGCGGCGCCTCGGATCGTGTCGCGGCTCGGATGTCGTCCTCGGATGTCGTCAAGGGTAGGCCGGTCGTCGGCGGGGCAGGGTTGTGCGCCGGCCGCGGTGCGGGTGGCGAGCTGTTCTCCGACGCTGGCTGGCCTCGCGGCGCTGCTGGCCACGCCGATGGGGCGGTTTGTCCGGATCATCCGGACGTTTCGTCCCGACGGCGTTGGGTCGTGGCCTCGCGGCGCCGCTGTCCACGCCGATGGGGCGG
>SKSM01000271.1 GCA_007122985.1 Nitriliruptoraceae bacterium | reverse complement strand
GGGTCCTCGAGCAGCCCCGCCCGGTCGGCGAGCACGAACTGCTCGGCGAGGTGGACCACCGAACGGCCGGTCTCGAGCCCGCCGACCATGCGGAAGTGGTCCTGGTGGCCGTTGAGGTAGGCCAGGAACACCACGCCGGTCTTGTAGTAGAAGGTCGGTGGCGAGAACACATGCCGTGACAGCGGCACCGTGGGCTCGAGGATCTCCTGGAACCGTGCGGGGTCGCCGGCGTCCAGTGCCTGGATCGCCGCGGACGCCGCGGGCGCGATCAGGTCGAATGCGCCGAGGAACGCGTGGCTGTGGCGCTCGCCGTCGCCGAGGATCGTCTCCGGGTAGTCGTAGTCGTCACCGGTGTAGAGGCGGAGCCCTTCCGGCAGCCGTCGCCGCACCTCGACCTCGCGCTCCTTGTCGAGCAGCGAGATCTTGACACCGTCGATGTTGTCGGCGCACGCCTCGAGGATCCCCAGGAAGTTGTCGGTGGCGACATCGAGGTCGTGCGATCCCCAGTAGCCGGCGAGCGCCGGATCGAACATGTCACCGAGCCAGTGGATGACGACCGGACGTGTCGCCTGCGAGAGCAGCCGGTCGTAGACGTGGTGGTAGTCGTCGACGCTGGTCGCCGCGGCAGCCAGCGCACGGCTGGCCATCACGACCGCCTGTCCGCCCTCGCCCTCGACCAGAGCCACCTGTTCCTCGTAGGCGCGCACGATGTCGTCGAGGGTGGCGGGCTCGCCGTCGGGCAGCTGATCGGTGCCGGCGCCGCAGGCGATGTCGCCGCCGACCGCCTGGGCCTCCTTGAGCGAGCGCCTGATCAGCTCGGAGGTCGCGTTCCAGTCCAGCCCCATGCCGCGCTGGGCAGTGTCCATCGCTTCGGCGACGGACAGGCCGTAGGACCACAGGTGCCGCCGGAAGGCGAGCGTGGTGTCCCAGTCGACGGCTGCCGGGAAGGCCGGTGCATTGTCCGCCAACGGATCCGCCACGACGTGGGCCGCGGCGAACGCGCGGCGGCTGTGCAGCGGTTGGGTCGGTCGTGCGAAGACCGCCGGGGTGCCGAGTCGGTGGGTCGTCAGCTGCCCGTCACGGTTCGGGAGTCGAACCTCGATGCCCATGCCTGCCTCCTTGGCGGCCTACCTGCAACCTCGCCTCTCGCACCGCGGGTGTGCCCCGCGCCGGACCGCCGTCTCGAACGGTGAGCGGGCGGTGAGCGGTCGGTGAGCGGGCGGTCCTGTGTCCGGCCCGGTAGAAAGCGCTTCCTATCCACGGCAGACCTTATGCACTGCGCGAACGGGCGGCAAGGGGCCGGAGCGGCGGGGCCGGACGATCGCGGTCGTAGCGGGTAGGGTGACACGCGGCAGCGCCGGATGGGGGAACTGATCGACGACGCTGCCCAACGCAGGCAGAAACCGATTGCTACACCGACTGTTGGCGAGGGTTGCAGCTGATCCGATCACGTCCGATGCCGTGGCAGGGCGCCGGTGGGACTGGCCGGTGCATCGCCGCTCGGCACCGCGGACCCGCACACCCAGCGCGCGGTACGCGCGTTTGGCGTACTTGTGCCCACGGGTGGTCGCGCCGGGCGCAGCCACCCCGGACCGTGGCCGGAACGCCTCGCCACAGCCGGAGCCAGCCCGCTTCGCACGACGACGGGCACTGGGCGACGACGCGAGGGAGAGGGCAGACGTGACCGACGAGCGGCTTGGTGCTCACGGCACCTCGGGTCGGCCGAGCGTGGAGGCGTCCGCACGGCCCGGTGACGGTGGTGCAGCCACCAGCGACGACGGACACATCTCGATCCAGAACGTCTCCAAGGTCTTCGCCCAACGCAACCGGGATCCCGTCGTTGCGCTGCGTGAGGTCAGCCTGGAGATCCCCGGGGCGCAGTTCACCTCCATGCTCGGCCCGTCGGGCTGCGGCAAGACCACCCTGATGCGGATCGTCGGGGGGCTGACCTCGCCGTCGCAGGGGCGCACGCTGATCGACGGGGAGACGGTCGAGCGTGCGCGGCGGCAGCGCAAGTTCGGGTTCGTCTTCCAGGCGCCGACGCTGCTGCCGTGGCGCACCGTGACCGACAACACCACCCTGCTGCTCGACGTCGCCCACGACGACGCACCTGTGGAGCGCGTGCAGGATCTGCTCGAGATGGTCGGCCTCAAGGGCTTCGAACAGTCCTACCCCGCACAGTTGTCCGGCGGCATGCAGCAGCGGGTCGCCCTGGCACGCGCGCTGGCGCTCGACCCGACCATCCTGCTGATGGACGAGCCGTTCGCGGCACTCGATGCGCTGACCCGTGACCGGATGGGCATGGAGCTCCAGCGCATCTGGGAAGAGGGGCGCAAGACCGTGGTCTTCGTGACCCACTCCATCACCGAGGCGGTGCTGTTGTCCGACCGGGTCGTCGTGCTGTCCGCACGGCCGGGACAGGTGAACGCCGACGTGCCGATCGAGCTGCCCCGTCCCCGGGACATGGAGGTCCGCAACACCGCGGAGTTCGGTGAGTACGAGCGCTTCCTTCGCGAGCAGATCCAGGAGATGTAGCCGTGGGTGAGAGCGACGTGCGTACCGATGCCGGCCCGCCCACGGGTGTGTCCGACAGCGGCTTCGACGAGCTCGTCGAACGACACCGGATCACCGACCGGCGGTGGGCGATCGTCAAGCCGAACGTCGTGCTGCCGACGGTGTTCACGCTCAGCGCGGTGGTGATCTGGGAGCTGATCGCCCGCCTGGCGGACGTGCCGTCCTACATCCTGCCGCCACCGACCGACATCACCCTGCGGATCGGCGAGTCCTGGGCGCTGCTCTGGGACAACTCCATGGCCACCATGGCCTCGATCGCGATCGGCTACCTGCTCGGAGTGCTGCTCGG
>SKSM01000161.1 GCA_007122985.1 Nitriliruptoraceae bacterium | reverse complement strand
TGAGTCGGACTAGCCGTCCCGGGAAGGGTCGGGGGCAGCCGACCGGGCCGCTGCGGCGTCTCGCGACGGCGAGGTGCCGACGGCGGCGCGCAGCACGGTCAGCGCCGCTCCCGCCTGCGCCACGGCCGCCCGGGAGCGAGCGGACGACCAGCGCAGCTCGAGCGCCGTCTGCAACCTCGGTGTCAACGACCCGTACGCACCGGACAACAGCGACCGGTACGCGCCGCGCGCGGCCAAGGGGATCGGCGGCCGTCGCAGGAACGCGAGCGCCTCACGGCCCTGGTGGTTGATGCCGAGCTCGGCGTCGTAGCGGGCGACGACCACGTCGAGCCCGGCGGCGGTGGTCGGCAGCGTGCCGTCGGCGATCATCGGCAGATGGATGCGACCGGCACGCAGCTCGGCCTGCGCGTCCGCGTCGGCCAGCAACCGGTCGACGTCGACCCGGGGGTCGAGCAGCGCGGCGATCCGCGACTGCTCGTGGACGAAGGCGTCCTCGTCGACCGGTTCGGGCGCCCACAGCCGGTGTGCCGTCAGGAACGACGAGGTCAGCGCGATCGACACCCACGTCAGCAGCCGCGGGTCGTCTGCGGAGTACGCCCGCCCGTCGGGCGCCGTCCCATGGACGTGGGGGTGGACCTGCCGCACCCGCCGGGACACCTGCAGCGCCTCGCGGGTCGAGCCGAACGTCGTGGTGGTGACGTAGGCCGAGGTGCGCTGCAGCCGGCCGAGCGGATCGGTGCGGAACGCCGAGTGGTCGTGCACGCCGGCCATCGCCAGGGGATGGGCGACCTGCACCAGCAGCCCGCGCAGTCCGCCGGCGATCGCGGCCGGCTCGCCGATGACCTGCCAGGAGGCGGAGCCCGGACCGGTCAGGCCAGGGTCGCCGGCGTCGACGCGCGGATCGAACGCCGGCGCGCCGAACAGCCGCCGCAGCACGCGGCGGACCGCGGTCCGCGCCAGCGGCAGGCCGGTGTCGCGCGGCGGGGCATCGGTGGAGGCGGCGGTGTCGGTCACGTCGGGGGTTCGTGCCCCGGCGGTCTCCGGACGGCCATCGGCGGCGGGCTCATCCGCCGTAGCCCTCGTGCACGTCGTCCATCGCGAGGCGGACGTCCTGCTCGGCCAGCTCGTCCAGGCTCAGCTGCGACGCCTGACCGGTGGGCTGCTCGCCGTCGGGCGGTGGGGACGTCGAGGTGTCGGCGCCGGTGCGTTGGCCGGTGCGTTGGCCGGTGCGTTGATCGACCTCCTCCCCGGTCAGCGCGGTCCACCACCAGCGCATGCCGCGCGGCGCGGAGGTGAGGCCGAGCTCGGCGAAGCGCGCGTCGGTGCGTCCGAGGAAGGCGTACTCGGCCACGACCGCGTTGACGGTGCCGCGGACCAGGTCGTCGCGCAGGTAGTCGACGCGCAGCAGGGCGAGCACCTCGGTGCGCTCGTCGACGGCTGCGTACCGGGCGGCGGCCGGGGAGCTGGCGACGGCCAGACGCGAGCGCACCTCGCGCCACAGCAGCCGCTGACGCGCGAACCAGTCCCATGCGTAGGCGGGTGGACCTGTCCTCGCCATCAGCTCGCCACCGCCCGTGGTCGTACCGGTCGCCACCAGCGTACGCTGCCGGCGACCGGTACGGGCGGTGGGTCAGCGTTCGAGCTCGGCCACGATGCGGTTGAAGGTCGGGCTCGGGCGCATCACCTGCGCGGCCTTCTCCCGGTCCGGCCAGTAGTAGCCGCCGAGGTCGACCGGCTCGCCCTGGACGGCGTTGAGCTCGTCGAGGATCGTCGCCTCGTTGGTGCGCAGCTCCTGGGCGATGGTCGCGAAGCGCTCGGCGACGCCGGTGTCGTCGGTCTGCCCCGCCAGCTCCTCGGCCCAGTACATCGCCAGGTAGAAGTGGCTGCCGCGGTTGTCGAGCTCACCGACCTTGCGCGACGGTGCGCGGCCTTCCTCCAGGAACTGCGCGGTCGCGCGGTCGAGGGTGTCGGCCAGCAGCTGCGCGGTGGCGTTGTCGTAGGCCCGCGCGAGGTGCTCGAACGAGGCGGCCAGCGCCAGGAACTCACCCAGCGAGTCCCACCGCAGGTGGTTCTCCTTGAGCAGCTGCTGGACGTGCTTGGGCGCGGAGCCGCCGGCACCGGTCTCGAACAGCCCGCCGCCGTTCATCAACGGCACGATCGAGAGCATCTTCGCGCTGGTGCCGACCTCCAGGATGGGAAACAGGTCGGTGAGGTAGTCGCGCAGCACGTTGCCGGTGACCGAGATGGTGTCGTGTCCGTCGCGGGCCCGTTCCAGGGTGCGGCGGGTGGCCTCGGCGACCGGCAGGATGTCGAGCTCGAGCCCGTCGGTGTCGTGCTCGGGCAGCTCCTGCTCGATCTTGGCGATCAGCTGCTGGTCGTGCGGTCGGTCACGGTCGAGCCAGAAGATCGCCGGGGTGTCGCTGAGCCGCGCGCGGGTGACCGCCAGCTTGATCCAGTCGCGGATCGCGTCGTCCTTGGTCTGGCACATCCGCCAGATGTCGCCGGCCTCGACGGTGTGCTCGAGCAGGGTGGCCCCCGCCTGGTCGACGACCCGGACCGTGCCGTCGGCCGGCACCTCGAAGGTCTTGTCGTGCGAGCCGTACTCCTCGGCCTGGCGGGCCATCAGCCCGACGTTGGGCACCGAGCCCATGGTGGTCGGGTCGAACGCGCCGTTGCGCTTGCAGAACTCGATGGTCTCGCCGTACAGCGCCGCGTAGCTCGAGTCGGGGATGACCGCCTTGGCGTCCTGCTGGTCGTCGTCGGCGTTCCACATCTGGCCGGAGTCGCGGATCATCGGCGGCATCGACGCGTCGATGATGATGTCGTTGGGGTTGTGCAGGTTGGTGATGCCGCGGTTGGAGTCGACGTAGGCCAGCGGCGCGCCGGAGGCGTAGGTCGCGTCGAGGTCGGCGCGGATCGCCTCGCGCTGGTCGTCGGGCAGCTGTTCGATCGCGGACTCGAGGCTGGCCAGCCCGTCGTTGGGGCTGATCCCGAGCTGCGCGAAGGTGTCGGCGTGGCGGTCGAACACCTGCGCGAAGTAGGTGCGCACCGCGTGGCCGAAGATGATCGGGTCGGAGACCTTCATCATCGTCGCCTTGAGGTGGATCGAGAACAGCACGCCCTGCTCGCGTGCGTCCGCCTCCTGCGCGGCGAGGAAGTCGACGAGCGCGCGCTTGCGCATCACGGCCGCGTCGATGACCTCACCCGGTTCGAGCGGCGTGGACGCCTTGAGCGCCGTCACCTCGCCGTCGCCGTCGACGTGCTCGATACGCACGTCGTCGGCGTGGTCGAGCGTCACCGAGCGCTCGGTCGAACGGAAGTCGCCCTCGCCCATCGTCGCGACGTGCGAGCGCGAGTCGGGTGACCAGTCGCCCGGGCGGCGGGGGTACTTGCGGGCGTACTCCTTGACGGCCGCCGGGGCGCGGCGGTCGGAGTTGCCCTGGCGCAGCACCGGGTTGACCGCACTTCCCTTGACCGTGTCGTAACGCGCCTTGACCTCGCGTTCGGCGTCGTCGCTGGGGTCCTCCGGGTAGTCGGGGAGGGCGTAGCCGGCGTCCTGCAGCTCGGCGATCGCGGCCTTGAGCTGGGGGATCGAGGCCGAGATGTTGGGCAGCTTGATGATGTTGGCCTCGGGGGTCTTGACCAGCTCACCGAGCTCGCCGAGCGTGTCGGGGACCCGCTGGTCCTCATCGAGGTGGTCGGGGAACACCGCCAGGATGCGTGCCGCCAGCGAGATGTCGCGGGTGACGAAGTCGACGCCGGCGGCGTTGGCGAAGGCGTCGATCACAGGGAGCAGCGACTCGGTGGCCAGTGCCGGTGCCTCGTCGGTGTAGGTGTAGATGATCCGGCTCATATCGCGGGGTGTCCCTCGTGGTCGGCGGGTTTGACGTCACCGCGGAAGCTACTCGTTCGGGCGGCGGCGATCCCATCCGGGAGCATCCGCGGCGTAGCGGTCGAGGCTGAGTCTCGGTTAGCCTTACCTAAGTTGCAACCGGGTCGAGCGGGTTCGCGTCGCGGCCAGCACGTCCCGGCCGTCCGCCCTGCGACGAGCCCGATGAGATGGAGGCCCCGATGCGCGCCACCCGACACACCTGGCAGGGGGCCGCCGCGCTCCTGACAGCGCTGGCGATCGCCGCCGCGGCCTGCGGACCGGGGACGGGCGCAGATGACCCGGTGACCGTCTACTCGGGGCGCAGCGAGGAGCTCGTCGGTGAGGTGTTCGACGGCTTCACCGACGAGACGGGCATCGAGGTGGAGGTCCGCTACGGCGACACCGCCGAGCTCGCCGCCACCATCACCGAGGAGGGTGAGGCGAGCCCGGCGGACGTGTTCTTCGGTCAGGACGCTGGTGCGCTCGGGGCGCTGCAGGCGCAGGGCCGGCTGGTCGAGCTGCCCGACGACGTGCTCGACCTGGTCGACCCGGTGCTGCGCTCGCGTGAGGACGCCTGGGTCGGCGTCACCGGGCGGGTGCGCGTGCTCGCCTACAACACCGACGAGCTGAGCGAGGCCGAGGTGCCGGACTCGGTATTCGACCTCACCGACCCCCAGTGGGCGGGTCGGGTCGGCTGGGCGCCGACCAACGGTTCGTTCCAGGCCTTCGTCACCGCGATGCGCGTGGCCGAGGGCGAGGACGTCGCGCGTGCCTGGCTCGAGGGCATGCTCGCCAACGACGCGGTCGAGTTCGAGAACAACACCGCGATCGTCGAGGGGGTGTCGCGCGGCGAGGTCGCGATCGGCGTCACCAACCACTACTACCTCTACCGCTTCCTCGCCGAGGACCCCGATTTCAACGTCGACAACAAGTATCTGCTGGGCGACATCGGCGGGCTCGTCAACATTGCCGGGGCCGGGGTGCTCGACACCAGCGACCTGCACGAGGACTCGTTCGAGCTGGTGCGCTTCCTGCTCAGCGAGGACGTCCAGCGCCGGTTCGGTCAGACGGTCGACGCGCTCGAGTTCCCCGTACGCGACGACGTCGACGCGCCCGACCTGCCGTCGCTGGAGCAGATCGACCCGCCGGACGTCGACCTGAGTCGGCTCGAGGACCTCCAGGGCACCCTCGAACTGCTGCGCGAGGTCGGCGCGCTGTCCTGACCGGCCTGCTCGCAGGGTGGCCGCGGTGACCCGCGGGTACCGTCGGGAGCCCCATGTCGAGCCCGCATCCCCCCACCACCGAGCAGCTGTCGCCGCAGCTGTCCGAGGGTGTCCCGCCACGGGGAGACCGCCGCCGTCGGGCCGCGATGCACCCCATCGTGTGGATCCCGGCCGTCGGGGTCGCGCTGGCGATGCTGCTGCCGGCGGTCTACCTGGTCATCGCCGCCAGTGACCTCTCGCCCGCACGCATCGGCGGGATTCTCACCGACCCGGAGACGCTGCGCCTGGCCGGACGCACGGTGCTGCTCGGCGGGACGGTGACGGCGGCGAGCCTGCTGCTCGGGGTGCC
The DNA here is from genome assembly GCA_007122985.1 of Nitriliruptoraceae bacterium. Taxonomy (GTDB): domain Bacteria; phylum Actinomycetota; class Nitriliruptoria; order Nitriliruptorales; family Nitriliruptoraceae; genus SKTG01. Next base: position 5,404 of record SKSM01000161.1, on the reverse strand, counting down.
GCTCGCCTGGCTGACCGTGCGCAGCGACCTGCCGGCCCGGCGGTTCTTCGCCATCGCGACCGCCCTGCCGCTGGTCATCCCGACCTACGTGGGGGCGTTCACGCTGGTGGGCGCGCTCGCGCGCGGCGGCCTGGTCGAGGACTGGCTCGGGATCGTGCCGCCGAGCCCCTACGGGTTCTGGGGCGCGTTCGTCGCGCTGACGCTGTTCAGCTTCCCCTACGTGCTGATCACCGTGCAGGCGTCGCTGCGTGGGTTGGACCCGTCGCTCGAGGAGGCCAGCCGCCTGCTCGGACACGGTCCGGTGCGCACCTTCCTGAAGGTCACCGTGCCGCAGCTGCGCGCCAGTGCCGCTGCCGGCGCGATCCTGGTCACCCTGTATGTGTTCAGCGACTTCGGCGCGGTGTCGATCCTGCGCTACTCGACCTTCACCCGGGGGCTGTACCTGCAGTACCGCAGCGCGTTCGACCGGGCACCGGCGGCCGTCCTCGGCCTGCTGCTGGTGGCGATGACGGTCGCGGTGATCGTGATGGAGGCGCGCACCGCCAGGGACCGTGGCGGGCAGTTCGGCTCGCGGGGTCCGACCCGACGCGGACCCACCGTGCCGCTGCGGGGGTGGCGGTGGCCGGCCGCCGCGCTGTGCAGTCTGGTGGTGCTCGGCGGGCTCGTGACCCCCATGGCCGTGATCACCTACTGGCTGGTGCGCGGCGTGCAGGCCGGCGAGCAGGTCAACGTCGCCGTCGGCGCTGCCGGTCGCAGCCTGTTGGTGGCCGGGCTGGGGGCGGTCGTGGCGGTCCTGGCGGCACTGCCGGTGGCGATCTGGGCCGGCCGAACCCGCTCGCGCATCGCCCGGCTGGTCGAGCGGGTCTCGTTCACCGGCTACGCGCTGCCGGGCATCGTGGTCGCCCTGGCCCTGGTGTTCTTCGGCATCCGTGTGGCGACGCCGCTCTACCAGACGCTGGCGATGCTGGTGTTCGCCTACGTCGCGCTGTTCCTGCCACAGGCGATCGGGTCGATCCGCTCGTCGCTGCTGCAGGTCAACCCCAACGTCGAGGCCGCATCACGCAGCCTCGGGGCGACCCGGGTCGCCACCGTCCGGCGGATCACCGTGCCGTTGGCGCGGCGTGGCGCGATCGCCGGGGGAGCGCTGGTCTTCCTGACCGCGCTGAAGGAGCTGCCCGCCACCTTGCTGCTCGCCCCGACCGGCTACGACACCCTCGCGACCCGCGTGTGGTCGGCGACCGCGGAGGCCTTCTACACCCGCGCGTCCGTGCCCGCGCTGGGGCTGATCCTGCTCGGCTCGCTGCCGCTGGCGGTGCTGATGGTCCGCGACCGCCGCGAGCTCGCCTGACCCGCACCCCGCCGCCCCAACCCCAACCCGGCCGGGTGCAGATCCTCTCACCGGGTGCGCTTTCTCTCACTGGGTGCAGATTGTTGCGAATATGCGTCAAAATGCACCCGGTGAGTCAGAATGCACCCGCGCGGTTGGGCAGGGCTGCGGTGCGGGCGGTGGTGCGGGCGGTGGCGACGGGGCGGTGGTGCGGTGCGGGCGGTGAGGTGGTGGCGCGGGGGCGGTCGTGTGGTGGTGGCGGGCTGGTCAGGTCGAGGCGTGGGCACCAGAGGCGTCGGAGACCGTGCCGGGGTCGTCGCCGGGGTCGCCGCCGGTTTCGAAGGTGTGGACCGGGCCGCCCACCTGGACGGCGACCCGGACACCACGGTCGAGGTCGAGCTGTGGCCCACGCCTGGCGCGCACCACCTCGCCGTTTGGCAGCGACACCTGGGTGAGCTGGTCGTGGCCGAAGTAGGAGATGGCGCTGACCACCCCCGGCGCCTGCGGGTCGGGGCGCAGGCGCACCGCCTCCGGCCGGATCACCACGGCCACCTGCTGGCCCTCGACCGGCTGGGCGGTGGGCAGCCGGCCGATCGGGGTGTCGACGAGGTAGGTGCCGGCACGGGTGCCGGCGAGCACGTCGGCCTCACCGACGAATTCGGCGACGAACCGGGTGGCCGGCTGGGTGTAAAGGGTCTGCGGGTCGGCGAACTGGTGGATCCGCCCGGCGTCCATGACCGCGACGCGGTCCGCCAGCGACAGCGCCTCCTCCTGATCGTGGGTGACGAAGACCGCGGTCTGGTCCGCGTCGCGCAGGATCGAGCGGACCTCCTCGCGGACGCTGGCGCGCAGCGTGGCGTCGAGGTTGGAGAACGGCTCGTCGAGCAACACGAGGTCCGGGCGGGTCACGATCGCCCTGGCGAGCGCCACCCGCTGCTGCTGCCCGCCGGACAGTGCGGTCGGATAGCGGCCTCCGATCCCCTGGAGGCCGACGAGCTCAAGCGCTTCGGCGACCCGTCGCCGGCGCTCGTCGCGGGGCCGTGACGCAAGTCCGTAGCTGACGTTGCGGGCGACGCTCAGGTGGGGGAACAGCGCGTAGTCCTGAAACACCAGGCCGACGTTGCGCCGCTCCGGGGGGACCGCGATCTTCGGTCCGGTGACGATCCGGCCGTCGATCGAGACCGTCCCGGCGTCGGGTTCGACGAGGCCCGCGACGATGCGCAGCACGGTGGTCTTGCCGCATCCGGACGGCCCGAGCAGCGCGCTGATGCTGCCGCGGGGCACCTCCAGGTCGACGCCGTCGACGGCGACGGTCGCACCGAACCGCTTTGCCAGCCCCCGACAGGCCAGCGCCGGCGGCGTGCCGGTGGGAGGAGCCGTCGCCGCGGGACCGGGGTGGTCGGTGCCGGGTGTGGAGTCGTGGCGGCTGGGCACGGAGCCTCCGGCGGGCGGGGAGTCGGACGACAGGACGCGGTCGTCGGGTGGTGGCCGGCGCCCGGCGTGGTCGGGCGGGCCCACGTTCGATGCGGGGGTGGGCCGCGTTCGACCCGGGTGGGTAGGTTAGGCTACCCTTCCAAGCGAGCCCCCGGACGCGGTCACCGGACGCCGCCCCGGGTCTCCGCTCCCAACACCCCCTCCCGACACCCGCTCCCGTTACCCCCTCCCGACACCCGCTCCCGACCCCAACGCCGGAGCCATCGTGCCCACCGACCTGCTGCAGGCCCGCAGCACCGAGCCTGTCGACCACGCCGCGGTCGACGGTCACCGGGTGGCCTCGGTGGTGACCGAGGTCCTCGAGGTGCTGCTCGAGCACGCCGAGCACGGCACCGTCGCCAGCAGCCCGGAGATCGCTCGCCGCATCCCGGTCTCGGGCGCGGCGATCGACGCCGCGATCGCACAACTGGTCGAGGACGGCACGGCCGTGGTCGCCGGGGATGGCCTGACGCTGTCCGACGCCGGCCGCCAGCGGGCCGTCCACGCGGTGCGGCGCCACCGGCTCACCGAACGGCTGCTGTCGGACGTGATCGGCCTGGAGTGGTGGAAGGTGCACCACGAGGCCGAGCGCTGGGTCGGCGTGGTCTCCGATGATGTGGAGGACCGGCTGCTCGAACTGCTGGACGACCCGGGCACCTGCCCGCACGGCAACCCGATCCCGGGCTCCAACAACCGGCCGGACCAGCGCGGGGAGATCGCACTTGCCGACGCACCCCCGGGCCCCGTGCGCGTCGTGCGCATCACCGAGACGCTCGAGGGCGATGACGAGGCGTTGCAGCTGCTGCAGAACTGCGGCTTCCTGCCGGACCGCGACGCCGAGGTGCAGCGCAACGACGACGGCTGGGTGCTGGTTGCCGGCAGCGTGCAGGACGCGGCGCTGCCGCCGCACGTGGCCGCCCACACCTACGTCCAGCCGTTCTGAGCCGCGCTGCGCCCGGGATGGCAGTGGTGCGACCGGCGCTCGCGATCGGCGGGGTACGGTCGTGTCCATGACTGAGGCCGACACCGTCACCGACATCCGCCGCAACGTCGCCGTGCTCGGTGACCGTGTGTTGGTGGAACCACCAGAGGATGCCGAGCGCCGCACCAAGGCCGGCATCCTGATCCCGGTGACCGCGCAGTCGGTCGACCGCAAGGGCATCTGGGGGCTGACCATCGGCGTCGGACCGCACGTTCGCCAGGTCAACGCCGGCGACGAGGTGCTTTACCTGCCCGACGACGCGATCGAGATCGACGTGCAGGGCGAGTCCTACCTGATCGTGCGCGAGCGCGACATCCACGCCGTCGCTTCGCCCGACCGTGAGGACGCGACCGGGTTGTACCTCTAGGCTCCCGGCCAGCGCCGAACAGGGAGCGGAAACGGTGAGCACCGCGTCGTCCGCCGCCGTCGGACCTCCACCGGGGATGGCGGTGCGGCTGTCGTCCAACGAGTCGCCCTTCGGGCCGTCGCCCGCCGCGATCGAGGCGGCCCAGCGCGCGCTCGCCGACGCCCACCGCTACCCGGACGACCAGAGCGTGGCGCTGCGCACCGCGCTCGCCGAGCACGAGTCGGTCGATCTCGACCAGGTCGCGGTCGGCACCGGCTCGGCGGCGCTGCTGATGGATCTCATCCCGCACGCCTGTGCGGACACCCAGGCTCCGGACACCCAGAATCCGGAGGTGGTCGCCTTCGAGCGGTCGTTCGTGGTCTACCGGCTCGCGGCGCGCAACGCGGGCGCCCGCTACGTCGAGGTGCCGACCGCCGGACCGGCGACGCGCGAGGACGACGGCTACGGACGATCGGTCGACGCGCTGCTCGACCACGTCACCGACGACACCCGGGTGGTGGCCGTCGACAACCCGGGCAACCCGACCGGGGCGCACCTGACCGCTGACGAGCTGACTCGGTTGATCAGCGGTCTGCCCGAGCACGTCACGATCGTGATCGACGAGGCCTACCACCACTTCGCGTCCGGCCAACGCGGCTACGCGCGCGTGCGCGAGCTGAGCGTCGACCACCCGAGGCTGCTGACCCTGACCACCTTCTCCAAGGCCTATGCGCTGGCAGGCCTGCGGGTCGGCGCCATGGTCGGTCCCGCGGGGCTGATCGCCCCGGTCGATGGTCGCCGCACGCGCTTCAACGTCACCGCCACCGGCCAGGCCGCCGCGATCGCGAGCCTCGACGACGTCGACCACCTGCAGCACACGGTCACCGGCACCGTGGAGGGTCGCGCCCGCATGGCGGCGGGCCTGCGTGAGCTGGGCATCCCGTTCACCGACGGGCTCGGCAACTTCCTCACGATCGAGCTCGGCACCCCGAGCCCACCGATCGTGGAGGCCTACGCCGGTCACGGCGTCGGCGTGCGCCCGCTGGCGCCGTACGGCATGGACGAGCAGCTGCGGGTCACGGTCGGAACCCCCGACGAGGTGGCGGCGTTCCTGTCGGCGTCGCAGTCGGTGCTCGCCGAGGTCCCGGCGCGCGGTTGAGGCGAGCGGGGCATCCGGCGGTGCCACGACGCGGCGGACGCCCGATATCGTCGCGCCATCCCGACCGCGAGGTCCGCTCCGTGGCCGTCAGGGCGTTGCTGCTGGCGCTCGCCGTGG
>SKSM01000217.1 GCA_007122985.1 Nitriliruptoraceae bacterium | reverse complement strand
TGCACGGCTAGCAGCCGTGTCCGCAACCGCTGTGTACGCGCGAACCAGCGTCGGCAGCGGCCAACCAGCATCCTGCCGGACACGACGGCGGACACAACGAGCCGTGCGGTCGCTCCCGCCGTCACGGCCAGCGCCGGCGCAGCGGCGCGCCCTCGCGGGGTCCCCGCGCTGCGCCGGCGCTCTCGACGACGCCTGTCCGACGCCGGCCCCGAGCCCGTCGGGCGGGCGCCCCAACGCAACGCGCCCCGGCCGGAGCCGGAGCGCGTCGTCCACGGCTGACGTCGGCGCCCGCTCAAAGGTGCCTGCGGTCGAGCGAATGGATGGCGGGCAGGCTAGCGGAGAGGTACCGCCATGCTGACCGTGATGCTGGACGCCGCGCCGGACCAGCTCGACGTCGGCGCCGAGGTCGTGCCCGACCACCCGGGCACGCTTCCGCTACCGCTACCGCTCGGCATCGACCTGGCGATACGCCGAACCGCGACCGACGCCGGCTGCCGCTGCGGTGACGCGCTCGAGGTCCGTACACGGGTGCTCGAGGACGGGCCGTCCGGCCGCCGCTACCTCGCGCCGGCCCGGCTGCACCTGACCGGCTGCCCGCTGCTCGCCGGCGACGGTCGCGTGCGTGTGACCGTCGGCACGATCCGAACGGAGGTCACCGATGCCTGACCGGTTGTCATACGCCGACCCGCGTGTCCGACGTCGCGACCTGACCGCCGAGATACGCGCGTCTGCCGAAGCCTTCGAGCGCAAGCAGGCCGACACGATCGCCGCCAACGCTGCCGCCGACGCCGCACGTCGCGGCGAGCCGCCACCCAAGCCGCAACGACCGAAGGTGGTCGTCAACCTCGTGCAGCCCGCCCGCGACGAACCGCGCGACACGCCGCCGCTACCCGCGGCACGTGACGTGCCGATGGCGCAGGTCGCCGGCGACTACCGGAAGCTCAAGGATGCCGGGCTCGACGCGCGGCTCGTCGACAACGGCACCGGCGTGGACGTGCCCGCCGACCAGGCCGCGCGCGCCGCCGAGATCCTGGACGGCCGGCGATGAAGCGCACGCCGGTGCTGCCCGGAACGGTCGAGGTCCGCACTGACCTCGTCCGGCTCGCGTTGGACGCCTGCGCGGCGGTGTGCATGAGGCTGCCGGCCGGCGTCGAGCGCGACCGCTTCCGCGACGGGTTCGACCAGCTCGCCGCGATCCTCGTCGCCCACGAACGCGACACCCTCGAAGCCATGTACCGCCTGACCGACACGGAGGCCGACGATGCCTGATGACCACCTTCCGCCCCGCCCGATGGTGCCGGCCCCGGCCGATCCGCCCGCCGACTGGCGCGAGGTCGCCCGCAACTACGACGGGCACCCGACTGTCGGGACCGCCGGACGGTGTCTGCTGTGCGACGCGACCGCTGCGCCGGGATGGCACGAGGTGGCGTTGCATCAGCTCCCGCAGTTCCCGGCCGGCACCGTCGCGGTCGGCTGGTCTTGCGAGCTGTGTCTGCCGGCCGCGCAGGAGCGGGTCAAGCTGTCCCGCGCACAGGCGATGCGCCGACCGCTGCGCGAGATCCTGCGCTGACGTGTCCGCCACCGTGTCCACCCGAGCCCTGTCGGGCGCCTACACCGCCCCGCACACGCGATCCTGACGGCTCTACGCACGGTCGTGCGCCGTGCGCGAGGTCACCAACCACCCGCGACCAAGGCCGCAGCATGACCGACCAACCTCGACCACCTCGATGCGACGCGACCACGGTCGCCGGCCAGCCGTGCCGCGGCCGGCCGCTGCCAGGGTCGTCGCGATGCTTCGCGCACGCCGACGAGCTGTCGCAACGGCGCACCGAGGCACGCGCACGAGGCGGCCGGAACCGCAGCCACGTCGCCCGCCGCTGGGCCGGTGCCCCGCAGCCCGTCCGCGACGTGCTCGACGAGCTACGCCGTGTCCTCGACGACCTCCGCGCCGGCAAGGTCTCGCCGGCGCACGCCTCGGCAGCCGCGTCGCTCGGCCGCGCGATCGTGGCCGTGTGGGACGCCTCGGTCACGCAACGCCAGCTCGACGAGCTTGAGGACATCGTGCGAGCGATCGACACCGGAAGGGTCACGCGATGACCGCCTGGCGCAAGGCCCGCAAGCTGGCCGGCTCGGTCAGTCCCCAGGCGCACGCGCTCGAGGACGCCGCGCTGTCCGCGGTGGCGCGCGCCAGTCTGCTGCGCAGGATCCAGGCCGGCGGGCACCTGACCGACGTCGAGGTGCCCGAGCTGCCCGACGGCACCGGCTGGCTCGCCGACCGTGCCCGGGCACGGCGGGGCCGCATGACCGACGCGCAGGCGGACGCGCTGCGTGCCGAGCTGGCCGACCGGGTCGCCGCCGCGTACGGGTACGCCGACCACGCCGAACGTCTCGCCGCCGAGCGCCGAGGCCGCCGTGCCTGACAAGCGGCAGGGGCGCACCTACCGGACCGACCGGTTGGAACGTCGGGACGTTCGCTGGCGTGTCGCAGTCGGTCTGGTCGACTCGATCGACCAGCTCGCCGAGGCCAACGGCGTGTCCGCGTCCGAGGTCGCCGAGGACGCGCTCGCGCTCGGGCTCGCCGAGCGGATGGTCGACGATGCGCTCGCCGCAGTGCCCGGCGGGATGACCACCGGAAGGCCCGCCCGTGGACACATGGTGGACACGAACAGCGACCGATGACCTCCCACGAGCCCTGACGACGCCCGACGCGCATCGGACGTTTCCGCAGGTGAGAGCCGGTTTCCGCCCACGATGCCCCACGAGGCCCAACGGCCCCGGCACGGTTCAGGTCCGTGTGTCCGAAAGGACATGGGGGTTCAAGTCCCCCCTCGCCCACAAGCTCGTACAGGGGTCTAGCACCCCGATATCGCTGGAATCACCGGAACGCCCTCGCACCC
>SKSM01000114.1 GCA_007122985.1 Nitriliruptoraceae bacterium | reverse complement strand
CGTGCCCGCAGTCCGCGTCGCGCCGTCGTCCCGGCAAGCCGTGCCGTCTGCCACCTCGCCGTCCTCGCCTCGGCTGCCGTCGTCGTCCGCGGACCACCGGCGTCGTCACGCACCGCGCGCCGCAGGCCGACACACCCGTCCGCACGCCCGCAGCTCCGACGTCCCGACGTGGTCACCGGCGGCGGCAGCCTACTGCCGGCCGGGCCCTGCGCCGGGCCGGGGCCGTACCGGCCGTTGCGCTACGGTCGTGGCCCACCGCGGCGGTCCGCCCGCCATCGCCACCGTGACCGCCGAGGTCGTCGTGTCCGCGCCCCGAGTCGTCCCGAGCGCCAAGAGCTACTCCGTCGGCGATGCCGTGCTCCTGCTCGCGCTCAGCAGCATGTGGGGGCTGTCGTTCCTGTTCATCGAGATCTCGCTGCGTGAGCTCGCTCCACTGTGGATCGTGGTTGGCCGCACGGGCGTGGGCGGGCTGGTCCTGCTCACGCTGCTGGCCATCCGGCGCACGGGCCTGCCCAACCGCCTGCGGACGTGGGGACACCTGCTGATCCTGGGGTCGGTCAACAACGCGGCGCCGTGGGCGGCCATCGCCTGGGCCCAGCAGTCGCTGCCGTCGGGTCTGACCGCCCTGCTGATGGCCGTCGTCCCGACCTCGACGTTGGTGGTCTCGGCGCTGGTCGGCCTCGAGCGCGTCACGCGACGCCGGCTGCTCGGGCTGGTCCTGGCGCTCGGCGGGGTCGCAGCGATCGTGCTCGGGGACCTCGACGAACCCGGTCGGGTGCTCGCGGTGCTGGTGGTCGTCACCGCGACGCTGGCCTACGCCGCCGGCGCGGTGTACGCCAAGTCGTTCGTGTCCGGCACCGTGGCCCCGCTGCCGCTGGCGACCGGTCAGGTGATGTGCGCAACGGCCGTCTCGGTCCCGGTCGCGCTCGCGGTGGAGGGCGCACCGCCGGCGCTGACGACGCTCGGTGGCGCCACGCTCACCTCGGTGTTCCTGCTCGGCGCGCTCGGCACCGGGTTCGCCTTCTTCGTGTTCTACACCCTGATCGCACGGGTCGGCGCGACCAACACCACGATGGTCACCTACCTCATCCCCCTGGTCGCGATCGTCGCCGGCGCGATCGTGCTCGACGAACGGCTCGGCGTGCCGGCGCTGGTCGGCGGTGCTCTGATCGTGCTCGGTATCTGGCTCGCCCAGCGCAGCACCGTCGCGGCGAGCGCCGTCCCGGTGTCCGAGGCCGGCGTCACGGCCGACCACAGCGCAACGGACGGGACGCACCAGGACCTACGCTGACCACGGCGTGCCGTCCGGCACCTTGCCCCTGTCGCCGGCCCCGGAGAGCGAGCGTGGACCATCGCGGTGTGCTGGCGTCGCACCAACGCATCTGGCTCGCCTTCACGGTGGGGGTGCTCGGGCTGTCGGCCGTCCTGACGGTCGTCGCCGACGTCGAGCCCCGCCTGCCGGCGGTCCTACCGCTCGGCCTCGCCACGGTGATCGGCGTCGCCGGCGTCGTGGCCGTCGTCGCGATCGACCGCGTCTTCGCCGCGTCGCCCCCGGACGACGACGACGCGGCACTCGGTGAGCTGCGCACCCGGCTCGTCCTCCAGGCGGTCGTCGCCGAGACGGTCGTGCTGCTGACCACGGTCGTCGCCTTCATGTTCGGCCCACGGTGGTCGGTGACGATCGGGGGCGTCGCCGGCGCGGTGATCCTGCTCTGGGTCCGGCCGCGGGCGGCCCGCCTGGCACGCTTCGACGCCGCATGGGCTGCTGCCGGCCACGACGTGTCGCTGCGGCGTGGACTCGACCCCGCCTTCCGGGGCGGCGCAACCGACCGCGATCCCGACGACCCCGCCGCCCCGAACTGACCACGACCCGCGACCTGACCCGCGACCACGCGCCCCACCCGGTCGCGCCCGACCTGCTGCGAGGAGTGCACACGTGAGCACCGACTACGACGCGATCCTGGTGGTCTCCTTCGGCGGCCCCGAGCGGCCCGACGAGGTCATCCCGTTCATGGAGAACGTGACCCGCGGCCGCAACATCCCCCGCGAGCGGCTCGAGGAGGTCAGCCAGCACTACTTCGAGTTCGACGGCAGGTCACCGATCAACGACCAGAACCGTGCCCTGATCGCCGCGCTCGAGCAGCTGCTGGCCGAGCAGGGGCCGCAGCTGCCGGTGTACTTCGGCAACCGCAACTGGCATCCGCTGCTGCCGGACACCCTCGCCCAGATGCGTGACGCCGGGGTCCGCCGGGCGGCGTGCTTCGTCACCTCCGCCTACTCGTCCTACTCGGGCTGCCGCCAGTACCGCGAGGACCTCGCCGCGGCCCGGGCGCAGGTCGACGACGCCCCGGAGCTCGACAAGCTCCGGGTCTACTACAACCACCCCGGATTCCTCGAGCCGCAGGCCGACTTCATCGTCGAGGGGCTCGCGCGGCTGCCCGCCGCGGCCCGCGACGAGGCGCAGGTGGTGTTCACCACCCACTCGATCCCCCGGTCGATGGCGCGCCACTGCGACTACGAGGCACAGCACTACGAGGCGTGCCGCGTGATCATGGAGCTGTTGGCTGACCGGACGCCCCGGGTCGACGGCGGCGAGCGGCCGTGGCGGCTCGTCTACAACTCGCGCTCCGGTCCCGAGCACGTGCCGTGGCTCGAGCCGGACATCAACGACCATCTGGAGTCCCTCGCGCAGCAACAGCTGCCCGGTGCGGTCTGCGTGCCCATCGGCTTCATCTCCGACCACATGGAGGTCATCTACGACCTGGACGTCGAGGCACGCCAGACGGCCGAGCGCCTGGCACTGCCGTTCGCCCGGGCGGCCACGGTCGGCACCGACCCGCGGTTCGTCGCGATGATCCGCGAGCTCGTCCTCGAACGCACCGCGGACGCACCGCCCCGCGCGCTCGGCACCCGCGGACCCAGTCACGACCTGTGTCCGGTGGACTGCTGCTTCACCCCGGGACAGCCGCAACGTGACACGGTCGCGTCGGCTGCGGCACCCTCGCGCTGAGGACACACGCCCGGCGTGGGGTCGGAGGTCCGTGGCCCCACGCCGACACCCGACCTACGCTCGACAGCCCGTCGCAGGAGGTCGTCCCATGGAGCAGCGCCCACGCACTCGCCGTGCAGCCGCCGCGGTCGAGGCGCTCATCGAGGAGTACGACCTGCGCTCGCGCATCGACGAGCCGAACGGCGCGACGATGGATCCTGGCCGCTACGACCTGTCATGGGCCCACGGCCGCATCGAAGCCGCCCGCCGCGCGGCCGAGGCCGACATCGTGACCGCCGATGAGGCACTCGCCTGGCTCGCGGCCGAGGTCGGTCGTGAGTTGCCCGACGACAGCCTCGACGAGGACGAGGCGCTGGCCCAGGACGACTGAGCCGGCACCGCCGCGCACCGGGCCCGCTCGCCCGCGAGCTACGGTCCGCACCATGCAGATCGTGCTGCTCAGACATGCCCAGCCGGCGTGGATCCGGGCCCAGGAGGCCCAGGTCGACCCGGACCTCACCGACCTCGGGCATCGACAGGCGGCGTGCACCGCCGACCGGCTCGCCGGCGAGGCGTTCGACGCCGTTCTGGTCTCCACCGCCGTCCGCGCCCGCTCGACCGCGGCCCACCTCGACGGCCGCGTGGCCACCCCGCACACCGCCGAGCGTGCGTGGCTGCACGAGCTGCGGATGCCGGACGCCTGGCAGGGCAGCCCCAGCGAGGAGGTCGGGCGTGCGCTGCGCGACGCGCGTCGCCGGCCACGCGAGCAGTGGTGGGACGGGCTGCCCGGCGGTGAGCCGTTCCGCGACTTCCACGCACGGGTCACGACCGGCCTGCTCGACGAGCTGGCACGCTTCGGCCTCCACCGCGGCCGCGACGGGCTCTGGCAGTCACCCGACCCCGAGCTGCGGCTGCTGGTGGTCGCACACGCGGGCACCAACTCGCTGATCCTCGGCGAACTGCTGGGTCTGCAGCCCGAGCCGTGGGAGTGGGAGCGCTTCGCCTCCGACCACGCCTCCCTGACCTTCCTGCGGACGGCGCCGATCGCCACGGGCCACATCTTCGCACTGCATCGCTTCAGCGAGGTCGCCCATCTGCCGCCCGAGCTGGTGACCGCGTGACCGCGTGACCGGTCGAGGTGCACACACCGATCCGCGACCGTGGAACACTGCGGGTCGCCGACCAGGACAGGAGGGACGTGAGCGCATCGGGTGAACCGGCGGCCGGCTGGGCGCCGGAGGTCGAGGCCCGTGGCCGGCGGCGGCCGTGGGCACGGCTGCTCGTCGGCCTGGTTGCGGTGCTGCTGGTCGTGCTGCTGGCCCTGCCGTTCCTGGCCTCCAGTCGCATCCCCCGAACGCCGGTCGACGGGCTGAGCGCCGGCGGCACACCCACCAACGTCCTGATCGCCGGGTCGGACAGCCGAGAGGGGCTCACCCGCGAGGAGATGCGTGAGCTGTCCACCGGCCTGGCGGACGAGATCGGCGGGGCGCGCACCGACACCATCTTGCTGCTGAGCTTCCGGGGCTCGGACGCGGCCCTCCTGTCGTTTCCGCGGGACCTGTGGGTCGAACGCTGTGACGGCTCGGTCGGCCGCATCAACGTCGCCCACTCCATCGACGGTCCCGGCTGCCTGGTCACCACCGTCGAGTCGGTCTCCGGCCTGCCCGTCCACCACTACGCGGAGGTGACCTTCGCCGGCTTCCGCGACATCGTCGAAGCGGTCGGGGGTGTCGAGCTGTGCCTCGACGAGCCGATCTCCGACCGCGACGCCGGGATCGACCTGCCCGACGGCTGCCAGCGCCTGGACGGTGCCGATGCACTGGGGTACGTGCGGGTGCGCAAGATCGACGACGACCTCGGACGCATCGAGCGCCAGCAGCGCTTCCTGCAGGCACTGGCCCGCGAGGTCGCCGAACCGACCACCCTGCTCAACCCCGCCCGGATGTGGTCGCTGACCAACCAGGCAGGCGGTGCGTTGACCGTCGACGACTCGCTCGGGACGATCGGGCTCGGCCGCCTGGCCTGGGCCGGCCGCGGCCTGGCCCGCGGCGACGTGGCGACCTACACCGTGCCGGTCACCCCGGGCACGACCGGGGGCGGCGCGGCCGTGCTCCACCCCACGCAGCCCGAGGCCGATCAGCTCTTCGCGCGCTTCCGCGACGGCGCGATCCTGGAACGGGCCGCTCCCCGGCCGGAGCAGGTGTCGGTCACGGTCCTCAACGGCGCCGGCGTGTCCGGGCTGGCCGGGCAGATCGCCGAGCTGCTCGAGGGCCGCGGCTACGACGTCGTCGACGTCGGCAACACCGACCCGCGCGAGCGCACGGCCGTCCGCCACCCCGTCGGCGAGCGCGCCGCGGCTGAGCTCGTCGCCGATGACCTTCCCGGCGACCCGACGATCGAGGAGTCCTCGCAGGTGACCGCAGTGATCATCGAACTCGGCCCCGACGCAGCAGGTGACCAGTGAGCGCGACACCGACCGTCCTGACCGTCTGCCTGGGCAACATCTGCCGCTCCCCGACGGCCGCCGCCGCCATCGAGGAGGCCGCCCGCGCGGCGGGTGTGCCGATCTCGGTCGCGTCTGCCGGCACCGGCAGGTGGCACGTCGGCAAGCCACCCGACCGCCGCATGCGGGCAGCCGCCGCCGAGGACGGCCTGACGCTGACGGGACGGGCCGAGCAGGTCGACGCGCGGATGCTCGCCGAGGCCGACCTCGTGCTGGTGATGGACCGCAGCAACCTCACCGACGTGCAACGCCTGGCCGACGACGCCGGGATCCGCACCCCGATCCGGCTCTTCCGGGAGTTCGACCCGGCCGCCGACACCGACCTGGAGGTCCCCGACCCGTACTACGGGGGGCGGGAGGGCTTCACCGAGGTGGTGGCGATCTGCCGGCGCACGGCCGCCGAAGTGGTGGCCCACCTCGCCGAGGGCACCGACCGCGGTACGGCGGCGGGATGAGCCGCACGCAGCTGCCGCCGCTGCCCGGCGACCTGCCGCCGGTGGTCGACGCCCGCAGGCTCTCGGGCGGCGACGTCGGCACGGTGTGGCTGGCCCGGCTCGAGGACGAGCGGACCGTCGTCGTCAAGCGCGGTCCCGGCGGCGCGTCGCTCGAGGCCGAGGGCCTGGAGGCGTTGCGCGCGGCGGGAGCGCAGACACCGGCCGTGCTCGGCGTCGACGCCGACGTGCTGGTGCTCGAGTACGTCTACGGCAGCGGCGAGGTGGCCGAGCTCGGCCGCCGACTGGCGCAGGTGCACGCCACGCGCGGGCCGGCGTTCGGCTGGGAGCGCGACAACCTGATCGGTCCGCTCCCCCAAGCCAACCCGTGGACCGACGACTGGCCGACGTTCCTCGCCGAGCACCGTCTGCGCCCCCACCTCGACGTCCTGCCCCGTGCGCTGCGCCGACGCGTGGACGCGGCGATCGAGGACGGTCGACTCGCCCGGCGCGCCGACCACGGCGTGGCAGCGAGCCTGGTCCACGGCGACCTGTGGGCCGGCAACGTCCTGCACGACCGGTGGCTGATCGATCCGGCCGTCCACTACGCCGACCGCGAGGTCGATCTGGCGATGCTCGAACTGTTCGGCGCGGTGTCCCCGCAGCTGCTGCAGGGCTATGCACAGGTGTGGCCGTTGGACGACGAGGTGGAACAACGGCGCGACCTGCTGCAGCTCTACCCGCTGCTGGTGCACGTGCGGCTGTTCGGTTCGGGCTACCTGCCGGCGGTGGCGGCGCGCCTGGACCGGCTCGGCTGGTGACGCGTTCGGCAGCAGCTGTTGACGGACAGGCCGAACGTGCTCCGACCGTGACGAGGCTGCGGTGG
Organism: Nitriliruptoraceae bacterium; assembly: GCA_007122985.1. Lineage (GTDB taxonomy): Bacteria > Actinomycetota > Nitriliruptoria > Nitriliruptorales > Nitriliruptoraceae > SKTG01. Next base: position 4,165 of record SKSM01000114.1, on the reverse strand, counting down.
CTCACGATCGCTGCGGCCGTGTGGCCTTTCGGGCCGACGACCGCATGCCCGATCGCGCGCCATGGCCGTCGCTGCGTCGAGCGCTTCCGCGGAAGCGCAGACCACCCGTAGCTGCAGCGGCCCGCGTCGCTTGACGTCGAAGCCGCGACCCGCGCGAGAGTCCCCTGATCGTGATGATGGGGGGATGGCGGCGGCGAGTGTCCTATCCTCCGGACAGTCGGACCTGAGGGCTGGTGCGCTCCGACGAGTGGGGTGATCGGTGCCCGCGCTGGGCGGGTGTTCGCAGCGTGCTGACGGTGGTCGCGGACGTACCGGTGCACTACCTGGCGGGGGACCCGACAGCGCACGTCGTCGACGACGCACCGTCGCGCGTGACGGGGCTGGTGCTCGCCGCACCGACGCTGCCATGGCGGCGGACCAGCCGCTACGACGCGATCGCCTGGCACACGGTGGACCGCGCCGCGCTGCGCTCGCCGTCGGCGTGCCGGCAGCTCGACCGGGTCACAGCCCCGGTGCTGCTGCTGTGAGGCACTGATGACCCGCTCATCGACCAGCCGTCCTACCGGCTCCACGCACAGCGACCCGGCTGGACGCCCCACCCTCTTGACGGAGCTGACCACCTCCTGCCCGTTGAACGACCCGACGACTACATCGCGGCGGTCCGAGCCTGGTCCCACAACATGTCGCAATAGCCAGTCTCGCCGGAGGACAGGACGCGATCGCGCTGCCTGGCATCCTCGACCGACTCGCGCGACAATCACGGTGATGCGGTGCGTCATGCACCGTGCAGGCGCCTCAGCCCGAGGCCGACGATGACTCGGCTTGCGGAGGTCAGGTCAGGGGACGGCAGGGCCGCTTGGCACTGGCAGGCAGCCACCAGGATGCGGACCGTGCTGGTTGCGACGGGACCTTGGATGACCATGGCCGGGACTCGCAAGTGATTGCAGTCAGGACGTCAGCGGCTGGGAAGGGCAAGCAGCTTCGTCGTCGGATGGGGGCACCGTGACCATCGAGCCTGATGATGACATCGTGCTGCAGGTCTCGGATCTCGAGGTGACCTTCGAGGGACGGGCGGTGCTGTCGGATCTGTCCTTCAGCGTGGCGCGCGGAGAGATCCTGACGATCCTGGGGCCCAACGGCGCAGGCAAGACCGTGTTGCTGCGGTCACTGCTCGGGATCGTGCCGTACCACGGATCGATCACGTGGGAGCCCGGGCTGCGCATCGGCTACGTCCCGCAACGCCTGCCCTACATCCGCAACATGCCCCTGAGCGTGGCGGACTTCTTCGGGTTCAAGAGCGGCTCCACGGGCGACGTCCCGGTCATGCTCGACACCGTGGGGCTCCCCCCAGAACTGGCCGGCAATCTCATCGGGGATCTCTCATCCGGACAGTTCCAGCGTGTGCTGATCGCGTGGGCCCTGGCGGGAGATCCCCACCTCCTTCTGTTCGATGAGCCCACAGCCGGCGTCGACGTTCGTGGCACCGAGACGGTCTACGCACTGCTCAGCCGGCTCTACCAAGAGCGCAACCTCACGATGCTCGTCGTCACCCACGACCTGGCGGTCGTCCATCGGCTGTCCTCGATGGTCCTTTGCCTGAACCGCAAGCCGGTCTGCCACGGACCTCCGCTGTCAGTGCTCACGCCCGAGAACCTGCAGCGTTTGTACGGGACCGAGGTGAAGTTCTACGAGCACGGACACGAGTAGCCGCCCATGAGCACACTCTGGTTCAGCCTGGCCGCAGGTGCATTCATCGCAGCAGCTGCTGCCTACCTCGGTTCCTTGATGCTCAGCCGCCGCATGGCGCTCGTCGCCGGGCCACTGGGCCACCTCACCCTGCCCGGCATCGCCCTGGCGCTGCTGTGGGGCCTGGACGTGTCCCTCGGCGCCTTCCCCTTCGTCCTGCTCGGCGTCGTGCTGATCTGGTGGATCGAAGCGAGGACGAAACTGCCGATGGAGGCACTGACGGCGCTGGTCTTCGCGGCGGGCGTTGCGATCGCCTTCCTGCTCCTACCCATCGAGCAAGCGGAGACAGCACTCGTCGGTGACATCATGCAGACACGTGCTGGCGACGCGGCGTTGTCGGTCGCGCTGTCCCTCATGGTGGTGCTCGTCGTCAGGCGCACCTACCGGAAGCTGGTCCTCACCACCATCTCCGAGGAACTCTCGGCAGCAGAAGGCATCGATGTCAGACGCTTCAACCTGCTGTACCTGCTCCTGATCGCGGTCGTGGTGGCGCTCGGCGTGAAGGTCGTCGGTGGTCTGCTGACTGCGGCACTGGTAGCAGTTCCGCCGGCTGCGGCCCGCAACGTCGCACACAACCTACGGCAGTACACGCACGGGGCTATCGCCGTCGGCGTCATGTCCGCTCTTGCCGGCGTCCTGCTGTCTCATCTGACGGGCCTTCCCGCCGGGCCGCTCATCGTCCTGGTGAGCATCACGTTCTTCGTTATCTCCTTTCCGTTCAGCAGATGAGGCCGTCCAGCGCACGTCAGCAGCCAGGACCGTTCCATCATGCGAGAGTCCAGCATCCCGCGTCGCACGCCCACAAGCGATCGGGCTCGAACAGAAGGAGTACGCGTGCGCGGCCCGCCGCGCTGCTGCACTCGCTGGTTCGAGACCTTGCTCTCGTTGACGGCAGCAAGCGGTTCGTTCGAGCGGACCCCGGAGATCACCCGCGGCCGCGCTTGGAGCCGCGCAGGGGCGCGGCCTCGAGCGGGTCCTCCGGCCAGGCGTGCTTCGGGTAGCGGCCGCGCAACTCGGCGCGGACCTGCGGGTAGCCGCGTCGCCAGAACCCCGCCAGGTCGTCGGTGACCTGGACCGGGCGGTGAGCCGGTGACAGCAGGTGCAGCAGCACCGGCACCCGGCCGTCGAGCACGGTCGGGGTGACGGTCGCGCCGAACAGCTCCTGCACCCGCACGGCCAGCACGGGCCGGTCCCCGTCGGCGTAGTCCAGCCGGATGCGCGAACCGGAGGGCACCGTCAGGTGGGTCGGGGCCAGCCGGTCGAGCTCACCCGGCTGGTAAGGGGCCAGCGCGGCCCGCAGGACCTGCGAGACGGCGATCCTCGCCAGGTCGGACCGGCGACGCGCCCGCAACAGGAACGGCGCCAGGCGCTGCTCGGCGTCGGCCAGCAGCGCCGCGTCCGACAGGTCGGGCCAGCCGGGGCCGAACCACGCCCGCAGGAGCGCGACCCGTGCCTGGAACTGACGGTCGTCCTCGCTGCGCTGTAGCAGGTCCAGCCCCTCGGTGCGCAGGCCGTCGAGCAGCGCGGCCAACAGGCGGTCCGGGTCCGGATCGCGGTGCGCGACGCGGTCGAGGACGATCGCGCCCACCTGCTCGCGGCGCTCGGCGACGACGTCGCCCGCCCGCCAGGCGACCTCGTCGACCTCGGCCAGGTCGGCTCCGAGCAGCTCGCGGGCCGCGGCGGCAGCGACCGGGGCGGCGAGGTGGATCCGTGCGACCTCGGAACCGCGGTCGAGGTGGGCGACGGCCAGGAGCTCGGCGTCAGCCAGCGGATCCGCGTCCGGCAGCTGCGCCCCGCGGCCGCCCGCGAGCAGGAAGCTGCCCCGACGGTCCCCACGGCGGGCGGCAAGCCGGTCGGGCCATCCGAGCAGCACCAGCTCCCCGGCACGCTCGGGGTCGTCGGCGGCCACCTCGACGTCCAACAGCCGCGCCAGCCGGCGCTGTTCGCGACGGGCGCGATCGCGACGTCCGCGGTGCCCGGCGACCCCGCTTGGCGGCGGCTCGCCCCGCAGGTAGCGGATCCGGGCGGTCAGATCGGCGTCCGGCGCATCGGGGCCGGGCCGCAGCGGGTCACGGTCGGCGAGCACCGCGGCGACCTCGGTCGCCAGCCGACCGAGGCCCTGGTCCCGTCCGGCCAACAGCAGCTGTCCGAGCCGGGGGTGGACCGGCAGTCGGGCGAGTTCCCGCCCGTGGGCGGTGACCCGCCCATGGACGTCCAGCGCGCCGAGCTGGGCCAGGGTCGAGCGTGCCCGGTCCCAGCCCGACCGCGGCGGCTGGTCGAGCAGGGCGAGCGCACCGACCTCGGCCCCCCAGACCGCGACCTCGAGCGCAGCGCCGGTGAGGTCATCGGTCTGCAGCGCCGGTCGCGGATGGGCGTCGCGTCCGGCGTGCTCGTGCGCCGGCCACAGCCGCACGGCGTG
>SKSM01000333.1 GCA_007122985.1 Nitriliruptoraceae bacterium | reverse complement strand
GACCCCGGGCGGTGTCCACCCGCACCGTGGTGCGGACGAACAGCTCGGGCGCGCCCTCGTAGGCGTCGACGCGTCGCAGCAGGGCGGGCGTGGCGGCCGGGTCGCGGACGGCGACCAGCACGCCGTGGACACCGGCTCGCCTCCCCACGGGCTCCGCGGTCAGCTGGGCCGCCGGCCAGCCGTGTCCGGTGTCGTGGAGCACCCCGGCGGCCCGGGCGTCGCCCACCACCTCGACGTCGTCGGAGATGGCCGGCCACGCCGGCTGGCCGGGGCGCAGCGACCCGTAGACGAACAAGGGGAGGTCGGCGAGCGGGGTGGTCGGCCAGGCACCGGTGACCTCTGTGCCGACCGGCGGGGCGGGCGACCACGCTCCTGCGGCGGCGAGGTGGGCGCGGGCATCGGCCTGACCGTGCTCGGGCAAGGTGCGCGGACGCCCGTCCGGCTGCAGCTGGATCCGAGTGGCGGGTCCCGGGCAGTAGGCCGGTGCGGCCGGCAGCCGGAAGCGGTCAGCGACCGCCACCTCGCCGACGAGCGCGAGGCGGTAGCTCCCGTCGGGCGCGTGGCGACGGTCGTCGCGTGCAGCCGTGCCGGTCGAGCCGACGGGGCGACGGCCCTCGCTGGCGTCCAGCCGGCCGGTGTGCTCTGCCGGGATGCCGAGCACCCAGGTGTCGGCCACCCGGCCGGTGGCCGGTGTGAGCGTGACCGGGACCGCGCCGTAGCCGGTGCGCCGCAGCTCGTAGGCCGGCACGACGTCAGCCCACCGTGCGGGCAGGAGCAGCGCGCCGTCGCGATCCAGACCCTTGTCGACCAGGCGCTGCGGTGAGGCGTTGGAGCCGTAGGCCACCGAGTATCGCACCCGGTGCGGTACGGCGAGCACCGTGAGCCGTGTCGGGTCCGGTGCACCGTCGGCGATCGCGCGGTCGGCGAGACGGACCGGCGTGTCGCAGGTCCCGTCGACCACCAGCGGCCAGACCCGGCCGCGATGGACCAGCACCGGCCCGTACGGGCGTGGGCCCGGGTAGCAGTCGGGGTCGAAGGCGGCGACGGCCGTCACGCGCGGCGCTCAGACGGTGTCGGGCAGCCGGCCGTGCTCGAGCATGTGCTCGAATGCGGACTCGTCGGCGACTGGCACGCCGGCCGCCCGCGCCCGGTCGACCTTGGAGCCCGGGTTGTCGCCGGCGACCACGACCGAGGTCCGCCCCGAGACGCTGGAGGCCACCTTCGCGCCGCGGGCCTCCAGCGCCTCGGTCGCCTCGTCGCGGGTGTAGCGCTCGAGGGTGCCGGTGACCACCACCGTCCAGCCGTCGAGCAGCGCCGTGTCGTCCGCGTCCGCCACCTCAGCCTCGGTGGTGATGCCGAGGGCGATCAGGTCGTCGACCAGCTGTGCGTTGCGGGGGGTCGCGAACCACGCGTGCACGGCGGCGGCGATGGTCGGCCCGATGCCGTCGATCGCCTCGAGCTGGTCGGGGGTCGCCGCGCGGATCGCCTGGAGACTCGGCAGAGCGTGCACCAGGGTGCGCGCGTAGGTCGGGCCGAGGTGGCGGATGTTGAGCGCGACCAGGACCCGCTCCAGCGGGCGGCGACGGCCGGCGTCGATGCCGGCGAGCAGGTTGTCGACCCGCTTCTCGCCCCAGCCCTCGAGCGCGAGCAGCTCGTCGCGGTGCTCGTGGAGTCGGAACACGTCGGCGAGGTCGGTGACCAGGCCGCGCTCGAGCAGCAGCTCCACCGTCTGCTCCCCGAGTCCCTCGATGTCCAGGGCCCCACGGCTGGCCAGATGGTTGAGCGATTCGACGAGCCGGTTGGGGCAGTCGACGTTCTCGCAGAAGTGGTGCGCCTCGCCCTCCGGCCGGACCAGCGGCTGCCCGCAGAAGGGACAGTCGGTGGGCATCGACCAGGGCCGGGTCCCCGCCGGCCGCTCGGCGAGCACCGGACCGACCACCTCGGGGATGACATCGCCGGCACGACGCACCATGACGCGGTCACCGGGACGCACGTCCTTGGCCTGGACCTGGAGCTCGTTGTGCAGGGTGGCGTGGGTGATGGTGGTGCCGGCCACCAGCACGGGCTCCAGCACGGCGTAGGGCGTGGCCTTGCCGGTCCGTCCGATGTTGACCTCGATCGCCCGCAGGGTCGTCGCCTGCTCGACCGGGGGCATCTTGAACGCGATCGCCCAGCGCGGAGCGCGGGCGGTGAAGCCCAGCTGTTCACGCAGCCCGAGGTCGTCGACCTTGACCACGACCCCGTCGATCTCGAAGGGGACGTCGTGGCGGGCGGCGGTCCACCGCTGGACGAAGTCCCACACCTCGTCGAGGGAGTCGACCACCGTGGTCGCCTCGGGCACGGGCAGCCCGGCGTCGTCCAGCCAGGCGAGCGCGTCGCGGTGCCGTTCGAAGCCGACGCCCTCGACCGCGCCGAGCCCGTGGCACCACACCGCCAGCGGGCGGGTGCGGGTCACCTCCGGGTCCTTCTGGCGCAGCGCACCCGAGGCGGCGTTGCGCGGATTCATGAACGCGGGCTCACCCCGGTCGATGCGTGCGGCGTTCATGGCCTCGAAGGCGTCCAGGGGGTAGTAGACCTCGCCGCGGACCTCGAGCAGTGCGGGCGGGTCGGTGACGTCCAGGCGGTAGGGCACGTCGTCGATGGTCAGGATCTGTGCGGTGACGTCCTCGCCGACCGTGCCGTCGCCGCGGGTCGCGCCGGTCGCGAGCACGCCGTCGCGGTAGACCAGGTCGATGCCGACGCCGTCGATCTTGAGCTCGCAGACCAACGCGACCGACGGCGCGTCCCGCGGATCGGCCTGCTCCTCGTCCTCGGCCGCGCCGGCCGCGGCGGCAAGGGCGCGCTGCATCCGGTCGGACCATGCCGCGAGCTCCTCACGCGAGAAGGCGTTGTCCAGGCTGAGCATCGGCTGGGGGTGCTCGACCGGCGCGAACGCCCCGTCGGGCGGCGCACCGACCTGCCGGGTCGGCGAGGTGGTGGTGCGCAGGCTCGGGTGGGCGTCCTCGAGCGCCTCGAGCTCGCGCACCAGCTCGTCGAACCGTGCGTCGGTGATGGGCGGGTCGGACAGCACGTAGTAGCGGTAGCGGGCGTCACGCACCTGCCGGGCGACTTCGTCGTGGCGCGCCCGGGCCGAGGCCAGGTCGGTGGGAGGGTCGGCGGGCTCCGGCACGGATCCTCCGGTCGGTGGTCGGGCAGATGCCGACCGGGCCGCGCACGGTCGGGGCCGGACCCCCGAGCGCATCGCCGGTCGGACGGACGCCCCGTCAGACTACTTCGTGGCTGCGACCGGGAGCCCTGCGGGCCGGTCGGCCCGCGACACCCGTCCGCCGCCCAGGCAGACCGTGTCGGTGGGGTCGTAGACGACCGCGGCCTGGCCGATCGCCAGCCCGTGGACGGGTTCGTCGAGGTCCAGCCGGACCCCGCCCTCGCCGACGGCGTCGTCGGCGACGACCCGGCCGGGGACGGTGGCGCCGTGCGCGCGGATCTGCACCCGCACCGGGCCGGTCGGAGCCCGCCCGGTCGTCCAGGTCGGCCGGTCGAGCTCGGCCCACCGGCAGGCCAGGTCCTCGCGGAATCCGACGCGGACGGTTGCCGACGCCGCGTCGACGTCGGTGACGAACCGCCGCTGTGGCCGTCCGGCCGCATCCGTCGACGGCGGCGCCGCATCCAGCCCGAGGCCACGCCGCTGCCCGACCGTGAACCGCCACACCCCGTCGTGGTGGCCGAGTACACACCCGTCGGCATCGATGATGGGCCCGGGTGCGGCCGGGAGCCGGTCGGCGAGGTAGCCGCCGGTGTCCCCGTCGGGGATGAAGCACACGTCGTAGCTGTCGGGCTTGGAGGCGACCCGGAACCCGGCGGCGGCCGCGCGGTCACGCACCTGTGCCTTGGTCAGTTCGCCGACGGGCAGCAGCGTGGCGGCCAGCTGGTCGGGGGTGGCCACGTAGAGGACGTAGGACTGGTCCTTGGCGGAGTCGGCCGCGCGGTGCAGCTCGACGCCTGCGCCGGGTGCGGTGACCGGCCGCCCGTCACGCCGCAGCCGGGCGTGATGCCCGGTGGCCAACGCGTCGAAGCCGAGCGCGAGCGCCCGGTCGAGCAGCCGCGCGTACTTGACCCGCTCGTTGCAGGTAACGCACGGGTTGGGGGTGGCGCCGGCGGCGTAGGCGGCGGCGAAGGGCGCCTGCACCTCGGCGTGGAACTCGTCGCTCATGTCCCAGACGTAGTAGGGGATGCCCAGCACCTGCGCCGCGCGTCGGGCGTCCTGCGCGTCGTCCAACGTGCAGCAGCCGTGGCCGGGCACCTGCTCGTCGACCGGGAGGTCGGCGAGCTTGAGGTGCACACCGGTGACCTCGTGGCCCTGCTCGACGAGCAGTGCAGCCGCGACCGCGCTGTCGACGCCGCCGGACATCGCGACGAGCACCCGTGCCATCAGGCGCCCTCGGAGGCGGCCGCAGGGACGTCGGGCCCGACCAGCCACGACGCGGCCGAGCGGCGGCCGGGAGCCACCACCTCCGACAGCACCTCCTCGAGCAGGTCACCGGCGCGGGCGACGTCATCGTCGGTCGTGGTCCACCCGAGGCTCAGGCGCAGCGGCGTCGTGGGCAGGCCGACGGCGGTGACCACCGGCGACGCGGTTGCCGCGCCGGCACCGCAGGCCGACCCGGACGAGGCGGCGATCCCGACCCGGTCGAGCGCGAGCGTCAGCGCCGCAGGGTCCGCTCCCTCCAGACCGAGGTGCAGGTGGGAGGCCAGGCGCCAGGCCGCGACGTCGGGCCCGTTGCGGCGTACCCCCTCGATCGTGGTCAGCCGCGCGGCCAGCCGGTCGGTGGCCTCGGTCAGTCGCCGGCGCAGGTGCGCACGGTCGGCGACCGCCGCGGTGACCGCGGCACCGCAGGCCGCATCGAGGCCGACCGCGAACGTGCCCGAACGCACGCCCCGGTCCTGCCCGCCGCCGTGGGACAGCGGCTCGACGGCCAGGCCCCGCCGGAGCACGGCCACACCGACGCCCTGCGGACCCCCGATCTTGTGCGCGGACAGGGCGAGTGCGGCGACGCCCGACGCGGCGACATCGACGTCCAGGGTGGCGATCGCCTGGACCGCGTCGGTGTGCAGCGGTACGTCACGCTCGGCGAGCTCGGCGGCGAGGGTCGCCACGTCGTTGACGGCGCCGAGCTCGTTGTTGGCCGTCATCACGCTGACCAGCGCGGTCTGCGGGCGCACGGCCGCGAGCACCTCCTCGACGTCCACGCGGCCGTCCGCTCCCGGCGGGACCACCGTCAGGTCCACGTCGCCGCGGTCGGCCAGCCACCGGGCCGGCGCGAGCACCGCCGCATGCTCGACGGCGGTGGTGACCAGGTGGGGCACAGCACGGCTGCGCTCGCGGGCGGCCCACATGCACCCCTTGACGGCGAGGTTGTCGGCCTCCGTACCGCCGGAGGTGAACACCACGTCGTGCGGTGAGCAGCACAGTGCCGTGGCGACCTGCTCGCGCGCCTGCTCCACCGCGGCCCGCGCCCGCTGGCCGGACACGTGGGTGGCGGAGGCGTTGGCCGCGTCCAGCCACGCCGACAGCGCCGCCCGGGCCTCGGGGCGCGGCGGCGTCGTGGCGGCGTGGTCGAGGTAGAGCATCACCGCACGACGATAGCGTCTCGCCACGGGCGTCGTCCGTGCTGAGCACCCGGCCGCCCGCTCGATATCGACCCACGACCTGCCGCACCGGAGCCCTCATGACCACCCCGCACCTGCCACCCGGCGCGCCCCAGCCGCCCGTTCCGCGCGGCGTCGTGCCACTGGGGATCGACCTGGGGGTCGCCGGCGGGCACCGGGTCGTGCTGTTGAGCCTCGAGGTCTGGGCGGGCTGGGCCGACCTTCGGTTCGCCCGCATCGACGTCGGGGCGACCACCCGACTGACCCGGCGCGTACCGCCGGCCGACCAGTGGGAGGTCCGGGCCGACGGGCAGCCGTTGACGGTCTTCGACGCCGTCGGACGCGGGGACCGAAGCTTCAGCAACGGCGAGGTACGCCTGGTCCCCGCACCGGCCCTGACGGCGACCCTGGAGGTCGGAGTCCAGGTCGTGGCCGATGCGGCACCGCTGTCGACCACGATCTCCCTGACTGGGGAGGGGTGACACAGCGTCGCCGGTGTCGGGTCCCCCTGCATCCGCGGCACGACCGCGTACGGATCGGCACGTAGGCTTCGGCCTCGCGACCGGTCGCAGTGTGGAGGGCAGGCGATGGCAAACGGCGGCGTCGAGCGATTCCTGGAACGCGCGCAGGCCGCGGGCGTCGAGGTGAGCGTCACGGAGTTTCCCGCCGGGACACGCACCGCGCAGGACGCGGCGGCGGCGATCGGCTGTGACGTCGCCCAGATCGTGAAGTCACTGGTCTTCATGGCCGACGGCAGCCCGGTGCTGGCGCTCACCTCGGGCGCCAACCGCGTCGACGAACGGGCCCTCGCCGCTGCGCTCGGCGCCACGGAGGTGGGCAAGGCGGACGCCCAGCAGGTGCGCGAGGCCACCGGCTACGCGATCGGCGGCACGCCACCCTTCGGTCACGACGAGCCGGTGCGCGTGGTCTGCGACCAGACCCTCACCGAGCACGAGGAGATCTGGGCCGCGGCCGGCAGCCCCACCACCGTCTTCCCGCTGACCCCGGCGACCCTGCTGGAGGTCACCGGGGCAACGGTGGCTGCGTTCGGACGCTGACGGGCCGGGCCGCCAGGCGCGGTCAGCCCTTGCGGCTCGTCAGCTCCTCGGTGAGCTTCGGAACGACCTGGTTGAGGTCGCCGACGACGCCGAAGTCCGCGATCTGGAAGATCGGTGCTTCCGGGTCCTTGTTGATCGCGACGATGTGCTGCGAGGTCTGCATGCCGGCGCGGTGCTGGATCGCTCCGGAGATGCCCGCCCCGATGTAGAGCATCGGCGAGATCGTGCGGCCGGTCTGACCGATCTGGTAGCGGTGGGGGTACCAGCCGGCGTCCGTCGCCGCCCGCGAGGCGCCGACCCCGGCGCCGAGCACGTCGGCGAGCTGTTCCATCAGTCCGAACTTGGACTCGTCGCCGAGCCCCCGTCCGCCGGCGACCACGATCGCGGCCTCACCGATGTCGGGCCGATCGGCCGAGGCGACCTTCTCCACCGAGACCACCGTCGCCGCGGTCGCCGCCTCCGAGAGCTCGACGTCCAGTGCCACCGTCTCGGGGGCGCCGCTGCCGTCCTCCTCGGCCGCGAAGGCGTTGGAGGCGATGCCGATGAACTGCTTGGCGTCCGCCGCCACCGACGACTCGGTGATCTTCTCGCCGCCGAACACCTCCTTGGTGGCCACCAGCCGACCGTCGTCGCCGGGCGCCAGCCCGGTCACGTCGGTGATCACCCCGGCGCCGACCCGGATCGCCAGACGCGCGGCGACGTCCTTGACGTGGTTGGAGGAGGCGAAGAACAGTGTGTCCGCTCCGGACGCTTCCAGCGCGGCCTCGAGCGCCTCGACCTGCGGCAGGGTGACGTAGCCGTAGGCGTCGTCGGAGTCCCAGTGGTAGAGCTTGTCCGCACCGAAGCTGCCCAGCCGCTCGGCCGCGTCCGACGCGCCCGGGCCGAGCCACACCGCCGCGACCGTGTCACCGGAGTCTTCGGCCAACTGCTTGGCCGCGGTCAGCAGCTGCAGCGAGAGCTTGCGCGGCTCGCCGTCCGCGTGGTCGATCAGTACCAGCACTTCTGCCATTTCGACTGTCCTTTGCGTGTCGCCACGGTTGCCGTGTCGTCAGCCGCCACAGCGGCCGGCCCGCTCGTCGGGGCTGCTCAGACGAACTTCTTCTCGACCATCCAGTCGGCCAGCTGCGCCGCCGCCGAGCCCGACCCGTCGTCCTCGACGATCGTGCCGGCCTCCTTCGGTGGACGGTCGCGCACCTCGTGCACCGATGCGGCCGCGTTGGCCAGGCCCACCTGATCGGGCTCCACGCCCAGGTCCGCCAGCGACGAGACCTCCAGTGGCTTGGACTTGGCCGCCATGATTCCCTTGAACGACGGGTACCGCGGCTCGTTGATCGCCTCGACCACGCTGACGACCGCCGGCAGGGTCGACTCGACGACGTCCCAGCCCTCCTCGTGCTCGCGGTGGACGGTCACCTTGCCCTCCCCCACCTCGAGGTGGCGCGCATAGGTCAGGCTCGGTAGTCCCAACAGCTCGGCCACCGCGGCGGGGACCAGACACGTGCGTGCATCCGTCGATTGGTTGCCGAACAGCACGACGTCGAACTCCTGGCCCTCCAGGGCCTTGGCGATGACCCGCGCCGTGCCCAGTGCATCCGAGCCGGCGATCGCGTCGTCGGTGATCTGCAGCCCGGCGTCCAACCCGTAGGACAGCGCCTTTCGCACCACCGGCTGGGCGGACTCAGGACCCACCAGCAGCACCGTCACCTCGGCACCGTGGTTCTCCTTGAGCCGCACCGCCTCTTCGATGGCGAACTCGTTGACCGGACACAGCACCGACTCGACCGACTCACGGTCGACCGTGCGGTCGTTGGGATCGAACGACTTCTCCCCGGCGGTATCGGGCACGCGCTTGACCGGGACCAGGACCTTCATCGGTGTGCTCCCTCTCGTCGTGATCGTCTCGGGAGGTGGCTCGGGAGTATCGGTCTCCCGCTCGGCTGCAGGGAACTGGAGCGAACGCTCAAAATCAAATCCCTGGACCAGCACCCTACGCTCCCCGGCGCCATGGAGATGAATCCAGCCGACCCGTCCGGCCCCGACCCGTCCGCGCGCGGCGACGGCCCGCCGGCGCAGGGATCGAGGCCACCCGACACCGCCCGGGCAGCAGGCCGTGACAGCCATCCGTTGGTCCTGACCGGCGAGCGGACCCTGCCCGACGTGCCCGACGAGCGCTACTGGTTCGAGCGACACGTCGTCGCCTACGAGCTCGCGGCCGACGTCGTCGCCGAGCAGCGGCGCACGCGGCGCCGCGGACCGCTGGTGGTGCTCGACGCCGGCTGCGGCGAGGGCTACGGGCTGCCGCGCCTACGGACGGCGGGTGCCGACCGCGTCATCGGCGTGGACCTCGACCCGCAGACGGTCGCGCACGCCCGCGCGCGCTACGCGGCCGAGGACGACCACCTCGAGGTCCTCGAGGCCGAGCTCACCGACCTGCCGTTGGCCGACACCGAGGTGGCGGTGTGCGTCTCGTTCCAGGTGATCGAGCACCTCCACGACATCCCGGGCTACCTGCGCGAGCTGCGGCGCGTCACCGACCGCGACGGCACGATCGTGATCAGCACGCCCAACCGCCTGACGTTCACACCGCACGCCGACACCCCGGTCAACCCCTTCCACACCCGCGAGTTCTCCCCGGACGAGCTGCGCGAGGAGTTGACGCGCGCGGGGCTGGCCGTGCGGTGGCTGGCCGGGGTCCACCACGCAGCGACCCTGCTCGCCGAGCAGGCCGCACGCGGCATCGACCTGCTGGCGACGCTGACCACGACCCCGCCGGAGGACTGGCCGCCGGAGGTCCGCGCGCTCGTCCACCGGGTCGGGTCACACATGTTCGACGTCCACGACGCCGACCTGGACGCGAGCCTCGACCTCATCGCGGTGTGCGGGCCGTCGTGACCTCCCGTCCCGGCGAGTTCGCCCTGGTGCTCCACACCCACCTGCCGGAGCTGCGCGGCCACGGGGTCTGGCCCGTCGGCGAGGAGTGGCTGTTCCAGGCCTGGGGCACCTCGTGGCTGCCGGTGACCCGGCTGCTGGAGCAGCTGGCCGAGGACGGCCACCACGACCTGCTGACCCTCGGGGTGACCCCGGTGGTCGCCGAGCAGGTCGCCGATCCCCGCGTCGCCGACGATCTGGGCACCTGGCTGGCGGGGCAGATGTGGCGCAGCGAGGAACAGCGCTGGCACCGGCAGATGGGCCCGGAGGTGCAGGCGCTGTCCGGCTTCTACTGGCGCCGGTTCGCAGAGCTGCTCGACTACCACCAGGACGTCCAGCGCCGCGGCGGACTGCTGGCGGTGTGGGCAGGCCTCGCACGTCGCGGCGTGATCGAACTGCTCGGCGGGCCGGCCTCCCACCCCTACCTGCCGCTGCAGGCCGACCCGGGGCTGATCGACGCGCAGCTGGCCTGCGGGCTGGACCGCCACACCGACTGGGCCGGACGGCGACCCTCGGGGCTGTGGCCGCCGGAGCTCGGCTACCGCCCGGCGGGACCGGTCGCCGATCCGACCGCCGACCCCGTCTGCGTCGACCAGCACGGCACGCCGACCCTGCCGCGCTCCGGGCCCGACCTGCCGGGGCTGGAGCAGGTCTACGCCGACCACGGCATCGACCACGTCCTGGTCGACGCGCCCACGCTGGTGCGTGCCGCCGGCGGCCCGGAGCGCGACTGGACCGCACGGCCGCAGCCGCCCACGCCGGGCGTCGGCCACCCGGACGAGGTCGTCCACGACGGGGTGCTGATCGGCGACAGCGAGGTGGCGGCGTTCGCCCGGGACCTGGCCGTCGCCTATCACGTCTGGTCGCCGACCGGGGGGTACCCGGGCGCGGTGTGGTACCGCGACTACTACGCCACCGGCACGTTCGGCGTGCACCCCTCGTGGCGGGTCACCGACCGCTCGTTGCCGCCGGACGCCAAGTCGCCCTACCGTCCTGCGGCAGCCGTGCAGCAGGTCGAGCGGGACGCCGAGCATCTGCACGGGGTGCTGCGCGGCGTGCTCGACCCGCGACCCGGGCGCCTGGTGGTCGCGGCCTACGACACCGAGCTGTTCGGGCACTGGTGGTTCGAGGGCGTCGACTTCCTGGACCGACTGCTGCGGAGGATCGCGGCCGACCCGCGGTTGGCCACCACCACCCTCGCCTCGCGCCGGGAGCGGGACCCGCCCACCCGACGGCTGCACCTCCCGGAGTCGTCCTGGGGCTTCGCCAAGGGGCACGCCAGCTGGGTGACGGCGACGACCCGCCCGATGTGGTCGGCGCTGCGCGGGGCCGAGGCACGCGCCCGGGCGGCCCTG
>SKSM01000330.1 GCA_007122985.1 Nitriliruptoraceae bacterium | reverse complement strand
TCGGTGCTCGGCGGGCGACCGCCTACGGCACCGGCGTTGCGGCGTGGCTCGCCGGCGCTGCTGCGGAGGCTGGTGTCCGGGTCGTGTCCGGTGGCGCGGTCGGGATCGACGCAGCCGCGCACCGTGCCGCCCTCGACGCGCCGGGCGCCACCACGGTGGTGCTCGGGTGCGGCCATGCGGTCGGGTATCCGCGGGCGCACGCCACGACGGGTGCGCTGTTCGACCAGGTGGTCGCAGCCGGGGGAGCGGTGGCCTCCGAGCTGTTTGCCGACGTGCGGCCGACTGCGGGGCTCGTCCGGGCGCGCAACCGACTCGTCGCCGGCATGAGCGATCTCACGGTGGTGGTGGAGGGTGGCCCTCGCTCGGGGGCGCTGCTGACCGCCGGCGCCGCCGCCGAACAGGGTGGCGGGGTCATGGCCGTGCCCGGAGACGTGCGTGCGCCCGGCAGCGCAGCGCCCCACCGCCTGCTGTCGGAGGGAGTGCCGGCCTGCACCCACCCGCAGGATCTGCTCGAGCAGTTGGGCCGGGTCGGGGACCCGACCGCGGTCGGCGGCAGCGCCGGCGAGGCGGACCAGACGGGTGGCGCGCCGACCGCTGCGGTTCGGCCGTCCACGCTTCCCGAGGACGTGCACCAGCAGCTGGCCGACACCTGGCCGCGGCCGATACGGCTGGACGACCTCGCCGCCGCAACCGGCCGGGCCCCGGGGCCGCTGCTGGCCGCGGTGACCCGGGCACAGGTGGCTGGTGAGCTCGCCGTCGATGCCGAGGGGGTGCGGCTGCGCCAGCGTCCGGCGGGCTGACGACACGCCGCCACGCAGACCACGTCAGCCACGGTGCTTGACATCGGCAACAGAGCCGATGAGCATCGCGGCGTGGGACACCTCGACGCTGCGACATCCCGGGCTGGCGCGCCCGGCCATCACGTGCGCGAGCAGACGGCGCAGGACCGGTCGGTGCGGCACCGCGCCGCCGCACCGCTGCCCGGCGGCACCCCCGACCAGCGGGCCGAGGCGGGGGATGACGCATGGGACCGGGCACTCGCCGACCTCGACACCCACGTCCGGTTGGAGCGTGGCCGTAGCGACAACACGGTCGACGCCTACCGCCGCGACGCCAGCGACGTGGTCGCGGTGCTGCGTGACGACTGGGGGATCCCGAGCCCCGACCAGGTCGACCTGCGCTGCCTGCGCCGATATCTCGCCGATCTCGACGCACGGGGCTATGCCCGCAGTACCCGGGCGCGCCGCACCTCGACGTTGCGGACCTGGTTCGGGCTGCTCGAGCGCCGGGGGCAGATCACCACGGACCCGACCCGGTCACTGGCGACTCCCAAGCAGGGCCGTCACCTGCCGCGCGTCCTGCGGGCCGACCAGGTCGCGGTGCTGCTGGGTGCTGTGGATCCGAGCACGCCCACCGGCAGTCGCGCCGCGGCGCTGCTCGAACTGCTCTACGGCTCTGGAGCGCGTGTCGGTGAGGTGTGCGGGCTGGACGTCGGTGCGGTCGACCTGCCGCAGCGGCTGGTCCGGCTGCACGGCAAGGGCGGGCGGCAGCGACTCGTCCCGCTCGGCGAGCCCGCCGTCGACGCCGTGCGGGTGTATCTGGACGTCGGACGTCCCGCCCTGCACGGGGCCGGTGCGTGCGACGCGCTGCTGCTCAACCAGCGCGGCGAGCGGTTGGGTGTCCGCGACGCGCGAACGGTCGTGCAACGGGCCGCCCGGCACGCCGGACTGGGCAACGTCACACCGCACACCTTGCGGCACTCCTTCGCCACGCACCTGCTGGAGGGCGGCGCGGACCTGCGCCAGGTCCAGGAGTTGCTCGGCCACGCCTCGCTGGCGACGACGCAGCGCTACACCCATCTCTCCCGGGGTCGGCTCCGTGAGATCCACACCGCGGCCCATCCGCGCGCGCGGGCGCGACCCGAGGCGCGCGCCCATCCTGTGCAGCAGGCGAACGACCAGTAGCATGGACGAGGGGGATGTGAGTTCTCCCGAGCCACCGTGACCGTCAGGACGTGACCGTCAGGACGTGACCGACAAGCCGTGACCGACAAGCCGTGACCGACAAGCCATGACTGACAAGCCATGACTGACAGGCCGTGACCGACCAGCGAGGGGCGTCGCGCTGATGGGGACCGACACGAGCGTCGAGCGTGACGCCGGCGCACTGTGGGATCGGTACGCCGCCAGCCGCGATCCGGCGGTCCGTGAGCAGCTCATCCTGCACTACGCGCCACTGGTCAAGTACGTCGCAGGTCGTGTGGCGGTCGGCATGCCCGCCAGTGTCGAGCATGCCGATCTGGTCTCGTACGGCATCTTCGGCCTGATGGACGCGATCGAGAAGTTCGACGTCGACAAGGGCTTCAAGTTCGAGACCTACGCCGTCACCCGCATCCGCGGCGCGATCATCGACGAGCTGCGGTCGGTCGACTGGGTTCCCCGGTCGGTGCGCGCCCGGGCGCGGCAGCTCGAGACCACCATGCAGCGGCTCGAGAACGAACTGCATCGCAGCCCGACCGATGAGGAGCTCGCAGCCGACCTCGGCTGGAGTCTGGACGAGCTCGAGGACACGCTCGCCAGAGTCTCGATGACCTCGGTGGCCGCGCTCGACGAGGTGCTCGATGTCGGCGACGGCGACCGGATCGCGCTGGTCGACACGCTGCAGGACCTCACCACCGACCTGCCCGAGGAGTCCTACGACCAGCAGGAGCTGCGCGAGGTGCTGCGTGAGACCCTCGGGCGGCTCGCCGAGCGTGAGCAGACGGTGCTCGGGCTGTACTACTACGAGGGCATGACCCTCTCGCAGATCGGTGATGTGCTCGGCGTGACTGAGTCACGCGTCTGCCAGATCCACACCAAGGCCGTGATGAGCCTGCGTGCGAAGCTGGGCAGCAAGCTCGGCTGACGGTCACTGCTGGTCTGGCGCCCGCTCGGCGGTTCGCCGTCCTGTGTCGGTCGTCGTCCACAGCCGCGCGTCGGTGCATCCTCGCTGCCGGTCGGCACCGACATAGCGTCGGCCCCCGAACCGATCCGGGGTGGGCAGATGCGACGCGTCGTGTGCCGACGGCGGCCTGCCGACGGCTGTCGACTGCTCGCCGCGGTCTGTCTGGCAGCCACCGGGATCGCGGCGGGCTGGCCGACCGGCCCCGCGGTGGCGACCGAGCCTGCGCCGCCCGGCGACGTCGCCGCAGTCGAGCCGCTCGACCCCACCGTGCTCGGCGATCGCTTCGTCGGACCCGTCGGCGGGGCGCGCTACGCCGCGCCGGTCCCCGGTGCCGTCCTCCGCGGTTTCGAGCCGGCCGGCTCGACCTTCGGGGCGGGCCACCGTGGGGTGGATCTTGCTGCCAGGGCAGGTGAGGCGGTCGCATCGTCGGCGAGCGGCACCGTCACCTTCGCGGGGGTCGTGGCCGACAGGGGCTGGGTCTCCGTCCAACATCCCGACGGGGTGGTCACCAGCTACGGGCCGCTGCGTGCCCTGACCGTGGCCCGCGGTATGTCCGTCACCGCCGGGGCTGCGCTCGGCGAACTGGACGTCGGCGGCCACGGTGACGGGCGTCGCGATGACGGCCTGCACTGGAGTGCACGGGTCGCCGGCAGGTATGTCGATCCGCTCCTGCTGCTCGGCGGAGGTGCGCCCCGGCCGTCGCTGGTCGGCGAGGCAGGGTGGGAGGGACGTGCCCATGCGGTCCGCCCCTACGAGCAGTGGGGCAGCGCCCGCGCCGGCGGCTGGCTGGTCGAGAACAGCCCGACCGCTGCTCGACCGGGGTTCGCGGTGGCGCCGAACCCCAACCACCTCGTGCTCATCCAGGGGCTTGCCAGTTCCTCGCAAGGGCAACTGCTGGACGCGGCCCACCTCGGCTACGACGACCGCGGTGTCACGGCGTTCGCCTACCCACGGCTCGACGCGAGCGACGGCGATGCGGACGAGGACTGGGAGCGCTACTCGGCGGAGGACACCTGGGAGGGAACCGGTCCGGCGGCAGCGCGACTCGCCGAGCAGCTCCGGCGTCAGGCCGCCGCGGAGCCCGGCCGCGCGGTCGACCTCGTCGGCCATTCGATGGGTGGCGTGGTGATATGGCGGTACCTGGTCGAGCACCACGACCCCTACGACCCGTCCCTGCCGCCCATCGGCCACATCGCCACGATCGGGTCGCCGCTGCGTGGCTCCGACCTGGCCGCAGCCGGGCAGAGCCTGCTGCGCAACGAGGTGCTGGGGCCGGTGCTGCGCGACCTGCAGCCGCGGCTGGGGGTCGCCGACGACCAGCTGCCGGTCGACGCGCCGGCGATCGACGAACTGGCGGTCGGCTCGGCTGCGCTCGAGGAGCTTGCGGTCGCCTGGCAGGTCGCGGTCACCGACGGCGCGGCGGGACCCCTGGCCACCGGCACACGGGTGCTGACCATCGGCGGCGCCAAGGATCCGGTGGTGCTCGCCGATCGCGCGCGGATGCCGGCGGTCGGGGACCCGGAGACCGACCTGATCTGGCACCCGGAGATCACCGCCGCCAACCGTCGCGCGGAGTACCGGGAGCGGGAGTTCGCCGACGACATCGACGTGGAGCTCGAGCACCGGGTGCTGCCGGGTGGTCATCATCGGGTGACCCAGACCGAGGCGGTCAATCAGGTCCTGTGGCGGTTCCTCGCCGGTGAGCAGCCGGCGGAGAGCCCCGGTCGGCTCAGCACCGTGGCCGGCCGCGAGCTGGGCGCCGCGGGACGGGTGCTGGCCGAGGCCGCGCGGTGGTTGGTGCCGGTGCCGTCGGCCCGCATGCTCGGCCGGTGACGGGGCCGGACCGGGTGGCCCGTGTGCGCGGTCCGTGCACATGGCTGTCGGTGGGCCGGCCGGGTGGACCTGCTCCGAGCCGGGGAGCTATCCTCCACGGTCGGGTCCGGCCCGCTGGTCGGACCTCTCGTACGTTCGCGGAGCCAGCACGGCCCGATGTCGTGCACCTGGCTCCAGACACTCACTACACACGCCCGCGGACGGGCGGCCCCGGTGCCTCGCATGCGGCGAGGTGGGCCGATCCCGGACGAGCAGCGGCGGCCGCACCCCGGCCGTCCTCGTCCGACCCGGTGGATGCGGGCGGAGGCCCAACCGAATCTGATCAGGAGCACACCGTGGCCGTCGTCACCATGCGCCAGCTGCTCGAAGCTGGCGTCCATTTCGGGCATCAGACCCGCCGCTGGAACCCCAAGATGCGTCGCTTCATCTACGGCGAGCGCGGGGGCATCTACGTCATCGACCTGCGCCAGACCGTCGGGCACATCGAGCGCGCCTACAGCTTCACGCGCGATCTGGTCGCCAAGGGCGGCACCGTGCTGTTCGTCGGCACCAAGAAGCAGGCCCGCGAGACCATCGAGTGGCAGGCAGCCCGTGTCGGGATGCCCTACGTCACCGAGCGTTGGATGGGCGGGATGCTCACCAACTTCGCCACCATCAAGGGGCGCATCGCCCGGCTCAAGGAGCTCGAGGCGATGGAGGCCTCGGGCACCTTCGAACTGCTGCCCAAGAAGGAGGTGCTGCAGCTCGACCGTGAGCGCGACAAGCTGCAGACCAATCTCGGGGGCATCCGCGAGATGGAGAAGTTGCCCGACGCGGTCTACGTGGTCGACACCGTGATCGAGGAGATCGCGGTCAAGGAGGCCAACCGGCTCAACATCCCGGTGATCGCCATCCTCGACACCAACTGCGACCCGGATGTCGTCCAGTACCCGATCGCCGGCAACGACGACGCGATCCGGTCCTCGGCGCTGCTCACCCGCATCATCGGTGACGCGATCGCCGACGGGCTGATGCTTCGCGCGTCGCGCTCGCCCGACGAGGAGCTGCGTCAGCAGGCCCTCCAGGCGACCGAGTCCGAAGGAACGGGCACGGATGCCTCCGAGCCCAAGGCCGAGTGGGAGCTCGAGCTCGAGCGTCAGCAGGCAGCCGAACAGGCGACCCGTGCGGCCGGCGAGCCGGCGCCCGACGACGCTGCTGCGCCCGATCCAGCCGCCCCGCCGCCCGCGTCGGACTGACCCGTACGCCACGTCTCGAAACGGCCGCGGCATCCGGTGCCGCGGCCACGCCCACGCGTCCAGCCGGGTGCCCCGGTGGGCCCGGTCGCGCACTGCCACCCAGGTTGAACAGGAGGGCCCACGTGTCCGTTTCCGCCGCAGACGTCAAGCAGCTCCGTGAGCTGACCAACGCGCCGATGATGGCGTGCAAGAAGGCACTGGTCGACGCGGAGGGCGACCTCGACAAGGCTGCCGAGCTCGTCCGCGAGCGCACCGGCGCCAAGATGGACGCCCGCGCCGCCGAGCGCACCGCCGACGAGGGACTGGTCCACACCTATCTGCACACCCCCAGTCCGGGCATGCCGGCGAAGGTCGGGGTCATGCTCCAGCTGTCGTGCGAGACCGACTTCGTCGCCAAGGCCGATGCGGTGCGCCAACTGGCCAAGGACCTTGCGATGCACATCGCAGCCAGCAAGCCACTGGTGGTGCGCGAGGACCAGGTCGACGAGGACCTGCTGGAGCGCGAGCGGGACTTCGCCCGCAAGGAGGCCCTCGACCAGGGCAAGCCCGAGCACATCGTCGACCGGATCGTCGAGGGCAAGATCAAGAAGGTCTACGAGGACTACGTGCTGCTCAACCAGCCGTTCGTCCTCGATCCCGACAAGACGGTCGCGGAGGCGCTGAGCGAGGTGCAGGCCGTCGTCGGCGAGAAGCTCGAGGTCGCCCGGTTCGCGCGCTTCGAGGTCGGCGCCTGACCGACGCGACGGGCGGGCGCCCGGCCCCGGCGCCGGACACGGTCCGTGCGGCGCTGGCGACGCGTCAGGCGCAGGATGCGTCGATGGGTCGGGAGTTGCCGCTGTCGACAGCTAGGCTCGTGTCCCCGAGCCGACAGCGATCAGCGGGGGACCCGTGGCGACGCGCACACCGATGAAGCGGGTACTGCTCAAGCTCTCGGGCGAGGCGTTCGCCGACCCGGAGGTCAGCGGCGGCATCGACCCCAAGGTCGTGTCGCAGGTCGCGCGCGAGATCGCCGAACTGAAGGCGTCCGACGGCACGGAGATCGGTGTCGTCGTCGGTGGTGGCAACATCTTCCGCGGCAACTCGCCGTCGGCGGCGGGCATGGACCGATCCAGTGCCGACCACATGGGGATGCTGGCCACGGTCATCAACGCGCTCGCCCTCCAGGACGCCGTGGAGAAGGAGGGCGTCGACACACGGGTCCAGACCGCGATCGACATGCAGGCGCTGGCCGAGCCCTACATCCGCCGGCGTGCGGTCCGCCATCTGGAGAAGGGGCGGGTGGTGATCTTCGCTGCGGGGCTCGGTGCCCCCTACTTCACCACCGATACCACCGCCGCGCAGCGCGCCCTCGAGATCGATGCGGACGCCATCCTCAAGGGCACGCAGGTGGATGGGGTCTATGACGCGGATCCGCGCACCCACCCCGAGGCGCAGCGCTACGAGTCGCTCGACTTCCTCAGTGCGATCAATCAGCGGCTCGGCGTGATGGACGCCACGGCCATCTCCCTGTGCATGGACAACGACCTGCCGATCGTGGTGTTCGAGCTGCTGCGGGCGGGCAACATCAAGCGAGTCGTTCGCGGTGAGGCCGTGGGAACGCTCGTCCACCCACCTGCCGCTGACGCCTGACAGACGTGACCTGGAGGTCGCCGATGACCCTGGACGAGATCCACCGAGATGCCGACCACCGCATGACCCAGGCGGTGGAGAAGGTCGGCGAGGACTTCGCCGCCATCCGCACCGGACGCGCCAACCCTCAGCTGCTCAACCGGGTGATGGTCGACTACTACGGCACGCCGACACCGCTGCAGCAGCTGGCGAACTTCTCCGTGCCCGAGCCGCGCATCCTCATGGTCAACCCGTTCGACAAGAGCTCGGTCAACCAGATCGAGAAGGCGATCCGTGACTCCGACCTCGGCCTGAATCCGTCCACCGACGGCGGCACGATCCGTTGCGTGTTCCCCGAGCTGACCGAGGAACGGCGCAAGGAGTACATCAAGCTCGCCAAGCAGGCCGCGGAAGAGGGCAAGATCTCCATCCGCAACGTGCGGCGCAGCGCGCGTGACGCCATGCAGAAGCTCGAGGACGATGGCGAGGTCGGCAAGGACGAGCACGACCGGGCCGCGAAGCGGCTCGAGGATCTCACCGCAAAGCACGTCGCCCAGATCGACAAGGCACTCGAGTCCAAGGAGCACGAGCTGCTAGAGGTCTGATCCGGTCGGCCCGCACCGGCGGTCGGTGGGCGGGGGACGCGGCTCTCGGTTGCGCGAGGAGACGGCATGACCGGTGACCAGGCGGCGGGCCGGTCACGCGGCATGATCGGAGGGCGCAACCTGCCGGTCGCGATCGCGGTCGGTCTGGTGCTCGCCGGTCTGTTCCTCGGCACCGTGTTCTGGCGGGCCGAGGCGTTCATGGTGATTGTGGTGCTGTTCGCCGGCACGGCGTGCGTGGAGGCCGGCCGTGTCCTGCGTCCGGTCGGGATCCACCTGCTCGTTGCGGTGCTCGTGATGACCACCGTGGTCTCCGGGGCCGGGGCGTTCCTGGTCGGCAGCACGGGTCAGGTCGCCGGTATCGCGGTGCTGCTCGGCGGCAGTGTGCTCGCGCTGTTGCTGTCCGAACAACGCCGCCAAGTGCTCTCGACCCTGGCCGCAACCATCCTGTTCGGGCTCTGGATCGCCTTTCTCGCATCATACGCGGTGCTGCTGATCGATCGTGCTGACGGCCCGGTCGTGGTCCTGGCCGTGATCGGATCGGCGGTCGTCGCCGATATCGGCGGGTATGCGTTCGGGGTGCCGTTCGGCCGTCACAAGGTCGCACCGTCCATCAGTCCGAACAAGTCGTGGGAGGGGCTGATCGGCGGCTTGGCCGTCGCCGGGGGACTGGCCGCGTTGGTCCTCCCACGGTTCGGCGAGACCTTCGACCCCGGCTCGGCGGCGGTGCTCGCGGTGCTCTGCGGCGTCGCCGCGTTCGTCGGTGACCTGTTCGAGTCGATGGTCAAGCGGGACCTCGGGGTCAAGGACCTCGGGTTCCTGCTGCCCGGCCACGGCGGGATCCTGGATCGGGTCGACGGCATCCTGGTGGCACTGCCGGTCGGGTACTACGCCCTGCTTGCGATCGCCGGGTCCGGCTGAGGGCAGCCGGCACGCGGCGTGGCGCCGCCGGATTGCGAGCCCGGGTGTGCACTGTGCGGCGAGCGACGTGCGTACGGACCCGGGCGGGGTCGTACCCTGCCGTTCTCGGCCCGACCCACCAGCTCTCCGAGGCCCTGTGACCACCGCCGATGCACCCGCCGAGCCGCCCGTCGACCCCTACGCGCTCGACCGCGAGGGGCTGGAGGCGTATGTCGCCGGACTCGGGGAGCCGGGCTACCGCGCCCGCCAGCTGCACGCCTGGCTGGTCCGTGGCGTCGACGATCCCCACGCGATGACCGATCTGCCCAAGACGCTGCGTGCCCGCCTCGCCGAGCGCTTCGCGCCGAGCCGACCGGAGCTGGTCGCCCATTCCGTGGCCGACCACGGGCACACCCACAAGCTGCTCCTGCGGTTCTCCGACGGCGAGGCGATCGAGACCGTCCTGATGCTCTACCCCAAGCGTGCGACGGTGTGCATCTCGACCCAGGCCGGTTGTGCGCTGGGCTGCCCGTTCTGTGCGACCGGACAGGCTGGCTTTCGTCGCCAGCTGACGGCTGGCGAGGTGGTCCGCCAGGTCGTGGTGGCGGACGCCGCCCTGCGCAGCGGTGCGATCGGTGGCGAGGACCTGCCCGACGGTGCGCCCGACCACGTCACCAACGTGGTCTACATGGGCATGGGCGAGCCGCTGGCCAACCTCGCGGCGACCCTCACCAGCGTGAACTGGCTGCACGACCCGGAGGGCTTCAACCTCTCGGCCCGGAGCATCACCGTGTCGACCGTCGGCCTGGTCCCCGGGATCGAACAGCTCACCGGGCTCGGACTGCCGCTGACGCTGGCGGTGTCCTTGCACGCGGCCACGGACGAACTGCGCGACCAGCTGGTGCCGATCAACCAGACCCACCCGCTGGCCGAGCTCGAGCAGGCCGTTCGTGGCTACCGCGCTGCCACCAACCGGCGTGTCTCGATCGAGTGGTGCCTGATCGGGGACGTCAACGACGACGACCGGCAGGCAGACGAGCTCGGCCGGATCGCGGTGCGCTGGAGATCGCACGTCAACGTCATCCCGATGAACCCCACGCCGGGTGTCAAGTGGCGTGAACCGACCGCCGAGCGGCTCAAGCGCTTCGTCTCGCGTGTGCGCGAGCGGGGCGCGGAGGTCACCGTGCGCGACACGCGGGGACGCGATGCCGATGCCGCGTGCGGGCAGCTGCTCGCCGCCTACACCCTCGACACCGGTAGCCGGTTGCCCGCTGCGGTCGCCGCGGCCGATCGGGTCGACGCGCTGCGACGGCGCCCGGAGGCGACCACGTGACCCGGCGGCGGGTGGTGGTGCTGGGCTCGACCGGCTCGATCGGCCGGCAGGCGCTCGAGGTGGCCGCCGCACATCCCGACCGCTTCGAGGTGGTGGGCCTCGCAGCCGGTCGGGATCATCACACCGTGGCCCGGCAGGCCTCCGCGCACGCGGTGGTGGATGTGGCGCTCGCCGACCGGGACGCGGCGACGCAGCTGCGCCGGCGAGCCGACCACCTCGACGTACGTGACGGCCCTGAGGGGGTCGCGCAGCTGGCGGCGTGCGACGCCGACCTGGTCGTCAACGGCATCACCGGTGCGGTGGGGCTGCGGCCGACGCTGGCCGCGCTCGGGCGCGGCACGCCGGTGGCGCTGGCCAACAAGGAGAGCCTGATCGTCGGAGGGCCGCTGGTGGTCGCTGCCGCCGAGGCCGCCGGCGGACGCGAGTCACACCTGATCGCCACCGATTCCGAGCACTCCGCACTCGCCCAGTGCCTGCGTGGCGGACGTCGTGGGGAGGTGGCTCGCCTGGTGCTGACCGCCAGCGGCGGACCGTTCCACGGCCGGTCGCGTGAGCAGCT
>SKSM01000082.1 GCA_007122985.1 Nitriliruptoraceae bacterium | reverse complement strand
GCTCCGGGTTCGGGTGCGGACGGGACCCGCGATCCTAATCGCCGGCCGCGGGTGGGCTCCGCCCACCCGCGGCCGCGCGCCCGGAGGGGCGCGCCCGCTGCGGGCTACCCGCGAGAACCTCGCGCATGCGCGAGGTTCTCGCACCCCGGCGGCCGTGGACCGCCGCCAGCCCGCAGTCGCCCGCGAGAAACCGGCGCATGCGCGAGGTTCTCGCACCCTTGGGCGAGGACGGTCGCCGGCGGCCACCCCATGGTCGGAGGATCGAGCGGCGACGGGAGCCTCGAGCCGTACCATCGGGAACTCGTCGACAGGTGGGAGCGCACCAGCATGACCCAGGCAGGCAGCAGTCCGGAGCGCACGGTCATCGCGGGGGAAGATCTCCCTCCGACGCTCGGGCCCTACTCGGCGGGGGTTCGGGCCGGCGACGTGCTGTACGTCTCCGGCCAACCTGGTGTCGGCAACGTGCCAGGAGAACCGGTCGGTCCCACGTTCGGTGAGCAGGCGCGACAGGCCTTCGCCAACCTCGAGCGGGTGCTTCTTGCGGGTGGCAGCCGGCCGGAGCTCGTGGTCAACGTGACCGTGATGCTCACCGACGTCGGCGACTTCCCCGAGCTCAACGAGATCTTCGCCGAGGTGTTCCCGGTCGACCCGCCGGCACGGGTCTCGATGCAGATCGGGCTCGCGCCCGGCTTCCACATCACGGTGGCGTGCACCGCGCTCGTCGAGGACTGACCGGACGGGTCCATCGGGTCAGGTTCGAGCGACGGGTATCGCAGCGGGCCGTGTCCGTCGCTGACTACAGTGACCGACGCGTGTTCGCAGGGGGCGAAGGGGCGACGATGCGCGCGCCGGTCATCGTGATCGCCGCAGGTTCCGAAGCGGCTGCCGGCCTCGAGCGCGATGTCCGCCGCCGCTATGGGGAGGCCTACCGGGTCGTGTCGACGGGCCGAGCCGCAGAGGGTCCTGCCACGTTCGAGCAGCTGCGAGGCGACGGCGACGAGGTCGCCGTGGTGTTCGCTGCCGAGTCGCTCCCGGACGGCGCTGGCGCGGAGGTGCTCGCCCAGGTCCACCGTGCCTGCCCCGCGGCCGGCCGGGTGCTGCTGACCCGTCAGCCGGACACCGACGCGGTGGTCGCCGCTGTCGGCGACTCCGTGCTCGACCGCTGCCTGGTCGAGCCGTGGGGCCCGCCCGAGCGCTCGTTGTACCCCTTGCTCGACGAGCTGCTCGCCGACTGGCGCTCGCGTGCCGAGCTCCCCGACACCCGCGTCGCCGACGTCCTGGAGCCCGACTGCGCCTGCCTGCCGGCGGGTGCGGACCTCATGGAGGCTGCGGCGTTGGTGGCGCGCACCCGCGCGAGCGACCTGATGGTGCTCGACGACGACGGCAGGTTCGTGGGCGTGTTGTCGGAGGGCGACATCCTCCGGGGCTGCCTGCCCGACCTGGACGAGATCGTGGCTGCTGGTGGGACCCTTGCCGATGGCTACCAGCTGTTCCTGGCCCGGGCCAGCGAACTCTCAGGCGCCTCGATCGACCGTCTGGTGATCGATCAGCCCCTGGTCGCCCACCCGGATGACCACGTCGCGAAGGTGGCGACCGTGATGGTCGAGCGACAGATCCGCCGGCTGCCGGTGGTCAGCGACGGGCACCTGCATGGGACGATCTCGCGGGCCGACATCTGCCAGGCGGTGGTGGAGACACGATGACGGCGACGGCGAGGAGTCCGGTGTCGGCGCGTGCTGCGCTGACCGCCGCGGAGGAGGCCAACGCCCGCAACGGACACGAGAACGACGGGGCTCTGTCCGAGACCCACGGGTTCCTGCCACGCCAGCCGCCGTTGGGTCAGCTCCCGGCATCGCATGCGACCTGGGACGAGACTGCCGCGTACCTGCCGGAGCTCTTCCGCAGTCTGCGTGTACGCGCCGTACTCGCGGGCATGCCGGTCACCTCGGCGGGACCCGACGACCTCGACGAGCGGTTCCTGCTGCGCGCGTCGACGATCCTGAGCATCTTCGCCCACGCCTACTTCCACGTGGACCCCGACCATCCGCAGCCGCTGCCGACATCGATCACGCGGCCGTGGCAGCAGGTCAGCGAACGCCTCGACCAGCCGGGTCCGCACCTGTCGTTCAACGACATGAACACCTACAACTGGCGCCGCCGCGATCCGGCAGGGCCAGTCGAGGTCGAGAACCTCGAACTGCTCGTCCCGATCGTGGGCAACGAGGACGAACGCCGTTTCCAGATGACGCCGGTGGAGATCACCGCGCGGTTCGCCCCGGTCGTCGGAGCTGTGGTCCGGGCACAGCAAGCCACGGTCGACGGGGATGCTGCGTCGCTGAAGGCGCAGCTGCGCACGATCACCGACATCCTCGACGTGGTGACGTTCGAGGCCTTCCCGAAGGTCGATCCCAACCCGTCGAGCCCGCACCACGTCAACCCGGTGGTGTGGGGCAAGACGGTCGCGCCCCTGGCCACCCCGTTCCAGGACGACCCTCCACCAGGTCCCAGTGGCACCGCGATCCCGGCGTTCCAGCTGTTGGACGCCTTCTTCGGCCGTCGCCGCTACGACAGCACCGTCGGAAGTGAGACCGCACGCGCTCGCCGGTGGTTCCCAATGCACTGGCGGGCCTTCCTCGACGCGGTGGACGAGATCTCCGTGGCCGACCACGTCGCCCGGCACGGCGACGCCGAGCTGCGTGGCCTGTTCCAGGAGGCGCTCGCCTCCTACCGCGGCGACAGCGGACTGCTCGGCCGTCACCGGCTCAAGACCTTCGGCTACCTCGACTTGTCGTTCAAGGCCGGTCGCAGCGAGACCCTTGGAGGGTTCGCAGGGAGCTTCGAGAGCCGCCCCTGGGACCAGATGGACGGCGAGCTCGGTCAGGCGATCGAGGAACGGGCCGTGGGGCCGCCCGGTGAGGGCCACCGTGCTCGGGTTGAGGCCGTCGAGGTGCTGGGTGACGGCGACGGATCGCCGGTGAGCCAGGTCAGGCTGTCGGTCGCCGGGTCGGGGCTTCACTACCGCCCTGGCGACCGCTGCGCGGTGCTGCCGGAATCCAGTGGTGAGCTGGTCGAACGCACCCTGCGCGCCCTGCGGGCCCGCGGCGACGAGCCGGTCACCCTCGATGCGAGCTGGCGCGCGGCGGTGACGCAACGCGACGGCTTCGAGCATGCCGAGCGTCTGCCCCTGCGCCTGCTGCTGACCTTCGGGCGGCTCCGCCCGGTGTCGCGCGAGACGGCCAAGACGCTGTTCGCCATGAGCCGCGATGAGACGTTGCGGACGATCATCGAGGCACGGGCAGAGGACCAGTGGGAGCTGTGGGATCTGCTCGAGCTGCTGGCCGGATCGGGCTTCTCACCCTCCAGGCTGTGGAAGGCGAAGCCGGGCGACTGGCACCACATCTGCCGCACCGTGCCCCCCGAGCGGCCGCGGCTGTTCTCCATCTCGTCGGCCCTGCCGGACCCAGGCGCTCTCAGCGCCGATCGGCTCACCATGACCGTCGCGGGGCTGCGCTACGAGACGACGGACACCGACGTGTCATCGGCCGGGGTGCGCCATGGCACGGGCTCGAACTTCCTCGCCCGGGCCGAGGTGGACCGCCAGCAGCGTGACGTCACGATCGAGGTCGTCCCCTCACCCCGGCTGACCCTTCCGAAGGATCCTCGGAGGCCGCTGGTCATGATCGCCGGCGGCACCGGGATCTCGCCGTTTCTGGGGATGATCGAGGAACGTGCGAGGACGCCGAACGTCGGCGAGACCTGGTTGCTGCTCGGCACCCGGACCCCCGACGAGATCCACGGTGAGCCCCTGCTGCGTACCGCGGTCGAGCAAGGCAGGCTACAGCTGCACATCGCGTGCTCCCGCGCAGATCAGCAGGGCGCTTCCGTCGTTGTCGATGGACGCCCTCAGCTGCGGATCGCACCGGGATCCCGGTCGCGCCTCGCTGACCGGTTGCGGACCGGGGCGCTCGCCGCCGAGCTGCGACGCCTGCTGTTCCCGCCCGAACGCGACGCCCTGGGTGCTGTGGTCCTGCTCTGCGGGCGAGCCGGGTTCGCGGCCTCGATCGAGTCGGCGCTCGAGGAGATCGTCGCCAATGAGGACCCGTCGCCGTCGGCCGGTGGGAGCGGGTCGTCCCTCGCGCGGCTGACCGGCGAGGGGCGGTACGTCCCTGAGGTGTACACGACCTACGTGGGGCGTACCGACGACGGCACCGATCGCATCGACGCCTCCGAGGTCGTCGACCACAACGACGAGGAACACGGGTACTGGGCGATCATCAACGGCCGGGTCTACGACCTGACGCGGTTCGCTGACCTCCATCCCGGCGGCGACAAGATCATCCGGTCCTACGCCGGGATGGACGCCACCGCGGCGTATCGGACCGCCCAGCACGACTCGCATCCGGAGGTGGACGCCCTCCGCTCCCTGTACGAGATCGCGACCGTCCGACGGCTGGATCTGGGGACTGGATGGGGCGTGGCGATCGGACCGTCCGGCCTGACCTTCGTCAGCGCGAAGGACGTCTACCGAGCCTGGATCGGCTGCCTGTATGCCACTGTGGAGATGGAGAACGCGTTCAGCAACGACGTCGGGATCCGACACGAGCCGGTGACCTACGACGAGCAGACCGACGCGGTCCGGCTCTCCCCGTTCAAGGCACGGGCGCTGTTCCAGACCCACCAGCGGTTCGTTGGCGAGTACCTGCCCGGGCTGACGGGTCAGCGGTTGGAGCACCTGTGGGCCGTGACCAGCGGGCTGGGTGACGAGCGGGCCGACGTTCGGTGGATGCAGCGCGCGCTCGCGGCGGTCCACGACAGCGCCGACGCACGAGCCGCCGCCAGTCTCGAGGAGCGGCTGTCCGCGGTGTACGCACGGGCGGCTGGTCGGAGTACGGGGGAGCGCCGCGACGCCATCGCCTGGTGCATCGAGGTGACCGACGAGCTCGAGGCCGCCGACCGCCGCCTGCTACGGACCTTCAAGCACACGCTTCGTGACGGGGTGCGGGTCTTCGAGCGGCATGGCCCAGCGACGCTCGAGCGCGGGGTGCAGGAGCTGCTCGAGCTGGCAATCCAGGTCCCGCAGGTGCTCGAGGCCCACTTCAGTGTGATCGCCGAGGTTGCGGCTCGTCGGGGTGCCACGGCACCGCACGCGGTACTCGATCCGGTTTCCTGAGGCGCCCGGGACTCGTGCGGCACGGCCCTTGGATGCGGTGATGCCTCTGGACGTGCTCGTGCGTCTGCGCGTACGGCCTTCAGCGAACCGGCGTGCGTGCGACCGCCGCAACGCCTGCGAGTTCATCGCTGATGCGCGAGGTGTTCGCCCGTCGGCGGGGCATCGTCGGTCGGATCCTGTTAGCCGCTCGGTGTGGCACCGCTGTCGCGAGCCGAGGCATCGGGCGGACCGGACTGGGGATTGTCGGGGGCGCCCTCGAGGGCGGCCCAGGCGTCGCGCTCGACCAGCCGGGAGACGCCAAGCCCGAGCGCGAGCGCCCAGAAGACCGGGCCGAGCCCGAACAGCGTCAGGTCCGACACCGTCACGCCGAAGGCGATGATCGGTCCGAGCAGCAGCGGACCGGCCACCACCTGCCGCAGCGCGGTGGTGAACACCCCGACGACGGCCAGGCCGATCACCGCGACCAGCAGCGCCCGCGCGATGATGGTCTCGAGGTCAGCGGCGTAGCCGGCCAGCAGCGCGAGGACCAGCGCGAGGCAGGAGGTGATGACCACGGCATGGTGGCGTGTGGCGTGGGGGCCGGCGTCCGGGCCGGCGCTCAGCGCGGTCGCCGGCAGCGACAGCGACACCCCGACCGGACCGAAGAACGACGCCAGCAGCGTGCCGGTGCCGCTGATCACGGTCAGCGTCCGCTCAGGCGGGTGGTAGCTCTGTGCGCGCAGGAACACCACCGACGGGGCGTTGGCCTGGAGGGTGATCAGGGCCACCATGACCGGGGTCGCGGTCACCAGCGCCCCCAGCGAGAACTGGGGCGCAGTGATGCTCGGCACCGGCAGGCTCAGGCCTGCCGGTGGTGTGCCGAGCCCGCCGGTCAGCGCGGCGACGGCCAGCCCGGCGATGAGCGCCGGCAGCACCGCGGGGATCCGGGGCTCGAGGAACCGCCGGCCGAGCAGGAAGGCGGCCAGGGTCGCTCCCACGATCAGTCGTTCGTCGCCCAGCGCGTCGAACAGCCCCACGAAGAACGGCAGGACCGCGCCGGCGAGCACCCCGTAGACGACCGGCGCGGGCAGCCACCTGGCCAGCCGGTCGGTGAGCCCCAGCAGGCCGAGGACCAGCACGATCGCGCCGGCGGTGATCGACGCGCCGATGAGCTCCGCCCAGCTCAGCCGTCCGCCGAGCGAGGCCACGAAGATCAGCACGAACATGTTGCCGGTCATCAGCAGCGGCTGGCGGTAGCGCCACACCAGCGCCAGGCTGACCACCGCCGAGGAGCCGTAGAGTGCGACGATCCAGGCGGTCAACTGTGCGCTGGACAGCCCCAGGTCCGTGGCCACCCCGAGCGGAACGCTCAGGACCACCACGAAGATCACGGTCAGCGACAGTGCGACCGCGACTGCGGACAACAGCCGACGGCGCGGCTCGATCGGTTGACCCATACGCTCCCCAGTGCCGCACCCGACAGGGAGCGGACCGGGCCATCCTCTGCCGGCCGGCTCCTGCGGTCAAGCCGCCGCTTGCCGGTGACCAGGTGGTGTGGGAACGCGGCGGATCCGCGAAAACCTCGCGGATGGGCGGGTTTCTCGCGGGCGGCGGGGTGCCGGTGCCGTGCCGTGGCCCGGCCGTGGCGAAAACCTCGCGGATGGGCGGGTTTCTCGCGTGCGGCGCGGCGGGGTGCCGGGGTGCCGGTGCCGTGCGGAGGCCCGGCCCCGCCCACCCGGTGAGCGTCAGTCGACGATGCCGGTGTCGGCCAGCCACTCGGCCGCGATCTCGTCGGGGGCGAGCCCCTCGGAGGCGAGCTGGTTGGCATCGCGCAGGTCCTCGACGCTCAGCTGCGCGCTGATGGAGTCCATGAGCGCGCGCAGGTCGTCGCCGTAGGCGTCCAGGATCTCGTCGCGCAGCACCGGCACGATGTTCTCCGGGGGGATCATGCCCTGGTCGTCCTCGAGGGCGACCAGGTCGTCGCCGGCCAGCGGCGCGTCGGTGGAGAACAGCAGGGTGAGCTGGTTCTGGCCCTGCTCGAGCGCGGTCAGCCGCGCGGCGGCCTCCTGGATCGACTCGAACGAGACGTTGTCGAGCCCGTAGACCTCCTGCAGCCCGACGAAGCAGGTGTCGCGCTCCTCGCACTCGGGCGGGCCGCCGAAGACGATCTCCCCGGCGTCGGCGAGGTCGGAGACGCTCGTCAGGCCGTGCTCGTCGGCGAACGCGGCGGTGGTGACGAACACGTTGGAGTTCTCGGCGCCGGTGGGCTCGAGCACCGAGATCCCGTCGTCGGCGAACAGCTCGCGCAGCTGCTCGACGCCGGTGTCGACGTCCTCGGGTGGGTCAGCGTCGAAGCCGACCACGATCGCCGACCCCAGGTACTCCGGCACGAAGTCCAGCTCGCCGGCCTGCAGCTCGGGGAAGATCAGCTCGCGCGAGCCGAGGTCCAGCTGGTACTCCACCGGGTAGCCGGCGTCCTCGAGCGCCTGGCCGTAGATCTCGGCCAGGATGCTGGACTCGGGGAAGTTGAACGAGGCCATGGTGATGGTCGGGCCGTCGTCGGGGATGTCGACCTCATCGGTGTCGGCCGCGTCGTCGGGGGCCTCGTCAGCCGGGGCTTCGTCAGCGCCGTCGCCGCAGGCGGTGAGCGCCAGCGCGACGGCGGCGCCGGCGGCCAAGAGGCGTCGGAGGGACAGGGGGCGCATGCGGGTTCCTCTCCAGTGCGGTGAAGGAGACGTCTACGAGCAGGGTAGTGAGACCGGTTCGTCGCCGTCTCGCGGGCGGATCACCCGGCCGCGCCGACGGTGACGTCCTGGACCGGGGTGTCGCGCCGGACCCCGGTGGGGGTCAGCAGCCGCTGGAGCCCACCGAAGCCGGCCTCGGCGAGCAGGGTCAACGCGCCGAGCAGCAGCGCTCCGCCGATCACCGTGGCGCGGCCGCCGACGCCCTGGGCGAAGCCGTCGACGATGTAGCGGCCCAGCCCGCCGCCGTTGGTCACGATCGCGCCGATGGCGGTGGTGGCGATGACCTGGACGAAGGCGAGCCGCACCCCGGCGAGCATCACCGGGGTGGCCAGCGGCAGCTCGATCTCGGTGAGGATGCGGGTCTCGTCGTAGCCCATGCCGCGGGCGGCCTCGACCGTCGGCGCGTCGACCTCACGCACGGCGGTGTAGGTGTTGGTGAAGATCGGCGGCAGCGCGAGCGCGACGAGCGCGCCGACCAGCGGCCAGAAGTCGGTGCCGAGCCAGCCGGTCCGTGCGGCGATCAGCCAGAAGATCACGATCAGCCCGAACGAGGGGATCGCCCGGCCGATGTTGACCACGGCGCTGGCGAAGGCCTCGGCGGTGCGGCGGTGGGCGAGCACCAGCGCCGGGGGGATGGCGATCAGCACCGCCAGCACCGTGGCGGTCACCGAGACGTAGAGGTGCTGCGCGGTGCGAAACGGCACCCCGCCGGAGTCGGTCAGGCTCCAGCGGCCCTCGGCGGCGAACCAGGCGGCGACCTCGGCCAGCAGCTCGCTCACACCGTGGCCTTCCGCCGCGACCAGGGGGTCAGCGCCTTCTCCAGCGCCAGCAGCAACAGGTCGACCAGCACGGCCAGCGCCACCGACAGCACGGTGCCGACCACGATCTGGGTGGGGAAGGGCGGCAGCACCCGGAACCCGGTGAGGATGAACGAGCCGAGCCCGCCGAGCCCGAGCAGGGCGGTGACGGTCACCAGCCCGATGACGGTGACGCTGGCGATGCGCAGTCCGGCGATGATCACCGGCAGCGCCAGCGGCAGCTCGATCTCCAGGAACAGCCGGCGGCGCTGGTAGCCCATGCCCTGGGCGGCCTCGACGACCTCGGCGGGCACGCCGTCGATGCCGGTGACGATGTTGCGCACCAGGATCAGGATGGTGTAGGTGGTCAGCGCGATCACGGCGTTGGTCACCGATATGCCGACCAGCGGCAGCAGCAGGGCGAACAGCGCCAGCGACGGCAGGGTGTAGAGCAGCCCGCCCACGGCGATGATCGGGGCGTAGAGCCGCCGGTAGCGCAGCGCCACGACCGCCAGCAGCAGCGAGGCGGCCAGCCCGATACCGACCGCCATGCCGGTGAGGTAGAGGTGCTCGAGGGTGGCGTCCCAGATCCGGCCGCCGTTGCGCACCACCCAGTCCCACTCGAACAGCGGCCGCTGGGCCTGGGCGACGACGCCGCCGGGCACGGACGACCACGCCGGTTGGCCGAGGCCGGCGACGACCACCGCCGCCCCGCTCACCCGAGGATCTCGCGGCTGACCGACTCGATGAACAGCATGCCCTGGTAGTGGTCGCCGTCGTAGACCACCGCCACCTGGTTGCGGGTGTTGACGATGGCATCGACCGCGCCGCGCAGCGAGGTGTCGGCCTGGATCCACACCCGGAAGTCGCGGGTGGGGCTGTCGCCGACGGCCTTGGCGGGGTCGAGCTCGTTGAGCCACATCCACCCGCGCAGCCGGGCACCGTCGAGCACCCCGACCCAGTCGACGCCCTCGGCCGCCCCGACCCGCTTGGCCTCGTCGACGCTCGCGTCGGCGGGGACCACGGGTCCGCGCACCAGCTCCGCGTCGCGGGCGGCGATCAGCGAGAGGCGCTTGAGGCTGCGCTCGCCGCCGAGGAACGAGGCGACGAAGTCGTTGGCGGGGGCGCGCAGGATCTCGGCCGGTGTGTCGTACTGCTCGAGCAGCCCGCCGACGTTGAGGATCGCGATGCGGTCGCCGAGCTTGATCGCCTCGTCGATGTCGTGGGTGACGAACACGATGGTCTTGGCGAGGTCGGCCTGCAGCTCGAGCAGCTGGTCCTGGAGCCGGGCGCGCACCAGCGGGTCGACCGCGCCGTAGGGCTCGTCCATCAGCATCACCGGCGGGTCGGCGGCCAGCGCGCGGGCGACGCCGACGCGTTGGCGCTGCCCGCCGGAGAGCTCGGCCGGGTAGCGGCTGCGCATGGCGGGGTCGAGGTCCATCAGCGCGAGCAGCTCGTCGACCCGTGCGGTGATGGCGTGGGTATCCCAGCCGAGCAGCCGCGGGACGGTGGCGATGTTGCGTTCGATGGTCTTGTGCGGGAACAGCCCGATCTGCTGGATGACGTAGCCGATGTCGCGCCGTAGCGCGTAGCCGGGCCGGGTGCGCTGGTCCTGTCCGTCGATGGTGATCGTCCCGGAGGTCGGCTCCACGATCCGGTTGATCATCTTCAGCGTGGTGGTCTTGCCGCAGCCGGACGGGCCGACGAGCACCACCAGCTCGCCGCGGGGCACCGCCAGGCTCAGGGCGTCGACGGCCGGGTCGGTCGTGCCGGCGAAGACCTTGGTGACCTGGTCGAGCTCGATCATCGTCTGGGACACGGTCTCGGGCACGCCTGCGGTCCTTCCGGACGTCGAGGTGGAGGATAGGCAAGCGGGCCAGCCCGCGTCCGGTGGCAGGCGCGAGACGGGGCCGCGCCAGGGGGAGCGGACGTGTGCCGCCCACCCTGGCGCGCCCGACCGGCGCAGGTCAGGCCGGCTGGTGCGCTTGCGAGAAGAACCCGGTGAGTGCCTGGGCGAACGTCTCGGGGTGGGTCATCTGAGCAGCGTGCGCACCGCCGGGGATCGTGTGCACCTGAGCGTCGGGGGCGTGGTCGGCGACGTACTGCACGCTGCCGGCGAGGAAGGCTCGGGTGTCCGACCCCTTCAGGGCCAGCATCGGTACGTCGACGGCGGCGAGGGTGGCTGCCTCGTCGGTCTCGGGGGCGTCGGGCCCGGTCGCCTGCTGGAAGAAGTCGAGGATGCCCGGGACGTAGCGCCCGGCGGCC
Organism: Nitriliruptoraceae bacterium; assembly: GCA_007122985.1. Classification (GTDB taxonomy): domain Bacteria; phylum Actinomycetota; class Nitriliruptoria; order Nitriliruptorales; family Nitriliruptoraceae; genus SKTG01. The sequence goes on along the minus strand of SKSM01000082.1, from coordinate 132 downwards.
GTGGTGTAGCCAGCCCGGTCGGCGGCCGCGATCTCGTCGTCGGTGAAGGGCCAGACGAGGAACGCGCGAACCGCGGCCGTCAGGTCACCCGCTGCTGCCTGCTCGCCCATGGCCTCGACCGCTCCGGCCATG
>SKSM01000148.1 GCA_007122985.1 Nitriliruptoraceae bacterium | reverse complement strand
TCGTCGAGCAGCGCGGTGGCGCTCGAGCCGACGGCCGCGGCCGTGACCTCCGACGAGACCGCGCCGGTGGTCGACGCCCGCGCGAGCCCTGCAAGCCGTTCGGCGGCGTCGCCCGGAACGAACGGCTGCAGTGCCCGGGCGACCGCCTCGCCGTCGTGGAAGCGCTCGTCGAGGTCGAGGCGGGTCGCCCGGGCGACGACGTCGTCGAGTCCCGGGGGGATGTCCTGGTTCCACGTCGACGGCGGCGGCAGGTCGGCGGCGAGGCGCCGGCTGGCGATCTCGGTCGCCGTGCCCTCGCCCCACGGGGGCCGGCCGGTCAGGGCCTCGTGAAGGGTCAGGCCCAGCGAGTAGACGTCCGCGCGGGCGTCCACCGGCTCGTCGCGCAGCTGCTCGGGGGCGAGGTAGCGCGCGGTGCCGATGACCGTTCCCGGAGCGGTGACCCGGGCGGCGGCGTCCCCGAGCGCCCGGGCGATCCCGAAGTCGGCGACCTTCGCTGCCCCCTGGCTGGTCAGTAGCACGTTGCCCGGCTTGACGTCACGGTGGACGGTGGCGCGCTGGTGGGCCGCACCGAGCGCGGCGGCGACCATGTGGCCGATGGCCGCCACCGTCGGCCACGGCAGTGGGATCGGCCCGCCGTCCCCGTCGGCGAGCACCGCTGCGAGGGCGGGACCGTCGATCAGCTCCATGACCAGGTAGTCCCGGTCGGCGTCGCGGTCGATGTCGTAGACCATCACCACGTGTGGGTGCGACACCTTCGCCGCGGCAGCGGCCTCCGTGCGGAAGCGCTGCGCCGCGCTCGGGTCGTCGGCGAGCTCGGCCCGCAGCAGCTTGACGGCCACGTCGCGTCCCAGGAGGTGGTCGTGGGCGGCGTAGACCACGCCCGCGCCGCCGGCACCGAGCCGACGGCGCAGCTCATAGCGCTGGGAGAGCACCTCCCCCTGCGCTTGCGTTCGTGGGTCCACCGCTCCTCCGATTCCGGGTGCGCGCGTGGCGTCGCGACCGCCGTGGTCGGTCGTGACGTGGCCGGGTCAGCGGTCGTCGCGCAGGTCGATGATCGGGCGGTCGTCGCCGTTGGGTGGTGGCTGCCGGTGGCGCTTCTGCGCCCGGTGGAGCGCGACGGCGGACAGCGCCGAGGTCAACGTCCCGACCACCGCGATCATGCCGATGATCACCCAGGCCAGCGCATCCATGCCGCGCGCCTCGATGGCCCGGGTGATCGCGGCCGTCGCACCGGCGAAGGCGAGGATCGCGACCGTGGTCAGTACGACCACGCCCCGGCGGCCGCGCTGCCACACCAGCCCGAGGATCAGCAGGGCGAGCGCCAGGGGCGCGACCCCGTAGATCAGCAGCACCCAGCCCTGCATGGCACCCGCCTCCGTCTGCGGCCTCCCAGCCTACGGCTGCAGCGGCCCGGTGTCCGTGCGGGCCGGTCACACCACCCGGTCCTTGCCGCTGCGCTTCGCGGCGTGCAGCGCAGCGTCGGCGGCGACCAGCAGCGCGTGGTCGTCGGTCCCGGCGTGGATGGCCGCGACCCCGGCGCTGCAGGTCACCGTGCCGCCGGGCACGACCGCGGCCCAGTCGTGGTCCCGGATCGTCGCGCGCAGCTCCTCGGCGATGCGGCGGGCGGCGGTGAGGTCGCAGTCCGGCAGCAGCACGACGAATTCCTCACCGCCGAACCGCGCACAGGCGTCGCCCCGGCGGGCGCGCGTGCGCAGCAGCTCGCCGATCCGACGCAGCACCTCGTCGCCCGCGGAGTGCGAGAACCGGTCGTTGACGGCCTTGAAGTCGTCCAGATCGAGCAGGACCACCGACAACGGCCGGTCGTCCTCGCGGACCAGCGCGTGGGCCCGCTCCAGTGCGCGGGCCAGGCCCCGGCGGTTGAGCAGGCCGGTCAGCGGGTCGGTGACGCTGTCGCGCTCGAGCTGCTCGACCTGGAAGCGCACCTGCATGCTGCGCAGCAGCTGCTCCGAGCGCTCGTCGAACCGCCGCTGCTCGATCGCGCGCAGCCGCTTGTGCTCGGCGAGTGCCTGCCCGAGCTCGCCCCGACGTTCGTGGAGCTCCACCAGCGCCTGGGCGGCGCCCGCCGCTTCGCCGTCGAGGCCGAGCCGGGCGGCGTCGGCCGCGGCCTGCGAGACCAGTGCGTGGGCCTCGTCGGGTGCGTCGGCAGCCAGCAGCTGCCCGAGCCGGGTGCGGGCCTCGCAAGCACCGTGGGTGTGGCCGACGCCGTCGTAGAGGCGGATGCTCTCACGCAGCAGCTCGCTGGCGCGCTCGGTGCGGCCGAGCTGCTGGTGGACGGCCGCGGTGTTGTGCAGCGCCATTCCCAGTCCCCGGCGCTCGCCGACGGCCTCGAACCCGGCGCGGGCCGCGTCGAGGTGGGCGAGCGCTGCCTCGTGGTCGCCGCGGGCGGTCGCGACCTTGCCCAGGTTGTTGTGCGCGCCGGCGCGGGCGAGCGCGTCGTCGCCGTCGCGCAGCGCCAGGCTGCGCTCGTAGGCGTCCTGTGCCTGGTCGAGATCGCCGCGGTCGGTGAAGGCCACGCCGATGCGGTTGAGGGTGGCGGCCTGTCCGCGGCGGTCACCGACCTGCTCGTAGCCCGCCAGGGCGGCCATCAGCCGCTGCGTACCGGCGCCGAGGTCGCCGAGCAGGACGTCGAGGTAGCCGGTCTCCGCGTCCAGCCGTGCGACGTCGGCGGTGGGGGCGTCGGCGAGCGGGGCGCGGGCGGCGACCAGCGCCTGCATCGCCGCGGGGAAGTCGTTGCGGACGATGTGGCAGGCGCCGATCACGGTCAGCGCGCGCCCCAGCCGGTGCTGGTCACCGGCGGCGTCGGCCTCGTCGCGCTCGAGCTGGGCGAGCTCCAGGGCCCCGTCCGGGTCGTCACGGCGGCGGTGCCACGCGGCCTCGATCCGCTCGGTCATCGTCCTCCCGGCAGGCGCCGGCTGCGTTGTGGCGGTCACTGGCCTGG
>SKSM01000095.1 GCA_007122985.1 Nitriliruptoraceae bacterium | reverse complement strand
GGGCCGCGAACGAACTGGGCCCCGACGAGCGGCTGGTGTCGTTCGACTACCGCGAGGTCGCCCGCGCCCTGGACCGCCCGGTCGATCCGATCGCCTACACCTCCGACCCCGACGCGCTGCTCGCGCAGGTCGAGGGCGCCGACCACCTGGTGGTGATGAAGCTCTACGGCAAGCGCACCGCGCAGGTCCGCGAGCTGCTGGAGGTCCACGGCGACCGGTTCGAGCCGGAGCTCGACGACGGCGGGCTCGAGATCTACCGGATCGTGGGGTAGTTGGCGGGGGCGGGCGCGGGGGGCGGTCGGTGGTCGGGGCCGCCGCAGCGCGGATCTGTGGAGCGCCCCGGTCACCAGCAGGGCGGCCGACTCCACAGTTTCTGGCCTGCAGCCCGCCGCAGCCCAATCTGTGGAGTCCCACGGCCACGCAGCACCACCGAAACTCCACAGTTCCTGGCCGCGCTGGCCGCAGCAGCCCACCGCGGGTCGGCGCACCCGGAACTGTGGAGTCCCACGGTCACACAGCACCGCCGACACTCCACAGATCACGTCGGTGCGGATCGGCGCCAGCGCTGCTGGGGTGTGGTGGCTAGCTACAGCTAGCCGTCATCATCGGGGTAGGTCGCTAGTTCCTTGCTTCCGTCGCCATCCCGTCCCCACTCGATGCCATCGCCGTCGACAGCGTCGATGTAGAGGGTGAACGGCTCCTCACCCTCGCGCTTCGCGTGGTTGAACTGCAACGTGACGCTGCCATCGGACCCAGTCGTGTCCGTCTGAGTGTTCGAGTAGGAGTCGCCGTCATCGAGCGTGGCGGTGACGTCGGCGCCCTCGACGCCGCTGCCCCAATCATCGACCACTCTCACCGTCGCACGCAGGTGCCACCGGCCACCGGTCGACCACTCACCGAACTCGACGGACACGATGGTGTCCTCCTCCGGCAGCTCGTCATCGGCGTCCTCGCTGACCGTGACGTCCTGAGTGGTCGTGTCGCTCGCTCCGTCACCCCCGTCGGCGGTCACTGTCAGCTCGACGGTGTAGGTCCCGTCCTCGTCGTAGATGTGCTCGACGATCTCGCCAGTGCCCGTGTTGTCGTCCCCGAAGTCCCAGTCGTAGACGAGGTCGTCACCACTGCTGCCGGTCGCGTCGAAGTCACAGGTCAGCTCATTGCAATCCGCGGTGAAGCTCGCCTCGACAGGATCCTCGGGTTCGTCAGCGCCATCCTCGCTGGCCGCCGCGACCGCCGCCTGGGCATCGACGAGCCCGTGGCCGTAGTGGTTGGACGAGCCGAGGTCTTCAGCGGTCTCCTGCAGGACCGTGCGAAGCTCCTCGTTGGAGTGGTCAGGGGCCGCAGCCCACGCGAGCGCCGCCGCGCCGGCGACATGGGGCGAGGCCATGGACGTCCCGCTCATGGTGTCAGTCTCGTCGCCAGGGACGGTGCTGAGGATGTCCACGCCCGGTGCGGCGAGCTCCACGTCCGGGCCGGTACTCGAGAAGCTGGCCCGCTGGTCATTCTCTCCGGTCGCAGCGACCGCGATGACGCTCTCATAGCGGGCGGGGTAGCCGACGTTGTCGCCACGTCCTGGTGGATTGCCGCTGTTGCCGGCAGCAGCGACGAGGAGCGCACCTTTCGCGTAGGCCGTGTCGGCGGCGTCACGAAGCGTCTGGCTGTCAGAATCCCCGCCGAGGCTCATGTTGAGGACGGCCCGATCACCCAGCTCTTCGACTGCCCACTCAATGCCTGCGGCGACGCTCTCCCACGAGCCGCTGCCGTCATCACCCAGCACCTTCGCGTCGTAGAGCGCGACATCCGGCGCAACACCGGCAACCGTCGCACCGAAGCGATCCGCGGCGACGGTGCCGGCGACGTGGGTGCCGTGGCCGTGACCATCACCGCCGTCCTCATGGTCGTTGCCACAGCCGGTGTCGTCGACCGTGTTGGTGCACTCGACAACGCCGAGGTCGCCGTGAGTCGCGTCGATCCCGGTGTCGAGGATTGCGACCGATACGCCGTCGCCAGTGCTCGTGGGCCCATCGTCATCCCACACCTCAGGAGCCTGCACGCGTTCGACGCCCCACGGGATCGTGGCTTCTTCCAGCGCCCATACCTCGCCATTCGGCTCGATGTATCGCACGCGCGGGTTCTGCTTCAGCGCCTCGACCGCCGGCGCAGGGACCTCGGCAAGCACCGTCGGGATGAGGTTGAACTGCCGCTCGACCGTGCCTCCGGCGATGCGCACCACCTGGACATCGGCGGCAGTCACCTGCTCGCCGTGAAAGCCGATGAGCACTTCCTCGTGCCCAGGTGCGTTGGAAGCGACCGCGCCTCCACCGCCGAGCATCCCGGCAACGAGGCCAAGGATGAGCATGATTCTGACAGTGGTGCGCCCCATTACTGCCTCCCGCAACTCCCGCCAACCGTGATCGAAGGGCAAGCCATGACTGCAGCAAGAAGCTAGTGCCCTTCTGACTACTCCCCCTATTAACGCTACGCCATCGTTCACAGGGGAGTCAACGATGGGAGCCAGGTGCGTCCACACAGCTGCCGACCTCGTACTGGTCGCGACCGCAAGGGCCGACGAAGCACCTGATTCGGTTGTGCGAGGTCACGACCGTCGAAGGGGTCGCCGCATCGCGTCGCGTGGCGCTGTCAGGGGACGTCGGGTAGACCGGGCGGTCGCCGGGGCAGGCACGCGGACCGCAGAACTGTGGAGTCCCGCGGTCAGAAACGGGGTGCTGCGCTCCACACATCCACCTTGCGCCGGTTTGGCGGAGGCGCGGGTGTGAGCTCAAAGGGTGGGTGCAACACCTCCTGATTGCGTGGCTGATCCGCGCAGAGCGAAGCGGTGGCGATGGGTCACGTCCGCGATGATGTCGACGTCCCGGTCGTGGTGGAGAACGGCCAGGCCCACCAGCTCGGCGGTCGCCGCGATCAGTAGGTCGGGCACAGCCGTGGCGCGATGGTGTCCACGGTCG
>SKSM01000329.1 GCA_007122985.1 Nitriliruptoraceae bacterium | reverse complement strand
CGCCGACACCGCCGGCGACGCCGACACCGGCGCCCGCACGGGCGAGCCGTCGGTGCCGCTGGCGCTCGGCCGCCGCTACGCGATCGTTGAGGTCAAGTCCGCGCGGGAGCAGGGCCCGGTCGCACGGGCCGTCGCCGCTCTCGGCACGCCGCCGGTGCCGCTGAGCAAGTACTGCCTTGGGGTGGTCGCCGGGGGGCTTGGCGGCCGGGGCAACCCCTGGCGGCCGGCGCTGCGCCGGCTGCAATCGCAGGGCTGAGTCGGTGAGCGCACCAGCGGCAGATCGCACGGCCCACCCGTTGCGGCAGTTGCGTCGACAGCGGCTGTGGCTGGTGGTCGTCGCCATCGCCACGCTGGCAACGGTGGTCACCCTGGCGGTCCTGGTCGAGGGCGAGGTCGCCGCCGACCGGCTGCGGATCACCGAGGTGGTCACGTCCAACGGCTCGGGGATCACCGACGAGGACGGCGACTTCCCCGACTGGGTCGAGATCCACAACGCGAGCTCGACGTCGATCGACCTGGACGGCTACCACCTCAGCGACGATCCGTCCGACCCGTCGGCCTGGCGGTTCCCCGCCCTGCCGGTCGCGCCGGGAGAACGGCTGGTGGTGTTCGCCTCCGGCAAGGACCGGGCGCCGGCGGGCGGCGAGCTGCACACCGACTTCCGGCTGGCCCGTAGCGGCACCGCGGTGCTGCTGACCGACCCGCAGGGCCGCACGCTCGACGCGGTCGAGGTCGCCGAGCTGCCGCGCGACGCGGCCTACGGCCGGTCCGCCGACCGCGCCGACCGCTGGTGCTTCTTCGCCACACCGCGGCCCGGCGCGCCGAACGACGGCACCTGCTTCGACGACGCGCGGCTGGGCGCACCGGAGCTCTCGGCGACGAGCGGCTTCTACGACGAGCCGCTGGAGCTCGCGATCGAGGCCACCCAAGGGGACGTCGAGGTGGTCTACACCCTGGACGGCTCGACCCCGGACCTCGATCGCAATCCGGACGCGACCCGGGTCTACGACGCCCCGATCGTCATCGATGATCGCTCCGAGGATCCGGACGCGCTCACCGGGATCCAGACCAGCGTGGCGGAGCAGTGGCCGTCGATCCCACCGGACGGGCCGGTCGCGAAGGCCACGGTGGTGCGTGCCCGCGCGGTCGGCGGCCGCGAGACCGCAGCGACCTTCTTCGTCGGCGAGCACCACCGCCGCGACGACCTGCCGGTGGTCAGCCTCGCCGCCGATCCCGACCACCTCTTCGACGAACAGACCGGCATCTACGTGCCGGGGGAGACCCACCAGCGGTTCCTGGAGGAGTCCGGCGAGCAGCCGCCGTTCGACTTCGGTGTGCCGGCCAACTGGCACCAGCGTGGCCGCGAGTGGGAGCGACCGAAGGCCGACGACCTCGACCGCGCGCTGTGGTTCGAGCACTGCGAGGTCGGCGGTGACTGCGGCTTCAGCCAGCGGGTGGGGGTGCGCATCCACGGCGGCGCGACCCGCGACCTGCCGGCCAAGAGCCTGCGGCTCTACGCCCGCAACGACTACGGCGCGCGCGAGCTCGTCCACCCCTTCTTCGGTGAGGACGAGCAGCTGCGCCACCGCCGCCTGCTGCTGCGCAACGCCGGCAACGACTGGCCCTGGAAGCTGCTGGCCGACGGGTTCCAGCACCGGCTGGTCGCCCACCTCTCGCCGGAGACGCAAGAGTACGAGCCGGCCGTGCTCTATCTCAACGGTGAGTACTGGGGCATCCACAACCTGCGCCAGCGCTACGACCGCCACTACCTGTCGATCGAGCACGGCGTCGATCCCGACGAGGTGGTGATCGTCGGTCCGGACCTGGAGGTCGAGCAGGGCGACCCGACGGCGGCCGAGCCCTACCGCGAGCTGGTCGAGCGGGTCGCCACGGAGTCGCCGACCAGCCCGGAGACCGTCGCACGGGTCGAGGAGCAGGTCGACCTCGACGACCTCATCGACTACGTGATCGTCGAGGTGTTCGGTTCCAACACCGACTGGCCGCAGAGCAACATCCGCATGTGGCGCAGCGCCGAGGGTGCGGCGGGGACCGGTGACGACGACTTCGCCCGGTGGCGCTGGCTGATCTACGACCTCGACCGGGTGGGCGGCGACGTCGAGACCGCCGAGGTGTCCCACGACAACCTCGCACGCGTCGCCACTCCGCCCGAGTCGATCGAGGAGGGCAGCTGGCTGCCGGCGATGCTGTCCGGGCTGCTGGAGGAGGAGGGCTTTCGCGACCGGTTCCTCGCGCGGTTCGCCGACCACCTCAACACCACCTTCGCGGCGTCGCGCACGGTCGCGGAGCTCGACGCGCTGGAGCGGCGGCTCGAGGACGAGATCGATCGGCACGCCCACCGGTGGCCGCAGCTGGGCTCGCGTTCGCAGTGGCATGCGTCGGTCGACGAGCTGCGCGGGTTCCTGCGGTCGCGTCCGGACGTGCAGCGCGAGCAGCTGAGCGACCACTTCGAGCTGGACGGGTGGGTGTCGGTGGCGACGTCGGTGCGGGGTCCGGGCCACGTGCGGGTCAACCACCTCGACGTCCATGACGCCACGCCGGGGGTGGACGACGCGGCCGACTGGCGGGGCAGCTACCCCGTCGGCGTGCCGGTCGAGGTGGAGGCGGTCGCCGGCGAGGACGCGGTGTTCGTCGGCTGGGAGGGGCGGGATGCGCCTGCCGGTGACCCGTCGCGTGTGCGGCTGGTCCCCCGGCGCGACGTCGAGCTGCGCGCGGTCTTCGAGCCCGCGTAGCCGGGTCGAGCCGCCACTCGTGTCGTCCCCGCGACCTGCGCTGTCCTCCCATCCCGTCCCCTCCCCTCCCCGGCCGGGTGCAGATCCTCTCAGTGGGTGCGGTTTGTCTCAGCGGGTGCGTTTTGGCGCAGATTCGAGAGAATCTGCGCCCGGTGAGAGGTTGTGCACCCGCGGGATGTGGGGCGCCGTCGCTCGAGCGGGTGCGGTTTGTCTCAGCGGGTGCGTTTT
>SKSM01000164.1 GCA_007122985.1 Nitriliruptoraceae bacterium | reverse complement strand
TTCATGCGTAGCCCTCCCTGCGCACGAGTTGACGAGTCCCAAGAGGGTGCGTCGGTTTCGCCACTGGCTCCCCGGCGGCTCGGCGACCAGGCTGCTGCCGACCGGTTCCCTGCCCCACACCTCAGGTGGCACGCAGGTCGCTCACTCTCGGAGCGATTTCCCGCCCTGCGTGGACTACTACGTATAACACGAGCGGCGAGTGTGCAACAGAGGGCTGCACATGGCCGTTTGGATGAGCAATCGCCGACTGATTTGCGGGGCTACGGCAGGCGTTGGCGGAGTCCGTCGAGCCGCTGTTCGACGTCCAGGAACCCGGGGTCGACCGCGACGATCGAAGCGAGCTGCTGCTCGGCCTCACGCAGGTCACCGGCCCGATCGGCCAGGTCGGCGGCGAGGTAACGCAGCCGCAGGTCGTGCTCCTCGTCGCCATCACGGGGCCGCTCGAGGAACCGCCGCACCACCGCACGACCGGCCGCGAGCTCACCGGCGTCGCCGAGCGCAGCAGCCCGCACGATCACCGCTTCCGCGCGGCGGTCGTCCGGTGCCGACTCGTCGTCGATCAGGGGCTGGGCCACCTCGCTGATGCGGTCGAGGTCCCGACCGAGCGCGCGCAGGCAGTCGGCTGCCAGGTGGTTCTGGTCGTGCTGGCCGCTCAGGCGCCGGTAGGCCTGCAGCTCGCTCAACGCCGGCCCGTACTCCTCGCGCAGGTAGTAGGCGACGCCGAGCGCCTCGCGGATCACCGCGATCCGGGGCGCCTCGTGCCGGGCCCAGGCGAGCACCTCGACGGCGACGTCCGGGCGGTCCTCGTCGATCGCCTGGCTGCCGAGGCTCAGCGCCAGTGCGACGTCACGGCTCTTGGCACCGCGGCCGAGCACCCGCTCGATCTCGCGCTGGACCGACGTCGGCAGCTGTGGCTCCTCGTCCTCCGGCAGCGGCGGTCGCGGTGGCGCCTCGGTGCGCATGGCGCGATGCGGCGGCGCTCCTTGCGATCGGCCCGCCTGCTCACGCCCGAGCGGCTCGGACGCCGCGCCGGGCACGTCGAGCCCGGGCGGACCGGTCCGCTCCCCACCACCGCGGGCGTCGGCGTCGGAACGACCGCGTCGGGCTCCCCCCGAGGTCCTGCCACCGCCACCTCGACGTCCCTGCTCCATCGAGCGGTGCTGCCGACGTCTGCCGTCGTCCGGCCTGGGTGGCTGCGCCGGCATGGGGGTCGGTCCTTCGTGGGGCATCGGCAGCGATCTGCTGACCGCCCGACACCCTACGGCACGCCCAGCGGGCTGGCGAAGCGCGCTCGGTCGGTCGTCGGCCCTTGACACATACGCTGTATGTCGTATCTTGGCTTACGTTGTAAGTCCACGCGTCGGTCCCTGGCACCGACCCGGACCCTGTCCAACGACGAGGAGTCAGCGATGTCCTCTGCTGACGTCACCACCACCCCAGCAGCCGGTCCGACACGACCCGGCGTTCCGCTCACCGCCGTGGCGGCCACGCTGGTCGCGCTGGCATGGGTGCCGCTCGGCCTGATCCACCCCACCGGGGAACACATGTTGGACGGGCACACCGCCACCTGGCTGGCCGTCCACTGGGTGCAGACCGCGCTGGTGCCGCTGGTGGGCCTGAGCATGTGGCGGGTGCTCGACCTGCCGGGCCACGCAGCCACTGTCGCCCGGGTGGCCGTCATGATCTGGGTCGCCTCCCTGGCCGCCTTCGGCGGCATCGCGGCGATCGCCAACGGGCTGCTCGTCGAGGCCGGCCACACCCAAGCGGCCATCCACCTCTGGGAGCAGACCCACGCCGGCGCCGTCCTCCCGATGGGCATCGTCGCCCACCTGTCCTGGGTGGTCGGCGCCGTGGCAGGCAGCCTGGCGCTGCACGCCAACCGGGCCCCCTACACGGCCCGGGTCGCCATGTTGCTCGCCGCGCTGCTGATGGCCACCGGCCACGGTGATGCGTTCTCCTCGGCCGGCGCGGTCGCCCTGGCCGTTGCCGTGTTCGTGACGCTGACCACGCGCACCGACCAGCCCCGACGAAGCGGACGGGACGCAGCTGCTGCGGCGTCGTTCGACACCCACCGGCTCGCAGGGATGCTCGCCCCAACGGCATCGAAGGAGCGGCTCGGTCGTCCGCTGGCGGCCGCCGTGCGGCGCGTTCGAGGGCGGCGGCTCGCCGTCGGCCTGATCGGGCTCGTGGGCTGTGGGGTGACGACCGTGCTGATCGCCACCGGCGTCCTGGCGGCCGGCGGTGGGGTGCTCGGCGGACCGCGCGTCGCGGTGTCTGCGGCCAGCATCCTGATCGCGCTGCAGATCTGGCGCGTCGTCCGGCGCCGGCAGCGCGTCGGTGGCCCTCAAGGTGCGTGAGGCCCCGGGGACGCACGCAGTTCGTGGGGGCGGACCAGCCAGCCCCCACCAGCCAACCCGAAGCAGCCGACGAGCACCAGGAGGTCTCGGTGATGACGGAACCGACTCGCTACACGTGCACGGTCACACCCGGCGAGGCGCCGGACCGCATCGAGCAGGTCCGCGCCCTGACCGACGGGCTGCTCAGCCGCGAACGGGACGGGCAGCAGCTGCGCCTGCGGTTCGATCCATCGCTGGCCACCGTGGTCGAGGCGTTCGTGCGCGACGAGTCGAGGTGCTGCTCGTTCTACGAGTTCGACCTCGAGCGCACCGAGCAGGCCGTGGAGCTGCGCGTCTGGGCACCACCGGAGGCCCAGGAGTTGCTTGGACGCCTGCACGACGCCTTCGGCCCCCGGGGGTGACGACGTCGGCGGTGCGGTGCGGCGCGGTGCGCGTGGCCGCGAGAAACCTGCACATGCGGGAGGTTCTCGCAGTCGACGGCACCGCGGCCGGCGCCGGGCGAGACGCGGCCGCGAGAAACCTGCACATGCGGGAGGTTCTCGCAGTCGACGGCACCGCGGCGGCGCAGCAGGCTGCAGACACAGCTCGAGGCCGCCCCGAACATGGGGCGGCCTCGAGTCTGA
>SKSM01000046.1 GCA_007122985.1 Nitriliruptoraceae bacterium | reverse complement strand
CGAGAAACCTGCGGATGCACGAGGTTTTCGTGCGGATCCCGTGGTCGCGGCCGGTCCGGCCGGCGACAGGCGCGAGAACCCTGCGGATGCACGAGGTTTTCGCGTACCGGATGACCGTTGCATATCGACGATCGATATTGATATCGAAAAACGATATGCTCGTGCGGGGCGGGGCGGTGGCCGCGCCCAAAGCCGTCCGAGCTCGAGCGATCGGAGGTCTGCATGTCCGGACCGGGCGGGGGAGTCGGCCGGCAGGTCGCACGGGTGCTCGCAGCCGGGTCGCGGTGGCTGAACGCGAACCTCGCGTGGCTGGTCGCCTGGACGGTCGCCGTGGGGGCGTCGATCGCCATGGTCGCGACGGTCGCCGACGCCGTCGGCGACGACACGGCCGTGGTGTCGGTCGCGCTCGCTCAGCGCGTTCCGGTCGAGCAGATCGCAGACATCGACGTGCCGGCGGGCGCCAGCCTCGACGTCGATCCGCGGTCGAGCGCGGCCACCTACGAGGTGGCCGCGCTCGACTGGGGGCTGCGACTGCTCGCGGCCGGGGGCGAGCTGGTCGTGCTGTCGCTGACGGCGGTCGGGGCGGTGCTCGTCGCCGGCGTCAGTCGACGATTCACCTCTGGCCGGCCGTTCGACCCGAGGGTGGGGCGGGCGATGTTCTGGCTGGCGCTGCTGTTCGCCACCGGATCCATCCTGCCGGCGATCGTCGACGAACTGGCGGCCACGGCGGTGTTCCGAGCGAGCGGGGTGTTCGAGGTGGCACCGGTCTCGCCGGTCGGACTCGAGCTCCACCTCGGTGCGCTGGTCACCGCGGTGCTGCTCGCGGTGCTGACCCAGGCATTCCGGCACGGTCAGCGTCTGGAGCGCGATGTCGAGGGGCTGGTCTGATGGCGCCGGCGGTGCCCGACGGCAGCGACGACCACCGTGTGCGCTGCCACCTCGGTGCCCTGCTCGACGAGCGTGGCATGACCTTGCAGGCGCTGTCCGAGCGGGTCGGGGTCACGGTGGCCAACCTGTCGGTGCTCAAGAACGACCGTGCGCGGGCGGTGCGGTTCTCCACGCTGACCGCGATCTGCGACGTGCTCAGGTGCCAGCCGGGGGAGCTGTTCAGCGTCGAACCTGCCGGGCGGGACGCCGGCGCACCGCCCACCGCGGTGGCGGGCGAGCGCTGAGCCCCGATCTGCGAGAAACCCGTGGATGCGCGAGCTTCTCGCATGGATCCCGCGGCCGCGGCCGGTCCGGTCGAGCCGGGGCGCGAGAAACCTGCCGATCGGCAGGTTTCTCGCGGAGGCCCCGACCCGTCGGGGTCAGCCCGGCGCCACCGACAGCTCGACCCGGCGTCGGGAGGCCTCAACCGGCGCGCACCCGCCGGTCATCAGCCGGTCACCCGCCGGTCATCCGCCGGTCGATGGCGGTCCGGGCGACCTCGAGCACCCGCGAGCGCGGGCTGGACGCCGCCTCGGCGAGCAGCTGCGCGACCGTGTCGTCGGGCAGCGCCGACCACTGGTGCGGGTCGGGTGCGGGGGCGTCCTGGCGCGCGGGAGCGTCTGGTGCGACGTCGGCGGCGGCGTGCAGGAACACGGCACCCTCGGTGTCTCCAAGGGTGTGCAGGAAGGACGCCAGGTTGCGCAGCGTCGTCCACTGCTGGATCCAGCTCCCGGTGCGCTCCCAGTAGGCGATGAGTTCGCGGTAGCCCTCGAGCGCCTCGTCGACGCGGCCGGTGTCGGCGTGCAGGGTCACGCGGCCGACGGCGGCGACGCCGTTGACGAACGTCGCACCGCTGTGCAGCGCCAACTCGACCGCCCGGGCGAAGTGCGCCTCCGCGGCGCCCGGGTCACCGTCGACGACGGCGACCTCCCCGGCGACGTACGCCGCGAACGCGCGCAGCGACGGCTGCGCGGCGCTGGCTTCGAGGCGGTCGCACAGGCCGCGCGCCTGCTGCAGCTCACCCGCGTACGCGGCGGCCAATGCTGCGACGCCGAGGTCCTCGGACGGGTGGGGGGCCACGGCCGCGGCCTCGCGGGCGTGCTCGATCGCGGTCGGGGCGTCGCCCTCGAACAGTGAGATGATCGCGAGCGTCGAACGGCAGCGGTGGCGGTCCTCGGCGTTCGTGGCGAGCCCGAGCCCCCGCACTGCCAGTCGCTCCGAGCGTCGGGCATCGCCCTGCAGCCAGCCCGTCAGGGCTGCGGCGCCCAGTGCCGCCGCTGCGCGCGGATGCTCGGTCAACCGAGGGTCGTCGGCCAGCTGCCGCGCCCATCCCCAGATCTCGGAGAGGTCACGCCACGCCGACGGGTCGGCGAGGTGCACCACGGTGGCGATGGCATCGTCGAGCCGATCGTCTCGCCGCATGCGCTGCCAGGCTGCCCGCAGGTTGCCCAGCTCGGTGCGCAGCGCGAGGTCCGCCTCGGCCTCGGCCTCCGTTCGTGCCGTGGCGTCGATCCACGCCGCGAGCTCGACCGCCCAGCGCACCAGCTGCTCCCCGGCCTCGTCGGTCTCGCCCAGATCGCGGAGCTGGTCGAGCGCGAACGCTTGCATCGTTTCGAGCATCCGGTAGCGCGGCCGCTCCCCGAAGTCGGCCTCGACCATCGAGGTGTCGACCAGGCGTGCGAGGGCTGACGCCGGGTCCGTGCCGAGGGCCAGGCCGGCGGCGACGCGCTCGACGGTCTCCAACCCCACCCCGTGGGGGAACACCGCCAGGTGCCGGAAGAGCCGGCGCTCCTCCTCGGACAGCAGCGCTGCGGACCACTCGATCGTGGCCCGCAGCGTCTGGTGCCGCGCGTCGGTCGCCGGGGCGTCGCCCAGGAGGTCGAGGGCGCGGTCGAGGCGGGCGTGCAGGTCGACGAGCCCGAACGCCGAGAGGCGTCCGGCGGCGAGCTCGATGGCGTAGGGCAGGCCGTCCAGCCGACGGACGACGTCACCGATACGCCGCAGGTCGTCGGGATCGGGGTCGAACGACGGCCGCACCCGCCGCGCCCGGTCGATGAACAGCTGCACCGACGGCAGCCGGGACAGCTCGGCCGTGTGGCGGTCGGGGACCGGCAGCGGGGCCAGGCGGCACTGGCGCTCCCCGGCCACCCGGAGCGGCTCTCGGCTCGTCGCGAGGACGGTCAGGTCCGGGCACGAGGCGGTCATCACCGCCACCAGGTCGCGGACGGCGTCGAGCAGGTGCTCGCAGTTGTCCAGCACCAGCAGGTGCGGCCCCGCACCCAGGAGGGCGAGGCACGCGGTCAGGACGTCTCCGCGTGGTACGCGCAGGTCGAGGGCTTCCGCCAGGATCGACGGGATCTCGGTCGGATCGCCGGCGGCGGCCAACGGGACCACGGTCGGCTGCGCGTGCTCGTGGGCGACCGTGAGCGCCACGCTGGTCTTGCCGACCCCCGGAGGCCCGACCACCGTCACCACCCGCTCGTCGACGACGAGGCGGCGCAGCCCGGCGAGCTCGCCGTGCCGGCCGAGCAGGTGTGTACGTCGGGCCGCAGCACCGGAGACGGTCCGCGCCGCCGGGGCGTCCGCGTGGCTGCTCGCGATCTCGCGTTCCAGTCGCGCGAGCGCATCGGAGGCGTCGAGCCCGGCATCCTCGCGGAGGCGCTGTCGGTAGGCGTAGCCGACCCGCAGTGCCTCGGCCGCCCGCCCGGCAGCGGCGAGCGACCGCATGAGCAGCAGCGTTGCAGGCTCGCGGAGCGGGTCCTCGGCGGCCCCTTCGGCCGCCGCTTCGACGGCCTCGTCGACGTGGCCGCCCTCGAGCGCACAGCGGACCAGCAGGTCGTTGGCTTCGCGCCGCAGCTCTTCGAGTGTGACGGCCCAGGCCGCGATCGGCGGCACCTCGTCGAGGTCGGCGAGCACCGGACCGCGCCACAGCGCGCGCGCTTCCCGCAGCAGGGCGTGCGCAGCCGGCAGGTCCTCCTCCGCGACCTGGCGGGCACGGGCGAGCAGCTCCCGCGCCCGGGCCGCATCGAGCGCTCCGTCCTCGACCTCGAGCCGGTAACCGCCCCCACTGACCTGGAGCCGCCCGGCGGCCGCGCCGAGGTGGCGGCGCAGCCGCGAGACGTGGGTGTGCAAGGCGGCCCGCGCCCGGTCGGGCGACGCCGACGGCCACAGGGCGTCCAGCAGGTGATCGACGGCGACGGCGCGCCCCTCCGCCTTGGCGAGCAGCGCGAGCAGCGCCCGGCGCTTCGGCCCTGGAACCTCGACCGCCTGCCCTGCGACCAGCAGCCGGAGGTCGCCGAGGACCTCGACGTGCACCGGCGTCGGCCGTTCAGCCTCGGTGGAAGTCACCTCGTGCCCCTCCTCTGGGCACCATCATCCCATGTGAGGGACGTGTAAGGGTGGTGTGAGTGAGGTCGGCCATGGTGACGCCAGCAACTGGTCACGGCAGGCCGGGACAGGAGCCACCATGACGACCACCCAGGCACGAGCACGGTCATCGGCCGGCACCGAGCGGGAGGCACGCCTCCTCGCAGCGCTCCGTGACCGCATGCGCGGCGAGGTGATCGACCGCGACCACCCGAACTACCACGCCGCCCGACAGGTGTGGAACGGGCTCATCGACCACCACCCCGCGGTCATCGCGCGCTGCCAGTGCACCGCGGACGTGGTCGCCGCGGTGGGGGTCGCCAACGAGCACCGTCCGACCGTGAGCATCCGGGGCGGCGGCCATCAGGTTGCCGGCTCGTCGGTGGTCGAGGACGGGCTGGTGATCGACCTGTCGCACATGAAAGGGGTACGGGTCGATCCCGTGGCGGGGTCGGCTTGGGCACAGAGCGGTGTCACCTGGGGTGAGCTCGACCGGGAGACGCAGCTGTTCGGGCTCGTGACTCCGGGCGGAGAGGTCTCGACCACGGGGATCGCCGGCTTCACCCTCGGCGGGGGCATGGGCCTGACGATGCGAGCCTACGGGCTGGCCTGCGACAACCTGCGCTCCATCCAGATCGTGACCGCCGACGGCGTCGTCCGCACCGCCAGCCGATCCGAGAACCCCGAGCTGTTCTGGGCCGCACGCGGCGGTGGCCGCGGCCTCGGGGTGGTGACCGGCTTCGAGTTCGACCTGCATCCGCTCGGCCCGGACGTCGCCGTCGCGCAGGTGCTCTATCCCTACAAGGATGCTGCGGCCGTCGCACGGGCGTGGCGTGAGGTCGCCGCGGCGGCGCCTGACCAGCTCGCCCCCGAGCTCGCGTTGTGGAGCATCCCTGCGGACCCCGGCCTCCCCGCCGAGCTGCACGGAGAGAAGGTGGTCCTCGTGGCCGGGCTGTACGCCGGCCCGCCCGACGACGCCCGAACGGTGCTGTCCTCGTTGCGTGAGCTCGGCACACCGCTGGCGGACCTCAGCGGGACCGCGCCCTACCTCGCCGTCCAGAGCGAGCTCGACGCGATGTTCCCTGCCGGCGGGCGCTACTACATGAAGTCCCACTTCCTGGACGTGCTCAGCGACGAGGTCATCGACGCACTTCTCGTCGCCGACGCCGACCGGCCGACGCCCGAGACCCTGACGGTGGTCCGCACCCTCGGCGGTGCGGTCGCGCGCGCCGGCGCGGACGAGAGCGCCTACGCCCACCGCTCGGCGAGCTACAACGTGAGCATCGACGCCGGGTGGACCGACCCGGCGCTCGACGAGCAGGCGATCGGCTGGGCACGGGCCACCTGGGACGCCCTGCGGCCCCACGCGACCGGCGGGGTGTACGTGAACTTCTCCGGTCTCGACGACGGCGTCGACGACACCCGGGATGCGGTGTACGGGACGAGTCGACAGCGCCTCGAGCAGGTGCGTCGTGCCTACGACCCCGACGGGCTGTTCGAGGCGGCCGCGCAGCGGTCCTGAGCGGTGAGCAGGTGACGCGACCGGCCGACGACGCCTGACCGACGACGCCCGGCCGACGACGCCCGGCCGGCGACGCCCGGACCACGAACAGGGAGCGGTGATGACCCCCCGAACGAGGCGCTCGACGAGACGCCAGGCGACGCAGCAGCGAGCCACCGGGCACGCGGTCGTCCTCGGGGCGAGCATCGCGGGGCTGTCGATGGCGCAGGCGCTCGCGGGCGGGTTCGACCGGGTGACGGTCGTCGAGCGGGACGCGCTGCCGCGAGACGGCACCCATCGGCGCGGTGTCGGTCAGGGCCGGCACCTCCACGTCCTGCTCACCTCCGGCAGGCAGGCGCTCGAGGAGCTGTTCCCCGGGCTGGTCGGGCAGCTCGCAGCCGATGGTGCCGTGCACGCCGACCTCGCCGAGTTCGGGCGTCTGTGGCTCGACGGCCACTCACTCGCGCTCGGGCCGGCCGGCCCCGCCGACATCTCCGCGAGCCGGCCGTTCCTCGAGGCTCGGGTCCGTGCCCGGGTGCGTGACGCTGAGACCATCACCGTGCTGGAGCAGCACGATGCCATGGCGCTCGTGACCGCCGAGGACGGTCGGCGCGTCGTCGGGGTGGACGTGGTCGAAGCCGGCGGCCACCGGGCGATTCGGCTCGACGCCGACCTCGTCGTCGACTGCTGCGGGCGGGGGTCGCCGACGCCGCGGTGGCTCGAGGACCTCGGCTTCGCGGCCCCACCGGTCGAGGAGCTGAAGGTCGACCTGTGCTACGCCACCCGGCAGTACCGGATGCCGCCGGACGTGCTCGACGGTGACCTGTTCGCCATGGTGGGTCCGCAGGCCGACGACCCGCGGGGCGGCTGGCTCGCCCGGGTCGAGGACGACGCCTGGACCGTGACCCTGGCCGGCATGGCGGGTCTGCGCCCCCCGTCTGACCCCGACCGCTTCGAGACCTACGCCGCCAGCCTCCACACGCCCGTCATCGCCGAGGCGATCCGGGCTGGCGACGCCCTCGACCGCCCGGTCACCTACCGGTTCCCAGCCAGCCGCAGACGCCGCTACGAGCGGCTGCGGACGTTCCCGGACGGCCTGCTCGTGGCCGGGGACGCCGTGTGCAGCTTCAACCCCATCTACGGGCAGGGCATGACCGTGGCCGCCATGGAGGCCCTCGCCCTCCGCGACCACCTCCAACAGACGGGCATGCCCGCGCCGCGGACGTGGTTCCGGCAGGTCGCCCGGCTGGTCGACACGCCCTGGGATCTGGCCATGAGCGGTGACCTCGCGATCCGCGGGATCGACGGCCATCGCAGCATCGGGGCGCGGACGCTCGACCGCTACCTGGAGGCCTACCTCGCGGCGGCCGAGCACGACGCCGTCCTCGGGGTGCGGTTCGTACGGGTCACCAGCCTGCTCGAGCCGCCCAGCCGACTGCTGAGCTTCGACAGCATCCGACGGGTCCTCGCGGCCCGGGTGAGCAGTCGCACAGATCGGCGTGGCGTCAACGGCGCCCACGCACAGGACCCGCAAGGGAGTATCAACCGCGAGAGGAGCGCACCATGACCGACACCATGACCGACACCAGCACGATGACCAGGACCCGGAGCGAGATCGAGTCCGAGATCGAGCGGACCCTCGGGCTCGTCCCCAGCTTCTTCGGGCGCATCCCCGACGACGCACTCGACCACGAGTGGCAGCTGTTCCGACGGATGGAGCTCGGCCAGACGCTGATCCCGAACAAGTACAAGGAGCTGCTGATGCTGGCGGTGCACGCCGAGACGCACTGCCGCTACTGCAGCCTGTTCCACACCGAGGCCGCCAAGCTGTTCGGCGCGACCGACGAGGAGATCCAGGAGGCCGTCCACCTCGCCAAGCACACGGTCGGATGGAGCACCTACCTCAACGGCATGCGCGAGGACGAGCAGCGCTTCGCCGACGAGCTCGGCCACATCGGCGCGCACCTGAGCCAGAGCTGATGCAGCTCGAACGCGTCGCCACGCACCGCCTGCGCCTCGAGCTGCACGCGATGGAGCTCACCGCGCTGATGGCTGCGGCGCGCTGGGTCGCCGACGGCGCGGAGGGCGAGCTGCCCTCCGCGGCCGTCGACCAGCTCCAGCAGATCCTGACCGGCTACGAAGCGCAGCTGGCCCGCCTGCGCGATGAGACCGGCGGTGACACGGCCCGACCGTCGGGGTCGCGTGTGATGTGACCCGACGCCGTCCGCGTCGGGGCCACACCCGCCGCCGTGGGCCCGACCTGCGAGAAACCCGTGGATGCGCGAGCTTCTCGCACGGATGCTGTCGTTGCTGCCGGTTGGGGCGGGGAGGGCCGCGAGAAGCCTGCGCATGCGCGAGGTTTTCGCGTACGGCCCGCCCGGCCGGGCCCGTGCGGCCGCCTGCGGTCAGCTCGAGCGCACCGACAGCTCGGAGTGCACGTCGATGACGCCGTCGACCGTGGCGACCTGCTCGAGCAGTGCCACCTCGGTCGTCGAGGAGTCGACGGTGCCCTTGAGGGTGACCGTGCCGGGCGCGTCGACCCGCAGCACGACGTCGCCGACGTCGTCGCGGTGGCCGAACACCTCGCTCTTGATCCGGGCCTCCAGCGTCCGCGGGTCCTCGGAGACGTCGTCGGCCGTCAGCTCCTTGGCGGCTTCGATCACGTTGCCCTTGGCCGCGTCCGCCGTGCGCTTGGCCGTCTCCCCGGCCTGGTCGGCGATCTCGCGGGCGCGGGCCGCCGCCTGGTCGGACAACTGTGCGCGGCGCGCATGCCCCCGGTCGGGGTCGGCGAGGTAGGCCACCGCGACGCCGATGCCCGCCCCGACCAGCAGCCAGAACAGCCGGCGGGGCATCGTGGTGCGCTTGCGCGCGGCCATCAGCTCGTCCAGCCGGTCCTCGAGGTTGACCTCGACCGCGTCGATCCGCCGGCCCACGTCGTGCTCTGCCGCCTCGATGCGTTCGTCGACGGCGGACTCCGCCTCCCCGATCCTGCGGCTGAGCTTGTGCAGTTCGCGGAACACCGATCCGCCGTCGGCGCGGACCGCGTCGGCGGTGCGGTCGCGGAAGCCCTCGACGGCGCTGGTGAACCGCTCGCCGACCTTGCCGGCCTGGTCGCTGACCCGGCCCTGGACGTCCTCGACCCGGTCCTGGAACTCCTCGACATCGATGGTCATGGCTCATCTCCTGCGCCGGTTGCCCCCGAGCCTGCTCGCCCGGACGCCTCAGGTCCAATCGCCGGTGGCCCCACGCGCGCTCGTGCGCGCGGTTCCACCCGTGATCCCGCCCATGATTGCACCGATGGTCCCGGAGGAGCGGACCCCGGGCCAGGGCCGTCCGTCGGTACGGTAGGCGGATGAGCGATCCGCAGCTGTTCGGGCAGGGCCCGCTGGCCGGCCAACACGCCGAGGAGCCCGCTGCCGGGGCCGAGCACGCCGGGGCCGAGCGCACCGGGCCCGCCGCGGTGCCGGACGCTATGCCGCTCGCGGCACGGCTGCGCCCCCGGCACCTCGACGAGTACGTCGGCCAGCCCGACGCGCTCGGCGACGGCAAGCCGCTGCGGGCCATGCTCGATCGCGGCGAGCTGCGATCGCTGCTGCTGTGGGGGCCGCCCGGTGTCGGCAAGACCTCGCTCGCGGCGGTGATCGCCGGCCACGTCGATGCGGCCTGGGTCGAGCTGTCCGCGGTCACCGCCGGTGTCAAGGAGGTCCGCCGCGCGATCGACGAGGGCCGCAGCCGGCTCGAGCTGCGCCAGCGCCGCACCGTGCTGTTCGTCGACGAGATCCACCGCTTCCACAAGGGCCAGCAGGACGCGCTGCTGCCGGGGGTGGAGGCCGGCTGGGTCACGCTGATCGGCGCCACCACGGAGAACCCGTTCTTCGAGCTCAATCTGCCGCTGCTGTCGCGCTGCCAGCTGCTGCGCCTCGAGCCGCTCGAGCCCGACGACGTGCGCACCTTGCTGGCGCGTGCCTGCGCGGATCCAGAGCGCGGCTACGGCGGCCGGGTGCGCGTGACCGAGGAGGCGACGCAGCACCTCATCCACGTCGGCGACGGCGACGCCCGCGCGGCGCTGAGCGCCCTGGAGGTGGCCGCGGCCGCCGCCGGGGTCACCACACCGGGCACGGACGGGCCCACCTGCCACCTCGACGTCGAGGCAGTGGCGGATGCGATGCACCGCTTCCGCTACGACAAGGCCTCCGACGCCCACTACGACACGATCTCCGCGTTCATCAAGTCCCTGCGCGGGTCGGATCCGGACGCCGCGGTGTACTGGCTGCTGCGCATGCTCGAATCGGGGGAGGACCCGCGCTTCCTGGCCCGCCGCATGGTGATCTTCGCCTCGGAGGACGTCGGGCTGGCCGACCGGCAGGCCCTGCCGCTGGCGGTGGCCGCCTTCGACGCGCTGGACCGGGTCGGCCTGCCCGAGGCCCGCTACGCGCTGACCCACGCCGCGATCGCGTTGGCGGTCGCGCCCAAGTCCAATCGCGTCACCCGCGCGATCGGTGCCGGGCTCGAGGCCGTGCACGCCCACGGCAACCTGCCGGTCCCGTCGCACCTGCGCGACGCGCACTACCGCGGCGCACAGCGGCTCGGGCACGGCGCCGGGTATGACTACCCTCACGACGACCCGAGCGGGTTCGCGCCCGCGCAGAGCTACCTGCCCGACGAGCTGGACGGCGCCCGGCTCTACGAGCCCAGCCGTCACGGTCACGAGGCACCCGTCGCAGACCGACTGGAGCAGCTGCGCGAGCGGGCACGTCGGGCTCGCGGCCGACCGGGCTGACCAGCCGCCACCGGCCCCGACACCGCTGCCAGCACCACCGCTCTTGACCGCTGCCCACACCGTTGCCCCGACCGAAAGGACGTGCACACGTGACCGTCAGGGACTGGGCCATCGTGTTCGCCGTGCTGTTCTGGGGAGCGCTGGTCGTCATGGCCTGCTGGGCGCTCACCAAGGTGGTGGGCCTGCTGGAGGAGGCGACCCGCGACCTGCGTGAGACCACCGACCGGATCCTGCCGACGCTCGAGCAGGTCACCGAGACCGCCGCCGGTGTCAACGTCGAGCTGGCCCGCATCGACACCATCGTCGCCGGGGTCCAGTCGATCACCTCGACGACCGACCAGCTCGTCGGCGTGGTGCACGCCACCATCTCCAACCCGCTGATCAAGGCGGCCGCGTTCGCCGCCGGTGCCGCCCGCGCCACCCGCGCGAGCCGGCGACCCAAGGACTGAGCGCGGCACCCGACCCTTCGCATCTCCGACGCATCCACCTTCGACGTCTCCACCCCCGACGCCCCATCCCCGACGTCCCCGGACGTCCCCGGACGTCGACGTCGAACGACCCGACAGGAGCTCGCCGTGAAGCGCGTGTTCACCCTGGCCCTCGGGCTCGGTGCCGGGCTGCTGGTCGGCGCCTACGTTGTGCGCCGGCTCGACGAGGCGCAGCGCGCCGTCGCCCCCGCCAACCTCGCCGGCCAGGCGGGGCGTGCGGCCGGTGGCTTCGCCGAGCGAAT
>SKSM01000236.1 GCA_007122985.1 Nitriliruptoraceae bacterium | reverse complement strand
GCTCGACCTGGCCGGTGCGGACGTGCTCGTCGCACAGCTGGGCGCGCCGGCGCTGCCCGACGTCGCCGGTGACGGCGAGGACGTCGAGCGGGTGGTGCTGGTGGTCGGACCCGAGGGCGGCTGGTCCGATGCGGAGCTCGAGACGCTGCTCGAGCACGGGGCGCGTCTGGCGGGGCTCGGACCCACGGTGCTGCGCACCGAGCACGCCGGAGCCGCCGGACTCGCCGTGCTGGCCGCCCGGCTCGGGCGGTGGGCGCAATCAGCTTGAGCGTCGGCCGCACGCGCCGTGTACGCACGGAGAGTGTTCGGCCGCACCGTGCGCATCCCTGCTCACGCAGCGTCGAGACTGCTGACCACACGGCGTGGTACGGCTACCGTTGTGGGTGTATCAGGGGACGGTGACGACGTCGCCGCGGACGATGGTGGAGGAAGGTGTGGGAGCCTCCGACGAGGACCGGTACGCGCAGCGGCTCGGTGATCGGCTGCGGCGGGTCCGACAGCAGCAGGGGATGTCGCTCCACGACGTCGAGCAGCGCAGCGACGGTGAGCTCAAGGCATCGGTGGTCGGTGCCTACGAGCGTGGGGAGCGGGCGGTCTCGATCACCCGGTTGCAGCGCCTGGCCGACTTCTACCGGGTACCGGTCGGCGAACTGCTGCCCGAGGCCGCTGCCGGCGGCCCCGTCCCGCCGCAGGATCCCGGGCCCGACCTGGTCATCGACCTGGTCGCGCTCGAGTCGCACCGTGGCCAGCAGCCGGCGCTGCAGCGCTACGTGGAGGCGATCCAGTCGCGTCGCGGCGACTACAACGGCCGTGTCTTGACGGTGCGGGCCACCGATCTCGACCTGCTCGCCGCCGTGCTGGACGCCAACCCGGACGAGCTGCGCACGCGGTTGTCCGCTGCGGGCCTCGTACGCTGAGATCGGCGGGGGTACCCTGGGCAGGTCCGGACCACCCCCATCGCAGGAGCCTGTCTCACCCGTGGTGAGCCGTCACCCGATCGCGGCCGAAGCCGATCCGCCCGCCGCCGACGAAGACAGGGCCGGTCACGCGAGCGGCGCGCAGCGCTCCGAGCAGCCGGACGGCTCTCCCGGCTCGCTGACCGCCGTCAAGGTGCTGGTGCCCGGTGAGCACGCGATGGTGTCGCTGCTCGGCACCCGCGACGAGCTGCTCAAGGTGGTCGAGAACGCCTTCAGCGCGTCGATCCACGTCCGCGGCAACGAGATCGCGATCTCCTCGAGCGATCCGGACGAGACCGATCAGGTGGCGCAGCTGTTCGAGGAGCTGGTGCTGCTGCTCGAGCACGGCCAGACCCTGGACCGCGCGACCGTGCGCCAGACCGTGCGGATGATCCGGGCGGACGATGACGAGCGACCCTCCGAGGTGCTCTCCGAGGCCCTGATCACCCACCGCGGCCGCACGATCCGGCCCAAGTCGATCGGCCAGAAGCGCTACCTCGACCAGATCCGCGAGCACACCGTCACCTTCGGCATCGGACCGGCCGGCACGGGCAAGACCTACCTGGCCATGGCGGCGGCGGTCCAGGCGCTCCGGGCCAAACAGGTCAACCGCCTGGTGCTGACCCGTCCGGCAATCGAGGCGGGCGAGCGGCTCGGCTTCCTTCCGGGGACGCTGCACGAGAAGATCGATCCGTATCTCAAGCCCCTGTGGGACGCCCTGCACGACATGATGGAGGCGGCCGAACTCATCGACCACGTCGAGCGCGGCACGATCGAGGTCGCGCCGCTGGCCTACATGCGTGGCCGGACCCTCAACGACGCCTTCATCGTGCTCGACGAGGCGCAGAACACCACGCCCGAGCAGATGAAGATGTTCCTCACCCGCATCGGCTTCAACTCCAAGGCCGTGGTGACCGGTGACGTCAGCCAGGTCGACCTGCCGTCGGGGACCCGGTCGGGCTTGAAGATCGTGCGCGAGATCCTCGGTGACATCGACGGTGTCGCGTTCTCCTGGCTGGAAGCCGGCGACGTCGTCCGACACCACATCGTGCAGCGCATCGTGGAGGCCTACGAAGCATGGGACGCTCAACGTGAGCAGCAGGCCGCCGGTGGGCCCGTCCCGACGTCCGACCAGCCGGGCGGTGGCTGAGGTGGCCGTCTTCCTCGCCGACGAGCAGCACCTGAGCGTCGACGCCGACGATCTGGTCGCGCTCGCCCGCCACGTCCTGGAGCAAGAGGACGTCCCCGACGACATGGAGGTCGCGCTGTTGCTCGTGGACGAGGAGACGATCGCGGCGCTCAATCAGCGCCACCTGAGCGGTGACGGCCCCACCGACGTGCTGGCATTCCCGATCGACGAGCCCGGCGAGACGCCGCCGGATGTACCGGCGATCCTCGGCGACGTGGTGCTCTGCCCGGCGATCGCCGCGGCGCAGGCACCCGGGCTCGGACGCGAACCCCACGACGAGCTGCGGCTGCTGACGGTCCACGGCCTGCTCCACCTGCTGGGCATGGACCATGCTGATCCCCACGAGGAGCGTGCGATGTTCGGTCGCACCGAGGAGCTGCTGACCAGCTACGCGGCGGCACGCCGTTCCGGGTCGTGAGCGGCCAAGCCCTGGCCCTCACGGCGGTCGCCGTCACGCTGCTGCTGGTCACTGCCTACCTCGCCGCGGTCGAGACCGTGGTCTCGCGCTGCAACGTCGTGCGGGCCCTGCGGCTCGTCGAGGACGACGACGACCATTCTTCGCAGGCGCTGTTGTGGCTGACCGAGCACCGGGCGAGCGCACTGGATTCGCTGCTGGCGGCGATGGTGCTGGCCCGAGTGTCGCTGGTCGTGGTCGTCGTCGCGCTGGCCGAGCAGCTCATCGGCGGGCTCGGCGGGCTGCTCGGCGCGGCTGCGGTGGTGGTGCTGGCGAGCCTCGTGCTGGCTGAGGTGACACCACGAACGGTGGCGCTGCGCCACCTCGAGCAGGTCGGGCTCGTCCTCGCCCGATCGGCTCGCCTGCTGGTCCGCATCGTCCACCCGATCGCCCGGCTGGCGGTCGCTGCGGGACGTGGTCTGGTCCCTCGTCGCCACGAGGTCTCCGGTCCGCACGCCTCCGACGACGAGCTGCGGGCGCTGAACGGTGACGAACAGCAGCAGGACGAGGAGCTCGAGCCCGAGGAGCGGGCGATGATCCGCTCGATCTTCGAGCTCCCGGACACCCTGGTGCGTGAGGTGATGCAGCCGCGACCGGACATGGTCACCGTCTCCAGGGACATGGCGCTCGACGAGGTCGTGGCCACCACCGTCCGGCACGGCTACTCGCGTCTGCCGGTCCACGACCCGGACGACCCGGACCGGATCGTCGGGGTCGTCTACGCCAAGGACCTCCTGCGTCAGCTGGCGACGTTGCCTGACCGCCGGCGCTGGCACGACCTGGTGCGCCAGCCGACGTTCGTGCCGGAGATCAAGCGGGTCGACGAGCTGCTGCGCGAGCTCCAGGCCGAACGGGTCCACCTCGCGCTGGTCGCCGACGAGTACGGCGAGCTGGTGGGGCTGGTGACCATCGAGGACATCCTCGAGGAGATCGTCGGCGAGATCGTCGACGAGCACGATCAGGAGGAGCCGCTGGTCGAGGCGCTCGAGGGTGAACGGCTGCGGGTCGACGCCCGGCTCGGCGTCGACGACCTCAACGAGCTGCTCGGCACCGAGCTGCCCGAGGAGGGCTGGGACACCGTCGGTGGGCTGGTGTTCGCGACCCTGGGGCGGGTGCCGGTGGAGGGCGAGCGTCTGGAGCTCGACGGCTCGGTGCTCACTGTGGAGACCGTCCAGGGGCGCCGTGTGGTCAAGATCGTCATCGAACCCGGCCGTCCGGTACCGGTGGACGATCCACCGGCCGAGCCGTCGACCGACGGAACCGAATAGTGTGACCCTCCCGTTGGGGCAGGAGGTCCTATGCAGCGGTGACCTGCGGCCGCTCCCGGGCCGGCCGGCACGTCGTAGCGTGCGAGACGCTCCCCCACCGGTGCGCCTTCTGGTGCGTTCCGGTGCCGCAACCGGAGGTCAGGATGTCCACGACCGCACCCCGTGACACGTCCACGCGTCAGATCGCGACCACCGACGGCAACGACGCCGTCGCCCGTGTCGCCTACGCGTGTTCGGAGTCGATCGCGATCTACCCGATCACCCCGGCCTCGCCGATGGGCGAAGCCGCTGACGAGTGGGCCGCTGCCGGCCACCCCAACCTGTGGGGGGTGGTGCCCAGCGTCGTCGAGATGCAGTCGGAGGGCGGCGCCGCCGGTGCGATGCACGGCGCCGTCCAGACGGGGTCGCTCGGGACCTCGTTCACCTCGTCCCAGGGCCTGCTGCTGATGCTGCCCAACATGTTCAAGATCGCCGGTGAGCTCACGCCGGCGGTCCTGCACGTCGCAGCACGCACCGTCGCCACGCATGCGCTGTCGATCTTCGGCGACCACTCGGATGTCATGGCGGCGCGCACGACCGGATGGACGCTGCTCGCGTCCGGGTCGCCGCAGGAGGCGCACGACATGGCTGCCGTCGCGCACGCTGCGACGCTGGCCTCCCGGGTGCCGGTGGTGCACTTCTTCGATGGCTTTCGCACCTCGCACGAGCTCAACCGGGTCGAGCTGCTCGAGGACGAGGACCTGCGCGAGCTGATCACCGAGGAGGACCTGCTGCTCCACCGGCAGCGAGGCCTGGATCCCGACCGACCGGTGCTGCGGGGCTCCGCCCAGAACCCGGACGTGTTCTTCCAGGCACGTGAGGCCGCCAACCCCTACCACGACGCGGTCCCGGAGACCGTCCAGGCGGTGATGGACCGACTCGCCGAACGCACCGGTCGGCGCTACTCGCTGGTCGAGTACCACGGCGCGGAGGACGCCGAGCGTGTCGTCGTGCTCATGGGTTCGGGCACCGGTGCGGTGCGCGAGGTGGTCGATCACCTCGTTGATCAGGGCGAGAAGGTCGGCGTGCTCGTGGTCCGCCTGTACCGACCGTTCCCGGTCGAGGCGTTCCTCGAGGCATTGCCCGCCTCCGTCGAGCGGATCGCGGTGCTCGACCGCACCAAGGAGCCGGGCTCGGTCGGCGAGCCGCTGTTGACCGACGTGCTCGCGGTGCTCGCAGATGCGTCGTCGACCGGCCAGCGTGCGTCTCTGCCCGAGGTGATCGGGGGACGCTACGGCCTGTCCAGCAAGGAGTTCACGCCGGCGATGGTCGCTTCGGTGTTCACGGAGCTGACCCGGGACGAGCCCAAGCGCCGCTTCACGGTCGGGATCATCGACGATGTCGGTGGTACCTCGCTGGAGCCGGACACGGGTTTGCGACTGCCGCGGGCGGCCACCGACCTCGCGGCGATCTTCCACGGGCTCGGCTCGGACGGCACGGTCGGCGCGACCAAGAACACCGCGAAGATCCTGGCCGACCAGATGGGACGCAACGTCCAGGGCTACTTCGTCTACGACTCGAAGAAGTCGGGTGCGGTGACCGCCTCACACCTTCGGGTGTCCGAGTCGCCGATCCACTCGACCTACCTGATCGACCCGGCCGACGTGGTCGCGGTGCACCAGTTCGGGCTGCTCGAGAAGCTCGACGTGCTCCGCGAGGCGCGCGAGGGCGGCATCGTGCTGCTCAACGCCCCGTTCGGTCCCGACGAGGTCTGGGACCGCATCCCCGCGGACGTCCAGCAGGTCGTCGTCGACCGCGACCTGTCCCTGCACGTGGTAGATGCCTACCGGATCGCGCGTGAGGCGGGGCTCGGCGGACGGATCAACACCGTCATGCAGGTCGCGTTCTTCCTGGTGACCGGCGTCATCGATCGCGACGAGGCGCTGGCGGCCATCGAGGAGGCGATCCGCACCACCTACGGGTCACGTGGGGAGCAGGTCGTCGAGCGCAACCTCGACGCGGTCGCCCGTGCGGCCGACGCGATCCACGAGGTCGAGGTCCCGGCGGCGGTCACCGCGACCTGGCAGCGTCCCGAGCCGATCCAGCGCGCGTTGGGCCTGCGTTCGGTCGACGGTGACGACGTGCCCGACTTCGTCCAGCGGGTCACCGAGCGGCTCATGGCCGGGCAGGGTGACCTGCTGCCGGTCTCCGCGCTCCCGGTCGACGGCACCTTCCCGACCGGGACCACCCGGTGGGAGAAGCGCAGCATCGCCCCGGAGATCCCCACCTGGGACAAGGACCTGTGCATCGACTGTGGCAAGTGCGCCATCGTCTGCCCCCACGCCGCCATCCAGATCAAGGTGTTCGAGCAGGACCAGGTCGCCGACGCGCCCGATGAGTTCCTGTGCAAGCCCTTCAAGGACCGGGCGCTCTCCGACCATCTGCTGACCGTGCAGGTCGCGCCCGACGACTGCACCGGCTGCGGGGTCTGCGTGGAGAGCTGCCCGGCGGTCAGCCGCAGCGACGTCGGCCACAAGTCGATCAACATGACACCCATCGACGAGCTGCTCGACGGTGAGCAGTCGGACGACGGTGACCCGCGCACGGTGCTCGACATCGAGCGCGAACGGTTCCGCTACTTCGAGTCGATTCCCTACCCGGACCGGACGACGATCCGCACCGACACCGTCAAGCACAGCCAGACGCTCCAGCCGCTGTTCGAGTTCTCCGGTGCGTGCGCGGGCTGCGGCGAGACGCCGTACCTGAAGCTGATGACCCAGCTGTTCGGCGACCGGTCGGTCGTCGCAAACGCCACCGGCTGCAGCTCGATCTACGGTGGCAACCTGCCCACCACGCCGTGGGGGACCGACGACGACGGTCGGGGGCCCGCCTGGTCGAACTCGCTGTTCGAGGACAACGCGGAGTTCGGCATGGGCATCCGCCTCGCCATCGACGAGAACCGGGCGGTCGCCCTCCACCTGCTGCACGAGTTGGCCGGGGAGGTCGGTGACGAGCTGATCGAGGCCCTGGCCACCGCCGACCAGTCCGACGAGCAGGGCCTGGCAGACCAGCGTGGGCGCGTCGACGAGCTGCGCCGCCGCCTCGCAGGCGTCACCGGGCCCCACGCCCGGGCGGCACGCCACCTCGACGTCATCGCCGACGTGCTGGTGCGCCGTGATGTGTGGATCGTCGGTGGGGACGGCTGGGCCTACGACATCGGGTTCGGCGGCGTCGACCACGTGCTGGCCTCCGGCGCGGACGTCAACCTGCTGGTGCTCGACACCGAGGTCTACTCCAACACCGGTGGTCAGGCCTCCAAGGCCACCCCCCGCGGTGCGACGGCCAAGTTCGCCACGGCCGGCAAGGCCACACCCAAGAAGGACCTGGCTGCGCTGGCGATGCAGTACGGGCACGTCTACGTCGCCCAGATCGCGATGGGCGCCAACGAGATGCAGACGGTCAAGGCCTTCCGTGAGGCCGAGGCGTGGCCGGGACCGTCGCTGCTGCTGGCGTACTCGACGTGCATCGCCCACGGGGTCGACATGCGCGACTCGATGACCCGCATGGACCTGGCCGTCAAGACCGGGTACTGGCCGCTGCTGCGGTTCCACCCGGGCGAGGCAGAGGACGCTCAGCCCCTGCGGCTGGACTCCAAGGCACCCAGCGAGCCGGTCGACGCCTTCCTGCGGACCGAGGGCCGCTTCGCCGTCCTCGAGCGCAGCGACCCCGAGCGGGCGGCGCGACTGCGCGAGCTCGCCCAGGCGGACGTCGACGAGCGGTGGCGCTACTACGAGCAGCTGGCCGGGGTCACCCGGACGCAACCGGGCGGTCAGGACGTGCTGTCGGCTCCCGGCGAGGACCAGCAGGAGGACGCGTGATGAGCGACCAGTTCAGCCCCTCGCTGGCCGACGGCGGTGACGGCGACGACGCGCCGCCCGGCCCCGGCCACGTGATCCCGAGCGGACCCACGGTGGCGACGGAGGTGGATCTGTCGACCCACTACCTGGGGCTCGAGCTGGCGACGCCGATCGTCGCCTCGGCCGGTCCGTTCACCGGTGACCTCGCCTCGTTGCGGGCACTGGACGCCGCCGGCATCGGTGCGGTCGTCCTGCCGAGCCTGTTCGAGGAGCAGCTCGTCCACGAGGCCGACCAGGTCGAGCGGTACTCGAGCTACGGCAGCGACGCCAACCCGGAGGCACCGGGCGGTTACGTCCCCAACCTGGACCAGTACAACGAAGGCGCGGTGCGCTACCTGCGCCTGATCCGCGAGGCACAGCAGGTGGTCCGCGGCCCGGTGATCGCCAGCCTCAACGGGGTCACGACCGGCGGCTGGGTGCGCTACGCCCAGCTGCTCGCCGACGCCGGTGCCGACGCGGTCGAGCTCAACGTCTACCGCGTCGCAGCGGACACGCAGGTCAGCGGGCGGCAGGTCGAGGTCGAGACGCTGCGGCTGGTCGAGTCGGTCGCCGAGGCCACCAACGTGCCGATCGCG
Organism: Nitriliruptoraceae bacterium; assembly: GCA_007122985.1. GTDB lineage: Bacteria > Actinomycetota > Nitriliruptoria > Nitriliruptorales > Nitriliruptoraceae > SKTG01. The sequence goes on along the minus strand of SKSM01000236.1, from coordinate 2,987 downwards.
GTGAAGCTCTCGCCCCACTGGTCGGCGATGGCGAGCTTCGCCACGCAGTTGGCGGAGGCCGGAGCGGACGGGCTGGTGCTGTTCAACCGCTTCTACCAGCCCGACATCGACCTGGACACGCTCTCGGTCACTCCGCACCTGGTGCTCTCCGACTCCGACGAGCTGCGCCTGCCGCTGCGGTGGTGCGCGATCATGCACGGTCGGGTCGACGCGTCGCTCGCGGCGTCGACGGGGGTGCACACCCACCGCGACGTCCTCAAGCTCCTGCTCGCCGGCGCGGACGTGACCATGAGCACCTCGGCGCTGCTGCGGCACGGACCGGCACACGTGGCCACGCTCACCCAGGGCGTGCGCGAGTGGATGCAGGCGCGCGGGTACTCGTCGGTCGACGAACTGCGTGGGGCCATCTCGCAGCGCACGGTGCGGGACCCGGCCGCGTTCGAACGCGCGAACTACCTGGAGACCCTGACCAGCTACGCGAGCACGTTCCTGCGCTGACGACCGCCGGTCGGCCGGGTTCGCGACGGGGCCCGGGACGCCGGGACCGCGGCCCACGCACGGGCACGTACGCTGACGGTGACGACCCGTCCGCGTTGCACCGTGCGAGGAGAGCACCGTGGCCGCCACCGACGTTCCGCCACCCGACGCCACCGAGCTGCTCCGCAACGCAGCGCAGGTGCGTGGGCACGCCTACGCCCCGTACTCCGGCTTCCACGTCGGGGCCGTGGTGGTCACCGCCGACGGGCAGGTGTTCGAGGGCGTCAACGTGGAGAACGCCTCCTACCGGCTCACCAGCTGCGCGGAGCAGAGCGCGCTGACGGCCCGCGCGACCAGCGGCGACCGCAGCCCGGTCGTCGCGGTCGCGGTCGTCGGCGACGGCGACCGGCCGGCAACCCCGTGTGGGGGCTGCCGCCAGACGATCTTCGAGTTCGGCCCCGATGCGACCGTGTACTGCGCCGGCGGCGATGCCCTGGACACGCCGCTGGTCACCCACATCACCGAGCTGCTGCCGCACGCGTTCGGCCCGGACCGGCTGGGCGTCGACACCGAGCGGCGATGACGATGGCCGAGGGGCGTGATCTCGACGTCGACGCGATCCTCGCGGGGGTCGGCGACGACCTGCCCGACGGCCACCGCGCCGGGATGGTCGGCCTGGTCGGGCGTCCCAACACCGGCAAGTCCACGCTGCTCAACCACCTGGTCGCGGAGAAGGTGGCGATCGTCACCGAGGTTCCCGGCACCACCAGGAACGCGATCCGAGGCGTGCTCACCCGGGCGGACGCGCAGCTGGTCTTCCTCGACACGCCCGGGCTCGCGAAGCCGCGCACCCTGCTGACCCAGCGGCTCAACGCCCTGGTGCGTGACACCTGGGAGGGCGTCGACCTGATCTGCCTTCTGGTCGATGTCGCCGCCGGGGTCGGACCGGGCGACCGCTTCCTGGCCGGGGAGCTGGCCGGGGTCGACACCCCGATCGTGGCGGTCGCCAACAAGATCGATCTGGTGCGGCCGAAGGAGCGGATGCTGCCCGAGCTCGAGCGGCTCGCGGGACTGCTCGGCGACGACCGCGAGTTCGACGCCATCGTGCCCGTCTCCGCCGCCACGGGCGACAACGTCGACCACCTGGTCGAGGTCCTGATCGACCGACTCCCCGTGGCGCCGCGACTGCTGCCGCCGGACGCGGTCAGCGACCAGCCCGAGCACCAGCTCGCGGCGGAGATCCTCCGCGAGAAGCTGATCGGCCAGGTCCAGGACGAGCTGCCCCACTCCATCGCCGTCACCGTGGAGAGCATCGACGAGGACGACGACCGCGACGACCTGCTGCGGGTCGACGCGGTGATCCACGTCGAGCGCGCGTCCCAGAAGCCGATCGTCATCGGCCGTGACGGGGCGGGGTTGAAGGCCGCAGCCACGGCGGCACGGCAGGAGCTCGAGGTGCTGCTCGGCGCCAAGGTGTATCTGTCGACCCACGTGCGGGTCGCCAAGGAGTGGCAGCGCGATGCCAAGCAGCTCGGTCGGCTCGGCTACTGACGGCTGGGCCGTGAGCGCCGACGAACCCATGCTGATGCAGACCGGGCCGGAGACGTTCCGTGCGGCGCTGCCGGACGGCCGGCTCCTCGAGCTACGACTGGCACACCACACCCGCCGGGGTCTCGGTCTGCCGACGGTGCCGCCACGTGCGGTCGCCACGGAGATGGTCTGCTTGCTGCTGGAGCGCGGGGCGCTGCCGGACGGCCTGGCCCCGGACGGTGGCGTACTCGACCTGGGTCCGGCGACCCTGCGCTTCCCCGAGGCCGTGGACGAGCTGCGCGCACGTCTCGGTTGACCGCCAGCCGCCCGAGAGGAGCGCCGGTGGCACCCCAGGACCCTGCTCAGCCATCTGACGGGCACGGACGCGACGAGCGACCGCGCGAACCTGGCGCTGCCCTGTCCGGGGACATCGAGGTGGTGGAGGTCGTGCCAGGCGAGCTCGACGTCCGTCTCTCGGATCGCACGCTGCGGGTGCTGGTTCCGGCCGGGGTGGGGATCCCCGGTGTCGATGACGGCGACCTGGTCGCGGCGCTCGTCGCCGAGCTGTCTGCGCGGGGCACGACGTTGCCGGACGTGATCGACGTCAGCGCCGTGCTGAGCGTCGATCCGGGCGTCCTGGACGCTGTCGCCGCGCGGCTGGGCGAGTAGTGGTCGGTGACCGACGTCCGTCGTAGGGCGCCTCCCATCATCGCGGTCGGCGGCAACGAACCCGTAAGCACACGGTCGATACCTGGCCGACCCGGAGACGAACGTGGAGGCTGTCGTGCTGCTGCGAATCCGAACGACCCCGGTCGTCGCCCTGTTGGGCGCGACCGCCCTGCTGCTGGCTGCCTGCGGCGACACGGACGAGCCCGCCGACCTCGTCGATGACGAGGTCGGCGAGGCGCCCGAGCCCGAGGCCGAGCCCGAGGCCGAGGACGAGGCTGACGACGCCGACGACGCCGATGCCGCCGACGACG
>SKSM01000176.1 GCA_007122985.1 Nitriliruptoraceae bacterium | reverse complement strand
TTGCTCACGTGACCCCACATAGTATTTCATTTTTTCTCGTTGCCTGTTTCGGTCCATGAGGCGACGAGCAAACCTGTACATGATGTCGAGGTCGAGGGCCGGATCGACCGGGTCGGGCATTGACCCGACCAGCCGTGCAGCCGTAGCCTCACAGCGGGAGTTTCACGCGTGTCATCCTCCAGTGGAGGTGGACACGGCCGATCCCGCCACCAGCACCGACCCGGACGAGGTGGAGTGACCGGGCCCCGCAGCGCGCCACTGGGCCCCGCAGCCGGGCGTCCCACCACCGGGCCTCGCAACCGCGAACACCGACGCGACCACGGGAGCGACGCGATGACCAGGCAGGAGACCGGACAGCTCCGGCTCGACGTCGGGGACGAGATCGCCGGCTACCGCGGGCCGATCGTGACCCGCATCGTCGGGATCAGCTACCGGCAGCTCGACTACTGGGCCCGGACCGGGCTCGTCGAGCCGTCCTACCGGCGCGCGGAGGGGTCTGGCACCCAGCGGCTCTACTCGTTCGACGACATCGTGCGCCTGCGGGTGGTCAAGCGGCTGCTCGACACGGGGGTGTCGCTGCAGAAGGTGCGGCTCGCGGTCGAGGAGCTGCGCAGCCGCGGCGGCTCACTGGACGGCACCACCCTGGTCTCCGACGGCTCGACGGTGTACGCGGTCGACGACGACGCCACGCTCCTCGACCTGCTCAAGCGCGGTCAGGCGGTGTTCGCGCTCGATCTCGACCCGGTCGTCGACCAGCTGCGTGGCGAGGTCGCCGCGTTCCCGACCGAGCGCGTCGCCGACGACGCGCCGAAGCGCCAGAAGGTCGCCGCGGTCGTGCCGATCGACGGCGACGCGGGGTCCGAGGCCGCCTCGAGCTGACCCGGACCGGCCCGGCCGCGACGCCCCGGCCCCACGCAGCCCGAGAAACCCGCGCATCCGCGAGCTTCTCGCGTCGCTGAGTGGCCGCGGGGCCGCAGGCGCGGCGGCGGGTGCGAGAAACCCGCGCATCCGCGAGCTTCTCGCCGATCGACGGTCCTGCCCAGCGCGCCGCAGCCGCACGGCGCACGGGCTCCGATCCGACGAGCCCCCGCACGGCGAGGACCGCCCGACCGTCACGCGTTCCGGCCGGGCGGTCCCGTTGCCCCGTGTGACCCTGCCGGGTCAGCGGGGCTTGCGTGCCTCGATGACGTAGCCGAACGTTCCGAAGGCGCGGGCCTTCTCCTCGCCGCTGGCCCGGGCGAAGGTGTCCACCGGCTCGGAGAAGCGCACGTCGGTGAAGCCGGCCTGCTCGATCACGGACTGCCACCCTGCACACGGCAGGGCACCGGCAATTCAGGCACCCCAGAGGTCGATGTCGCGTTTGGCCTCCTCCGGGACCTCCTGCTCGACGCAGATGTCGCTGATCTGCAGCCGGCCGCCGGGCCGGGTCACCCGGTGCAGCTCGCGGTAGGCGGTGAGCTTGTCGGGCACCAGGTTGAGCACGCCGTTGGAGATCACGACGTCGGCCCACTCGTCGTCGACCGGCAGCTGCTCGATCAGGCCCTGCCGGAAGTCGAGGTGGTCGAGCCTGGCCTCGTCCGCGGCCGCGCGCGCCCGCGCGAGCATCTGCTCGTTCATGTCGACGCCGATGACCGCGCCGTCGCCGCCGACGGCCCGGGCGGCCATCAGCGCGTCGGCGCCGGCGCCGGAGCCGATGTCGATGACGCGCTGGCCGGTGTCGGGCAGCCCGGGCTCGAAGACGTAGGCGACGCCGGCGAAGGCGTCGGCTGCGGATCTCGGCAGCGGCTCGGTCAGCGACCGCGGGTAGCCGAGGTGGTCGAGTGCCGCCTGTCCGGTGTGGAAGTGGTACTCGGCGTCGGGTTGCTCGGCGACCCCGCGGTAGATGTCTCCGACCGCGAGGCGCAGCTGGTCGACATCCACCTGGGGTGGATTGGTCTGGGTCACGACGGCTCCCTTCTCCCGCCCTCCAGCGGGACGTCGTCGGTGGGGTGTGGCAGTCAAGACGTCAGGTCGGCGCCGCGCATTGCATTTGGGGCGCCGAGGTGGTGGGTTGTGCGCATAGACGCGCTCGCGAGTGCGTTCGACGCACGTTTCCGGGGGCCGGAGCCGGCGGGGTGCACCGGGCTCGCGCGTTCGGCGCACCCCGCGTCCGGCGCACCCCGCGTCCGGCGCACCCCGCGTCCGGCGCACCCCGCGGCCGGAGCCCCGCGCGTCAGTCGATCTCCAGGGTGGTGTGCACCGGCACGGGCTCGGTCAGCAGGTCACGCACCGGCGAGGTCTGCTGCACGTAGGTGCACAGCTCGCGCAGCTCGTCGTCGGAGGCGTTGGGGCTCGACACGTGGCCGGTGACGCGGATCTCGCTGAAGCCGGGACGGCCGCCCTCGAGCCCGAGGAACGCCCGGACGTCGAGGTCGCCCTCCACCTCGTACTCCATGCGGGTGAGCTCGATGCCCTTGGCGGCGGCGTTGGCGACGTAGCCGACGGCGTAGCAGAAGGCCAGCGCCTGCAGCACCAGCTCGACGGCGTTGGGGCCGTGGTTGTCGCCGAGCAGCACGGGTGGTTCGTCGCCGGTCAGCTCGAACGGTTGGCTGCGGCTCTGGTCCTCCGCGCCGGCGTGAGTGAAGCCGCCGATCTGGCCTTGGTTCCGGGTGCCGTCCTGCCAGGTGCTGTTGGCACGGAAGGTGAAGGCGGCCGCTGCCGGGTCCTCGCCGACGTGCTCGATGGTCTTGATCAGCTGGTCGACGTTGATGCCGTTGCGAACGGTGGTGGTCGTGGTCATGGGTGCTCCCTCTCTGTATCCGTGGCCGTCTTGCCTGGCCTGCATGGAGCCGGGCCTCCCTGCCCGGTCCACCCCGTCCGACGTCGCCGCGTGCATCGCGATTGCATCCGGGCCGCTCGACATCGCAGGTGTGCGGCCATCGCTACGCGTCTCGCTTGAGCGCGCGGCAGGCGCCAGGGTGGCCTCGCGCCGGCCGTGGACCGGGCACGCAGCCCCGCACCTCGCCCGCGGCCGGCGCCGCAGGGGTGAAAGGTCAGG
>SKSM01000238.1 GCA_007122985.1 Nitriliruptoraceae bacterium | reverse complement strand
TGTCGCCCACGGCGCCGTTGGGGTGTCGTCGGCGCCCGCCGCGTGCGCGGCCGGCGGTCACCACCACGTCCCACCACCACGTCCGACGCGCACGCACCGCATCCCCGCCCAGGAGGTCGCCGCCGTGTCCCTCTCCGAAGCCGAGGTCCGCCACGTCGCGCGGCTCGCGCGACTCGCGCTGACCGACGCCGAGACCGCCGCGCTCGCGCCCCAGCTCTCCGACATCCTCGGGTACGCCGAACAGGTCGGCGAGGTCGCGGCCGACGATGTGCCGGCGACCACCCACCCGTTCGCGCTCAGCGACGTGACCCGCCCCGACGAGCGGCGCCCGTCGCTGCCGCGGGAGGAGCTGCTGGCCGGGGCCCCACAGGTCGAGCAGGACCGCTTCGCGGTGCCGCGGATCGTCGTCGAGGAGGGCTGAGATGGCCTCGCAGCCGCTCGCAGCGCCGTGGCCCGGCCACGTCCCGGCGCCCCGGATCAGCCAGGAGCCGCGATGAGCCTCACCCGGGCGACCGCCACCGACCTGGCCCGCCGGCTCGCTGCCCGGGAGGTCTCCGCGCGCGAGGTGGTCGACGCGCATCTCGACCGCATCGCCGCGCACGACGGGGTCGACGCGGACGGTGACGTCTGGTCGGCGCGTCCGGCGGGTGACCTCGGCGTCGACGACACCCACGCCTACCTCGCGGTCACGGCCACGGCCGCCCGCGAGCAGGCCGACGAGGTGGATGCCCGTCGTGCCGCCGGCGAGCAGCTCGGACCGCTGGCGGGGGTTCCGCTGGCGCTCAAGGACATCCTGACGATGCGTGGTGCGCCGACGACCTGCGGGTCGCGGATGCTCGAGCACTGGGTGCCGCCCTACGACGCGACCGTCACCAACGCCCTGCGCGAGGCCGGTGTCATCGTGCTCGGCAAGACCAACATGGACGAGTTCGCGATGGGCTCGTCCACGGAGAACTCCGCGTTCGGTGACACCCGCAATCCGTGGGACCTCGACCGCGTCCCGGGTGGGTCGTCCGGCGGCTCGGCAGCGGCGGTGGCCGGATGGCTGGCGCCGCTGGCGATCGGCACCGACACCGGCGGCTCGATCCGCCAGCCCGCCGCGCTGTGCGGGGTGGTTGGTGCGAAGCCGACCTACGGGACGGTGTCGCGCTACGGACTGGTCGCCTTCGCCTCGTCGCTGGACCAGGCCGGTCCGTTCGCCCGCACCGTGGAGGACGCCGCCCAGCTGCAGTCGCTGATCCAGGGGCACGACCCGCGGGACGCCACCTCGGTGCCCCAGGACGCTCCGGACCTGCTCGGGGGCTTGCGTGACGGCATCGCCGGAATGCGCATCGGGGTGGTGCGCGAGCTCCAGGGAGACGGCTACGAGCCGGGCGTGGAGGCCGCCTTCGCCCGGTCGCTCGAGCAGCTGGAGGGCCTGGGCGCACAGATCGAGGAGGTCTCGCTGCCGCACGCGCCCTACGGGCTGCCGGCCTACTACCTGATCGCCCCGTCCGAGGCGTCGTCGAACCTCGCGCGCTTCGACGGGGTGCGCTACGGGCTGCGCGTCGACGCGCCGACGGCGGAGGAGATGAACGCCGCGACGCGGGCGGCGGGGTTCGGTCCGGAGGTCAAGCGCCGGATCATGATCGGCACCCACGCGCTGTCCAGCGGCTACTTCGACGCCTACTACCTGCAGGCAAGCAAGGTCCGCACCCTGATCGCCCGTGACTTCGCGCGTGCCTTCGAGCAGGTCGATGCGCTGGTCAGCCCCACCGCGCCGTCGGTGGCCTTCGGGCTGGGGGACAAGGCCGACGACCCGCTGGCGATGTACTTGAACGACGTGGCGACCGTGCCGGCGTCACTGGCGGGGACTCCCGCGCTGTCGGTCCCGGCCGGGCTCGCCGAGCCACCCGACGGCTCCGGGCGGCAGCTGCCGGTCGGGCTGCAGATCATGGCGCCGCTCTCGCGTGACGAGGTGATGTACCGGGTCGGCTGGGCCTTCGAGCAGCAGGTGCGGTTCGCACCCGAGCCCACCGGCCCCCGGGCCGTGGCCGCACCGGACCGGGAGGTCGCCTCATGAGCGAGTCGCTGCTGCCGGACGGGTGGGAGCTGGTGGTCGGGCTCGAGGTCCACGTCGAGCTGCAGACCACCACCAAGATGTGGTGCGGCTGCTCGACCGAGTTCGGCGACGAGCCCAACACCAACGTCTGCCCGGTGTGCGCCGGGCTGCCTGGTGCGCTGCCGGTCGCAAACGCACAGGCGATCACCGACGCCACCCTGCTCGGGCTCGCGCTCAATGGTGAGGTCGCACCGCGCTGCTGGTTCCACCGCAAGAACTACTTCTACCCGGACCTGGCCAAGAACTACCAGATCAGCCAGTACGACGTGCCCCTGATCCACGACGGCCATCTGGACGTCGAGGTGGTGGGTCCGCACGGTGAGCTCGAGCCGCGCCGCGTGCGCATCGAACGGCTGCACATGGAGGAGGACACCGGCAAGTCGCTGCACGTGGGCGACACCGGACGCCTCCACGGCGCCGACCGGTCGCTGATCGACTACAACCGCTGCGGCATCCCGCTGCTCGAGGTCGTCAGCCGGCCCGACATCCACGACCCGGAGACGGCGCAGGCCTACCTGCGCGAGCTGCAGGGCATCGTGCGTGCGACCGGAGTGTCGGACGCGCGGATGGAGGAGGGCTCGATCCGCTGCGACGCCAACGTCTCGGTGCGCCGCACCGGTGACGAGCTCGGCACGCGCACGGAGATCAAGAACCTCAACTCGGTGCGTTCGCTCGGCCGCGCGGTCCGTTACGAGGCGCAGCGGCAGGTCGCCGTGCTCGAGGACGGCGGTGAGATCCGCCTGGAGACCCGCCACTGGGACGAGTCGGCGGGCGTCACCGAGACGCTGCGGGTCAAGGAGTCGGTCACCGACTACCGCTACTTCCCCGACCCGGATCTCGTCGAGGTGGTCTCCACCGACGACGAGGTGGAGGCGATCCGCGCCCGGGTGCCGGAGCTGCCGGCAGCGGCGCGGGCGCGGCTGCGCGACGCGGGGGTC
>SKSM01000224.1 GCA_007122985.1 Nitriliruptoraceae bacterium | reverse complement strand
GCTGCTGACGACCAGCGAGCCGACCGCGAACGCGGCCGCCAGCACGAACAGCAGCAGGATCGGTAGGTACTCGGCCAACACGGTCGGGAACTCCTCGCCGCCCCTCGATCATGCGGGCGGTGGCGTGGTCGTCTGGTGGGGGCGGTGGGATCGACGGATGGGGGCAGGGTGGGTGCCGAGGCCGGTTTCACCCCGTTGGAACGGTAGGGCGCTGGCGCGACGACCTGCAAGGCGCCGGGGACCGGCGGTCACCGGGGCCGCCGCTCATGCGGCGGGTGCCAGCCGCTGCAGCGAGTTGAGGATGACGTCCTTGGCGTCAGCCGGACGGTCGTCGGTCAGATGGGCCATCATCTTGAACACCAGCCGCATCAGCGGTCGGTACGGCATCCCATAGGTGGTGCAGATCCGCATCACGCGAGGATCGCCGACCAGTTCGGTGAAGATCCGTCCGAGGGTGTAGTAGCCACCGATCCGCTCGCGCAGCGCACGGTCGTAGGCATCGAGGTCGCTGGTGCGACGGGTCGACAGGGTGTGGTCGACCACCTCGGCGGCCAGACGGGCGGCCTCCATCGCGTAGCTGATGCCCTCGCCGTTCATGGGGTTGACCATGCCTCCCGCGTCGCCGACCAGCAGGACCCCGCGTTGGTGCAGCGGGGTCTTGTTGAAGCCCATCGGGATCGGCCCGGTCTTCACCGCACCGACACGGTTGGCTGGCGTCGTCTCCCACTGCCCGGCCATCCCCGCGGACCAGGACTCGAGCAGCCCGCGGTAGCTGACCGCGCCGAACTCCGCGGAGGTCGACAGCAGACCGAGCCCGACGTTGATCGTCCCGTCGTCCAGGGGGAACACCCAGCCGTAGCCCGACAGCAGCTGCCCGTCGGCGTCGGTGAGGTCGAGAAAGGAACTGATCCACGGCTCGTCGGCGCGCGACGAGCGGTAGTACGAGCGGGCGGCGACCGCCATCGGCCGTTCGGTGCGGCGGGTGATCCCGAGGTGCTTGCCCATCGGCCCCCCGGCACCGTCGGCGGCGATCACGACGGGTGCGCGCACCACCCCGGTGCGGCCCTCCGCGTCACGCCAGGCGACCCCGGCCACCCGCGACTGCGACGGGTCGCGCCAGACCGGCCCCGTCACAGCGTGCTGCTCGGCGAGCCGGGCACCGGCGCGCTGCGCGGCACGGGCGAGCGTGAGGTCGAACACCCGGCGGGTGGCGGTGCCACCCCAGTTCGGCCAGTCGTCGAGCTCCGGCCACGGCAGCTCCATGGCGACCGAACCGCCGTGGATGCGCAGGCCCCGCTGGACGGCGAACCCCTCCGCACGGCCGTGCGCCTCGTCGTGCAGTCCGAGGTCGAGCAGTTCGCGGATCACCCGCGGGGTGAGGCCGTCCCCGCAGACCTTGTCGCGCGGGAAGCGGTCCTTGTCGAGCACCACGACGTCCCGGCCGCGGGCGGCGAGGTGAGCGGCCGCGGCCGCACCACCGGGCCCGGCGCCCACGACCGCGACATCGGCATGGGTCACCGGGTCGAGCGGCGCCGCGGTCATCGGGCTTGCGACCATCGTGCTCGTGACCATCGGGCTCGGCGGCTTCGGGGGCGTGGGTACGGACGGCCCTTCGTGAACGGCTTCACGAGCGTGAGTCTAGCGACGGCTCCGGCCACGGGCCACGGATCCGGACCCCCACCGGCGCGCGCGGGCAACGGGGGCGACGATCGCGGGTGGAGGAGCGCTCCAGGGTGGGGGATGTCAGCGGCGAAATCCCCGGTGCACCGCCACGATCCCGCCGGCGAGGTCCTTGACCATCACCTCGTGGTAGCCGGCGGCGACGATCCAGTCGGCGACGGTCCGCCGGTCCGGCCAGGCCAGGATGGAATCGGCGAGGTAGCGGTAGGCCTCCGGCGCCGACGACACGAGCCGGGCGATCGTCGGCAGCAGGCCGACGAGGTACCGGCGGTAGACGTGGCGGAAGACGGGGTCGAGGGGCGCGGCGAACTCGCAGACGACGACCCGGCCGCCCGGTCGGGTGACCCGCGCGAACTCGCGCAGCGCCCCGTCCGGGTCGGTGAGGTTGCGCAGCCCGAACGAGATCGTCACCGCGTCGAAGGACGCATCGGCGAAGGGCAGCCGCTGCGCGTCGCCGCCGACGAAGTCGATGTCCGCACACCCCCGGCGTGCGCCCACCGCCAACATCGCCTCGGAGAGGTCCAGGGCGGTGACGTTGGTCGCGCCGCGTGCGAGCAGCTCGACCGCGACGTTGCCCGGTCCGGCGGCGACGTCCAGCACCCGTGCACCGTCTGGCCGCGCGGCGATCGCGGTGACACGCCGCCAGTGGGCGTCCTGGCCGAACGACAGCGTCGCGTTCGCGAGGTCGTAGCGCGGTGCGACCCGGTCGAACATCGCCTGGACGAGCGCCGCCTCCTTGCCGGCGCGGCCGGCGGCGGGGAGGGAGCCGTGGGTGGGGTCGGTCACGGCGCGCTCGAGAGGTCGGGGTTGATCGGACGGGGACGAGGGCTCAACAGCACCCGCCAACCTGCCGATACCGAAGGGGTGGAGGAGCGAGGCTAGCGCCCACCCCACACCGCCCATCCGTCCTGAGGAGCAACCCGTGGCCCGTGTCACCTGCATCGACTGCGGAGACGAGGTCGTCGTCGACCCCGCCGGCCGGTGTCCCGAGGGGCACCTGCTGGGTCCGGCCGGCTCGCGCGTCGAGCACGCCATCGGGACCGACGCCCCCCACCCGGACGAACCCGAGCCCTGGATCGCGACGATCGACCCAGCCGAGGTCGAAGGGCAGGTCGCGGACTCGCCCGCGGCGGCGAACGGCGACGCGCGCGTCGCACGGCCCGTCCAGGCGCCCGGCCCGAGCGCTGCCTCCGCCAACGGCGCCGTGGACACCGACGCGCTGTTCAACGAGCTGCACACGCTCTCGGAGCTGTCCGGCGACGCACCGCCCCACACCCTCAACGGCAACCACGCCGCGCAGCCCGCCACGACCACCCCGGCACCGGCACGCGCCCCCGACGACCACGCCGAGCCGCACCG
>SKSM01000005.1 GCA_007122985.1 Nitriliruptoraceae bacterium | reverse complement strand
GGGCGGGTGATCGACGTCGACGACCACGGCACCGCGACCGTCCACCGCGTGCCCGGCCACCGACAGGCGTTCGGCGTCGAGGCGCGGGACGTGCGCCAGACCTTCGCGATCGACCTGCTGCTCGATCCGGACGTGCCGTGCGTGTCGTTGATGGGTATGGCCGGGACCGGCAAGACCTTCCTCGCGTTGGCCGCCGGGCTCGAGCAGGTCCTCGAGGCGACGGCATACCGTCGGCTGGCCGTGTACCGACCGTTGATCGCCGTCGGCAAGCAGGAGGTCGGCTACCTCCCCGGCGACCTCGACGAGAAGCTCGCACCGTGGATGGCCGCGGTCCACGACAACCTCTACGCCCTGCTGCGCAGCGACCAGTCGGGCGGGCGCGGGGTCCGCGAGCATCGCCAGCTGCAGACCACGATCGAGTCCCTGCTCGACCGCGGCCAGCTCGAGCTCGCAGCGATCACCTACCTGCGCGGGCGCTCCATCACCGACGAACTGGTGGTCGTCGACGAGGCGCAGAACATCGAGCTCTCCGCGCTCAAGGTGGTGCTCACGCGCATGGCCAGCGGCAGCAAGGTCGTGTTCTGCGGCGACCTCGGTCAGGTCGACAATCCCTACATCTCACCGTACGGCGGAATGGCGGCCCTGATCGAGAAGATGAAGGGCAGTGCGCTGTTCGGTCACGTCACGCTGACCAAGGGTGTACGCAGCCCGCTCGCCGAGCACGCGGCCAGCCTGTTCTGACCGGATCGGCCATCGCGGGCACCGCCTGCCGGACCGCACTGTTCACGTAGGCGCTCAGTTCATCTGTGCCCGGGCGTCGATCGCTGCGCGACGCGCCTGCTCACGTCCCGGGGCATCCGTCGAGGTGGCGTCCAGGAACGCCTCGTATGCCTCGGCGGCCGCGTCGTAACGGCCGAGCCGGTGCAGCAGCCCACCGAGGTCGCGGTGGTCGTCGGGGTGACGGTTCGGTAGCAGCAGCTTGAGCTCGACCGACCACAGTGCGTCGGGCAGCCGGTCGGCGTGCTCGAAGTCCCGGGTGAGGTTGTTGAGGAGTCGCCGGACCACCATCGCGGTGGGCGCTGGCCGCAGCATCGCGCGTCGGAACGGCAGCCGGCCCCCGGTCGACTGCTCCACCCGCACGGCGGCGGTCTGCTCGTCCAGCAGCTCGCCCCCGTGGAACGGGTCGATGAGCACCGGCGGGGTGTCGTCGCCGAGCCCGACCACGACGTGTCCGGGCAGGTTGACCAGGAACGCAGGGACGCCCAGCCGCCGGGCGACCGCCACGTAGACGATCGACAAGGTGATGGGCAGGCCCCGCTTGGTCTCGAGCACGCGGGTGATCAGGGCGTTGTCGGGGTCGTGGTACCGCTCGGATTCGCCGATGAACCCCTGTTCACCGGCCAGCTCACGCACGAGTTGGACCGCTGCCGTCTGCGGTGGCTCGGCCGTGAAGCCGTTCGAGCGCAACCGGTCGGCCAGCGCGTCCAGCCGCAGCAGGGCCGCGTCGACGTCCAGCCCCGGCTCCACCTCGACGCAGCACAGCAGCGCGGCCTCGGCCGGATCGGCGTCGGGGCGCCGGACCAGCCGTCGGAGACGTTCACGCGAGATCGAGGACATCGTCGTCGACGGTACCCGGACGGCCCCCTCGACCGTCGGTGGCCGGTGTGAGCACGTCGACACCTCAGGACCGCACCGGCCGCGGTCGACCGGGTCGGCGTCGTGCAGGGGCAGTAGGCTCGGCCACGGTCGACGTGGCCCGTGCGTTGGGAGCAGGACGTGAGCGGAGAGAAGCCGGACCGCAACCTCGCGATCGAGATCGTGCGGGTGACCGAGGCCGCCGCCATGGCCGCTGCCCGCTGGCAGGGCCGGGGGGACAAGGAAGCAGGTGACCAGGCCGCCGTCGACGCGATGCGCACCGTGCTCGACACCGTCGAGGTGGCGGGAACCGTGGTCATCGGCGAGGGCGAGAAGGACGAGGCCCCGATGCTCTACAACGGTGAGTCGGTCGGCAGTGGTCACGCGCCCGAGGTCGACATCGCCGTGGATCCCATCGACGGCACCCGCCTGCTGGCGGAGGGACGGCCGGGGTCGCTGTCGGTCATGGCCGCGGCACCGGCCGGTGCGATGTTCGACCCGGGGCCCTGTGTCTACATGGAGAAGCTGGTGGTCGGGGCGGAGGCCGCTGACGTGGTCGATCTGGACGCGTCGCTGCAGGACAACCTCGACGCGGTCGCCCGGGCGGTCGGGCGCGACGTCCGCGACCTGACGGTCGTCATGCTCGACCGCGACCGACACGAGGAGGCCAAGCGCCAGGTTCGACAGGCGGGCGCGCGACTACAGCTGATCACCGACGGCGACGTCGAGGCGTCGATCGTCGCGGCATGGGCCGACCGCCCACAGGTCGACATGCTCTACGGCATCGGCGGCACCCCGGAGGGCGTCATCACCGCCTGCGCGGTCAAGGCGCTCGACGGGGTCATGCTCGGACGGCTCTGGCCCCGCACCGACTCCGAACGGCGTGCGGCGGTCGAGGCGGGCTACAACCTCGAACGGGTGCTGACCGCCGACGACCTCGTCCGCGCCGACGACTGCTTCATCTCCTGTACCGGCATCACGCAGGGCAACCTGCTGCGCGGCGTGAGCTTCGACCGGCGGGGAGCGACGACCGAGTCGCTGGTGATGCGCTCCAAGTCCGGCACCGTGCGTGTGATCCGTGCGCGCCACCAGCTGCACAAGCTCAGCCGCTACTCCGCGGTCGCCTACTGACCACCGGGTATGCAGCCGAGCTCGCCGCCGGCCGGAGCCGGCCACGGTGGGTGGCAGCTCAGCGGGCAACGGCTCGCCGCGTCAGCGCGCGGATGTGCGTGAGCAGCTGCGCGGGGAACTCGATGGGCAGCGCGTGGCTGCCGCCGGGCAGCACCAGCAGGCGGCCCTGCGGCAGCAGCTCGGCCATCCGCTGCCCGAGGGACGGCGGAGTCCAGGCGTCGGCGTCGCCGACCGCGACCAGCGTCGGCACATCGACCTCGGTCAGCCACCGGGTCCCGTCGAACGCGTGCATGCCCCTGGCCGTCCAGATTGCCGTGCGTGGGTCGATCCGCCCGAGGTGCTGCCGGTAGTCGTACATGCCCTCCGACGGGGTGTGCGGACCGAGGGCCCGGATCGCACGGGCGACCGGCATCATCACCGGCAGCTCCAGCGCCCGCATCGGGACCGCGGCCACCCGGCGTGGCAGGGCGGGCACGACCATCGACAGCAGCGGGAACATCCGTGCGGCGGTCCGGGTGTCGTAGAACGTGTGGAACGGCGACCCGGCGTGCCCGGACAGCAGCGCGATCCCCCCGACTAGCTCGGGACGGGCACGCCACAGTGCGAGCGCCACCTGCGCGCCCATCGAGTGGCCGATCACCGTCGCCGGCCCGGTGGACTCCGCGTCCATCACCGCGGCGACGTCACCGGCCAGGTCAGGGACCGTGTACGCCCCCGGCCGGGGCGGCAGGTGTCCCCCGCCCGCCTCGCTGGAGGCGCCGACGCCGCGGTAGTTGAGCACGACGACCCGGTGGTCGCGGGCCAGGTCCGGTCCCAGATCGCGCCAGAAGTTGTCCGGGCACAGGAACCCGGCGCAGCACACCACGGGTGGTGCGTCCAGCGGGCCGTGCGCCGCATAGCGCACGACCGTGCCATCGTCGCGGCGCACCTCGCGGGCCTTGGGCCAGAGGTGTCCCCCACGGTCCGGCCACGCTGCTGGCACGCGTCCTCCCCGCCTTGAACCACCGGAGCCTACTGCGGGTCGCTGGTCCGGCCGGTGCCGGAGGTGTGCACTCAGGCGGTGCTGGCGCGGCGGAGACGGACCGGCTCGCCGGTGCGGACGAACGCCGCCTGCTCGGCGACGTCGACGCCGTGGTCGGCGTAGCGCTCGAACTGCCGGGTGAGGTGGATCATGCGTGTGGCCCAGTTCAACAGCCGGTCGTCGCTGCCGGCCAGACGGACGAGGCGGCCGAAGATGCTGGCGTAGAGCCGGTCGACCGCGTCGTCGAGCCGCTCGGCCTCCTCCGCCACGTGATCAGCGTCCTCGAGGAACGCCTGTACCGAGCGGCTGGCGACCTCGCGGGCGAAGCCGCCCATCTCGAGCAGCTGGTGGACGACGTCGGCGTCGCCCTGGTCGTCGACGGCCGGCTCGACCGTCCGGGCCATGCTCACTCCGAGGTCGATCATGCGCTCGACGTGCAGGCCTGCGTGTAGCACTCCGGTCAGGGTGCGAAGCTCAGCCCCGACCGGGTGGTGCAGTGCGATGGCCGCGAGCACGCCGTTCTGGATGTGGGCGTAGGCGCGGTCGCGGTCGGCGTCGTCGGCGATCACCTGTGTGGCAGCCCTCGCGTCCCCCGACTCGAGTACGTCCAGTGCCGCGGCGACACAGGCATCGGCATGCTCGCCCATCCCGGCGAGATGGGACTTGAGCTGCTCGGTCTGTCGCAGTAGGTCGCTCGGCACGGTACACCCCCACACCCGCCACTCTAACCCCCGACGGTCCCACGTGACCCGGCCACATGCCGTGCCGGTTACCGTGACCGGGTCGAGATGGAGAGCAGCGTGATCATCCGAAAGAGTGCCCGGGACATCGACGGCCTGCGTGAGGCCGGACGGGTCGTCGCCGAGGCGCATGCGCGCATGCGCGACGCCGCCGGGGTCGGCACGACGATGCGCGAACTCGACGAAATCACCCGCGAGGTGATCCGCGAGCACGACGCCACCTCGGCGTTCCTGGGGTATCAACCGCATTTCGCCCCCACGCCGTTCCCCGGCGTGATCTGCGCCTCGGTCAACGACGTGGTCGTCCACGGCTTCCCCGACGACCGACCGCTCGAGGACGGCGACCTGGTCAGCATCGACGTCGGCATCATCGTCGACGGCTGGGTCGGCGACGCTGCGGTCAGCTTCATCGTCGGTGAAGCCCGTCCGCAGGACACCGCGCTGGTCGAGCACGCCTGGGAGGCGCTCGACGCCGGCATCGCCGCGGCCCAGCCCGGCAACCGCCTCGGCGACATCGGCCACGCCATCGAGACGGTCGCGACGCGGCACGGCTACGGCATCCCGCAGGGGTGGGGTGGCCACGGCGTGGGACGGGAGATGCACGAGGACCCCTCCGTGCCGAACACCGGGCAGCCCGGCCGGGGGATGAAGCTCAAACCCGGTCTGGTCATCGCCATCGAGCCGATGTTCATGGCCGGCGGACGCACCGACTACCGGCTCGACGACGACGGCTGGACCGTCCGGACCTCCGACGGCAGCCGTTCGGCCCACACCGAGCACACCATCGCCATCACCGCCGACGGGCCGGTCGTGCTCACGCGGCTGTGACGCCGGCGGTGCGGCCGCGCCGGGGCGCTAGCCTCCGGCGGCGATGACCACCATCCCGCCCGACCTCACCCGCGACCGCGGCAAGACCCTGCGTGCGCCGGTGATCCTCGACATCCTCGCCGAGGAACTGCCAGAGGCGACCATCGCCCTGCAGTTCGACGATCGCTTTCAGCTGCTGGTGGCGACCGTGCTCTCCGCGCAGGCCACCGACGTCAAGGTCAATCAGGTCACCGGGCGGCTGTTCGCCGAACTGCCGGACCCGCCCGCCATGGCGGCGGCCACACAGGAGCAGATCGAGCAGCTGATCGGCTCGCTCGGACTGTTCCGGCAGAAGGCCAAGAACCTCAAGGCGATCTCGGTGTTGCTGCTCGAGCATCACGGCGGCGAGGTGCCCTGCGACATGGACGCGCTGCTCGCGCTGCCGGGTGTGGCGCGCAAGACCGCCAACGTGGTGCTGTCCAATGGCTGCGGCACCAACGAAGGCGTCGTGGTCGACACCCACGTGGCCCGTCTCGCACGCCGCCTGCGGTTCACCCGTGAGCACGATCCGACCCGGATCGAGCGCGACCTGATGCGGCTGTTCCCGCGTGAGCGGTGGCTCGAGGTCGCTGATCTGCTGATCCACCACGGCCGGCGCACCTGCGACGCGCGGCGTCCGCGGTGTGAGGACTGCCCGATCGAGCCGCTGTGCCCCTCCTCCCAGGAGGCCGGCTGTACCGACAAGCGGTAGGCGCGGGTCGCAGCCGGGCGGCCCGCCGGGCGGTCGAGGTTCGGCTGAGGGTCCGCCGACGTCCGGTCAGCGGCGGCGCACCACCCGAGCCCAGACCAGCGAGGCGATCGCCAGGGCGGCCAGCACGCCCGCGACGATCGCCTGGACCAGGTGGAAGGGTGGCTCGATGGCGACGCCTTCGGCGAGCACCTCGAGCTCGTCCGCCCGCAGGGTGATCCCGCCCCCGTCGTCCGGATCGGCCCGGTGGACGGTGCCGCGCAGCGCCAGGACGTCCCCCCGTTGTGCGGGTCGGCCGACGGACCCGACCCGTTCGTGCAGTCCGTCGGGCAGCCACACCGACACCCCGGTGTTGAACCCGGCCCGCTCGCGGTGCCCGATCATCGGGCCGACCTCCAGGGCGTAGGCGTCGTCGTTGACCTGCAGCCACGCGCCGCCATCGCGGTGGAGCAGCTCGCCGATCGCCTCGCCCACGAAGGTGGCCTCGACCTGGTCGAACGCCATCGGGCACTGGTAGAGCTGCGTCGAGCTGATACGACCGCCGGAAGGGAAGTCGTCACGGATGTCGTCGGCGACGTCGTGCTCGGTGGACCGCTGGCAGGTGCGGACCTCGTCGAGTGCCAACGGCGGCGCGTCCGCGACCGCCATGCCGCGCTGCGCGGGCGGCTCGAGCTGCGGGTGGAGCGCCTCGAGCCAGACCATGCCGCCGACGACCGAGGCGAGCGACGCGACGAAGGCGATCAGCAGCCACCGGGTCCGTCGCCGCCGGCGTGGCGCGCGACGGTCGGTGTCCCGGGGGCGTGCATCGCGGGTGGTGCTCATGTCGCTGCCCGCCCGCGTGCGAGTGAGAACAGGTAGCCGAGCAGGGCGAAGACCGCCACGTACTCGAGCCTGCCGAGCCACATCATCGCGGTGTAGGTGGCCATCAGCCCGTGCGGCATGTCCGGTGACACCACGCCGATCGAGATGCCGATGTTGGAGCCGACCGAGACCGACTCGAACAGGGTCTGGGTGATGTCGTAGTCGCCGTAGAGCAGCCCCACGACGGCCCCGAAGAGGTGGGTGAACGCGAACAGCAGCAGCACGGAGGTGGCGGCGCGTGAGGTGTCGGCCCGCAGGATCTGCCGCCTGCCGGCGTGGTAGCTGGAGACCACCAGCGCCGACTCCGGCAGCAGCACTCGCCGGATGTCGTGCACGAGTGTCTTGAACGCGATGCCGATCCGGATCGCCTTGATCCCACCCGCCGTCGACGACGCCATGCCGCCGATCGCCATCGCACCGACGATCGCCGCGGGAGCGAGCACACCCCAGTCGGTGAGGTAGGTCTCGCCCACGTTGACCTGGTGGCCACTGCTCGATGCGGCGGACACCAGCGTGAACAGGCCCTTGCGCACCAGCGCGTCGGTGGAGTCGTAGGTACCCGCGCGCAGCAGCCCGTAGGTGACACCCAGGAAGAACAACGTGCTGGTGACCGCCAGGGTCCGGGCCTCGAGGTGGCGCAGCACCTCACGCGGATTGCGGTTCCACAGCGCGAAGTGCAGCCCGAACGACAACGTCCCCGCGATCATCAGCAGCATGACGATGATCTCGACCGAGAACGAGTGGTAGTAGATGATCGACGACTGCATGACCGAGAAGCCGCCGGTGTCGAACGAGGAGAAGAACAGGTTGATCGCGTGATAGATCGCCCGGGTCGGTGAGAACCCGACCGCCCACAGCGCGATGAACAGCGCCAGCGTGCCGAGCGCCATGAACGTTCCGGCCACGAGAAAGATGAACCGGGCGGTGCGGATGAAGTTGGGCAGGATGCGTTCGTCCCGGGCCTCGGAGACGTACAGCGTCGCGATCCGCGCGCCGCCGGCGGCGAACAGCGACAGCACGACGATGACGATGCCCTGGCCGCCTGCGAACTGCAGCAGATGGCGGTAGAGGTCCTCGGAGATGGGGGTGTGATCCAGATCGTGGATCACCGACATCCCCGTGGTCGTCAACGCCGACATGCCCTCGAACAGTGCTGCCAGCGGATGCGAGAAGCGGCCCGAGAGATACATCGGGACGGCGGCGAAGAGGGGCCCGATCAGCCAGGCGAGGGCGACGATCACCATCCCGTGCGCCCACGTCAACGGCCGCCGCGTGGCGAGCTTCGCATCACTGACCGCGCCGACGATCAGGCACAGGCTCGCACCGATCACGAAGGCGGTGGCCGAGTTCCACTCGCGCGCGAACAACGCGATGATCACCGGGATCAGCTGCAGCAGCCCGAGACCGAGCAGGATCTTGCCCAGGTAGTAGCCGATCAGCTCGAGGTCGTCCGCCCCAGGCTTGAGCAGCACGCTCACGTCATGACCACCGTCATGACGAAGGCGATCACGCCGCCGACGACGATCACCGCGGCGCCGAGCAGCACGACGCCGGCCACGCCGCGTGCGGCGTCGCGCCAGGTCGTACGGCGTGCCTGCTGGCGCCTCATCACCGGTGTCCGAGCAGGACGCGGGTCAGCCGGTCCTCGAGCTCCGGCGTGGTCAGCGCGACCACGTCGTCGCCGGGTTCGATCAGGGTCTCGCCGTAGGGAATGATCGTCTCCGTGCCGCGGAACAGCGTGACGATCACGGCTTCCCGCGGCAGGGCGAGGTCCTGCAGTGCCCGCGGCTTGGGGGCGTCCGGCCCCTCGGGGATGCGCAGCTCGACCAGCTGGACGCGTCCGCCCTTGAGGCTGGTGAGGTGGATCAGCTCCCCGACGGAGAACTCGTTCTCGAGCAGCTCGGAGATCAAGCGGGTGGAGGACACCGGCTCGATGCCCAGCTTCTCGAAGATCTCGACGTTCTTGGGCGTGTTCACCCGGCTGATCGCACGTCGGACGCCGAACTCGATGCTGGCCAGCTGACAGGCGACGAGGTTGACGTCGTCCTCGTGGGTGGTGGCGACGAACGCATCTGCGCGGTCGACGTGTGCCTGCTCCTGGTAGCGCACGTCGCAGGCGTCGCCCTCGATGACCAACAGCTCGGTGTCCATCACCAGCTGTTCGCAGCGGTCGGCGATCATCTCGATCACCGTGACCTCCTGGCCCTTGTCGAGCAGGTCCCGGGCGACGTACCGCCCGATGCGACCACCGCCGACGATGACGACGTACACGCCTCAGCCCTCCTGCGCTCGGCCGTGCGCGAACGGCTCGCGCACCAGGCTTGCGATCTGGCGGGTGGCCTGTGGCTTCATCGCGGCCGTGACGATGTCGTCGCGCTCGAGCCGGTCGGTGCGGTCGGGGATGAACACGCGGGTGCCCCGCCGCACCGCGGCGATGCGCAGCTGCCCGTCGATCTCGAACTCCTCGACGGTCAGCGCGTGCCCGCCGGTGTCGATCTCCAGGTCGACCATGGAGACCTCGCTGTCGGTGAAATGGACGTGCAGCGGGTAGCTCTCCTCCTGGAACTCGTTGAGGAACAGCTTTGCGAGCATCACCGTCGAGGACACGTAGCGCACGCCGAGCTTGCGGTAGACCTCCTCACGCCCCGGGTTGAACAGGCGGGCGATGGTGCGCGGGACCTGGTAGAGGTGGGTGGCGATCTCCACCGCCATCAGGTTGGCGTTGTCCGAGCGGGTGACCGCCAGCAGCCCGTCGGCGCGACGGATCCCGGCCTGCTCGAGCACGTCGCGGTCGGTGGCGTCACCGATCAGCGTCTCGCCGTTGAACGCGGAGCCGAGCGTGTCGAAGGACCGGTGGTCGAGGTCGATCACCACGACGTCGGTGTCGGCGTCGCTGGAGAGCTGCTCGGCGATCTCCGCGCCCAGCTGCCCACAGCCGCCGATGATGATGTGCACCTGGTGCCTCGCGCACGGCCGGTTGGGACGCGGTGCCCCTGTGCGGCGCGGCGGTCGCCGGCCGCCGGGCTCCATCCGGCGCGCAGCGGCCCGGTCCGCTCACGGCCCGGGCCCACCGCCAGTATGCCGTACCCGGACGGACGATGGCAGCACCTCGGTACGCTGCCGGCATGCCACCCCACACCCTGCTCCTGGCCGCACCCCGCGGGTTCTGCGCCGGCGTCGACCGCGCGGTCCTGATCGTCGAGAAGGCGCTCGAGGCCTACGGCCCGCCGGTCTACGTCCGTCACGAGATCGTGCACAACAAGCACGTGGTCGAGGCCTTGCGCCGCAAGGGCGCGGTGTTCGTCGAGGACGAGACCGAGGTGCCCGACGGTGCCATCGTGGTGTTCTCCGCCCACGGCTCCCCGCCGGAGGCGTTTCGCAACTCCGAGCAGCTCAGCCACACCGTCGTCGACGCCACCTGCCCGCTGGTGACCAAGGTCCACCAGGAGGCCAGGCGCTACGCCCGCGACGAGCTCGACATCGTCATGATCGGTCATGCCGGTCACCAGGAGGTCATCGGCACCACCGGCCAGGCCCCCGGGCGCATCCACCTCGTCGAGACCCCGGAGGACGTCGACGCGCTCGAGCTCGACGGCTCCGCGGTGACCTACATCACCCAGACCACGCTGTCGATGGACGAGACCGCGGACGTCGTGAACCGGCTGAATGAGCGGTTCCCGGGGCTGCAGCAGCCCAAGAGCGACGACATCTGCTACGCGACCCAGAACCGGCAGGACGCGGTCAAGGAGCTCGCGCGGCACTGCGATTTGGTGCTGGTCGTCGGCTCGCAGACCTCGTCCAACAGCAAGCGGTTGGTGGAGGTGTCAAAGGACCGGTCCGTACCCGCCTACCTGATCGACGACGCCACGGAGATCGACCCGGCCTGGTTCGATCGTGTCGACACGGTCGGGCTGACCTCCGGTGCCTCCGCACCCGAGTCGCTGGTCGAGCAGGTGATCGACTGGTTCGTCGAGCGTGGGACCCGCACGGTCGACACGGTCACGGTGGTCGAGGAGGACGTGGAGTTCTCCATGCCGGGCAACCTCAAGCGCAAGCTCGAGGCCACCGGGTCCTGACCTCAGCGCGTCGTTCGCGCGTCGCGGGCCGCGTCGCCCGGTGGCGGCGACGGTTCGGCCTCGGCTCCCCCGGCCCCGTCGCCGGCGGTCCCGTCGTCCCCGTGCTCGTCGTCCTCGCCCTCGTCGTCACGGGCGTCGAGGTAGCTCTCCCACAGCGGCGCGGCGAGCAGTTCGCTGCGCCAGCGGGTCAGTCCGGCCAGCGCACACAGCTCGGCGGCGTCGGCGGGGTCGCCGGTCACCGCCCGCCACAGCGGGCGTGACGGGGCGAGCACCCCGGGGTCGAGACCGAGGTCCTCGGCGACCTGCGCGCGTCGCTTGCGCAGCGCGTCGTAGACGTCGCGGTCGTCGCGCCGGCGCGGCCGCGAGCGCGAGGGGC
>SKSM01000090.1 GCA_007122985.1 Nitriliruptoraceae bacterium | reverse complement strand
GGGATCGGGCGTGGGGGATCGTGCGCAGTCATGGGCGGCCCCGACGGCAGGTCCACACCGCCGCAACACCTTCGTGGCAACGCGCAGGGTCGCGCGGGACCTCCATCAAGGTGCCACGAGCAGTGCAAACAGTGCGAACCTCCCTGCGGTCGTGCGCCACGAGCACGGCCCGAGAGGGGAGCCCGGTCGTGGGTCCAACAGCGCACGCGGGCACGCTCAGCGGCGCCGTGACCGGCCGTCGGACCAGGTCGCAGCGACGGGGGCGGCGTGGGTGCCCCGGGGCGGGAACCGGCCGTCGACGAGCACGACGCCGACCGCGACCGCGAGTCGCTCGATCATCGCGGCGGTGAGCCCGTCCTCCGCGTGCCCGAACCCGGTCGGCTCGCACCACAACCGTGTCGGCCCGGCCGCCGCCCGCTGCAGGGCGCGGGCGTCGGCCGTCGGGAAGTACCGGTCGTCCTCGCCGTGCACGACCAGGGTCGGCGCGGACACCCGCGCGACCAGCTGCGTCGGCTCGGGCGGGTTGCTCCACGCCGAGGGCGGCGCCAACCGAATGCCGAGTCCCACGCCGAGCGCCGCGCGGCGCAGCGGGTCGTGCCAGATCTGCTCGAGGCGCCGCAGCGGACCGGGTGGTGCGGGGTCGCGGTAGCGGGCGGGTGCGGAGATGAGCACGAGCCCGGCGAGGTCGGGTCCGGTCGTGCGGGCCTGAGCCCGGGCCGCGGCGCCCAGGTCCCGTCCCGCGGCGTGCAGCACCGCGGTCGCGCCCATCGAGGCGCCGACCAGCACCACACGCGCAAAGCCGAGCCCACCGAGCCACCGCACGGCGGCGGACACGTCCGCGTGCTCCCGATCGCCGAAGGTGCTCGCCCCGCCCGACCCGCCGTGGCCCCGCAGATCGATGCTCAGGACCGACGCATGCGCCGCCAGCCCCTCGGCCAGCCGGACGTAGGCAGGCTTGCGGCGGTTGGCCCCGAACCCGTGCGCGAGCACCACGGCCGTGCCGTGAACCGACGGGCCGGCCAGAAACGACCCCGCCAGCGCCGTCCCGTCCGCCGCCCGGAGCCGGGCCGTGAGGGTCGGGACGGCAAACCCACCGAGCCACCCGCGCGCCTCGGCGAACCGGCGCCACGCGGGGCGTGCTACGACCGCCGCCGACCGCGGCGCGCGCGGTCGGCTCGGCTGGACGGAACCGGACAGTGGTGGCATCCTTGCGCGGATGCGCCCCGGCAGCGACGCCGAGCCTCCGCTCGGACACTCGTCTCCGGGGCGCCGTGCGTCGGCCCGTACATCGGCCCGTGCGTCGGACCGTGCGTCGGACCGTGCGTCGGACCGTGCGTCGGACCGTGCCGGTCGACCGACACCATAGGCCAGCCGCGTCGTCGGCGATCCGGCGTGCCGCCCAGCCACCCCCGTGCCACCGCCCGCCGCCCGCCCGCACACCGACGCCGAGGACCCCGCGTGCACCTGCTGGTGCTGACCCACCGCCCCGATGCAGCGGCCCTGCTGCCCGCGGTCGGGCAACTCGACCATCACCTGCAGCTCGCCGCGCTCGAGCCGCCCGTGCTGACCGGCCTCGGCGACAGCGACGTGGTCGTCGTCGACGCGACCCAGGAGCTCCAGCCGGCGGTGGGCGCCGTGCGGGCGACCTCGGTGCACAACGTCGACCGGCCGGTGCTGGTCGTGATCGCCGAAGGCGGGCTCGCGGTCCTGAAGGTTTCCTGGGGCTTCGACGACTGGGTGCTGCCAAGCGTCTCCGCCGTGGAGCTCGAGACCCGGCTGCGCCTGCTGGTCGACCGCGCCCGGGCGGCCGCACCGGGACGCGCGGCGAAGGTCGGCGAGCTCATGATCGACGAGGACAGCTACCAGGTGCGCCTGCGCGGTCAGCCGCTGGACCTGACCTACAAGGAGTTCGAGCTGCTCAGGGCGCTGGCCAACGCCCCGAACCGGGTGTTCACCCGCGAGCTGCTGCTCCAGGAGGTGTGGGGCTACGACTACTTCGGCGGCTCGCGCACCGTGGACGTCCACGTGCGTCGGCTGCGTGCGAAGCTCGGACCCGAGCACGAGCAGATGATCGTCACCGTGCGCGGCGTCGGCTACAAACTGGTGCCACCGGGTCAGCGCACGCACCGCGGCCCGGAGGACGCCGACGGCTCGGCGGGGTGACCGGCCCGTCGCTGCGAGCCGCCGTCGGACGTCGCCCGCGTCGCAACTGTGGAGTCGCAACGGCCACCTGCAGCCGTCCCACTCCACACTTCCCCGTGTCGACGTCGCCCGCGTCGCAACTGTGGAGTCGCAACGGCCACCTGCAGCCGTGTCACTCCACGGATCCGCCGGGTCGGTCAGGTCTGCCGGCGCCGCCGCCGAGCTCGAGCGCAACGTCGACCCACCGGGTGGCGAACCCCTGCCCGCGGTAGAGCCTGACCGCACGCTCGTTGGCCAGGTCCACCCACAGCAGCACCTCGCGGCAGCCGACGGCGTGCAGGTGCGCGAGGCCCGCGGCCAGCAGCCGCGGCCCCGCTCCGCGCCCCTGTGCCCGCGGGTGGACCGCGAGGTTGTAGACCTCACCGGTGGTTGCGTCCCGGCGCTTGAGCCAGTGCAGCCCGAGCAGCGTGTCGTCGGCATCCACGGCGAGCAGCAGGTCCTCGGGGTCGAACCAGTCGCTGCCGCGCCGGTCGCGCAGCCGCGCGAGGGTCCAGCCGCCATCGTCGGTGCCGGCGTAGGCGGCGTCCAGCAGCTCCACCACCGCCGGATCGTCCACGTCCGGCCGGTAGCGCCTGATCGTCGGCCCATCGGGCACGTCCGGGGGCGCATCCAGGGCGCGGCCGAGCACCCCCAGTCGCCGGCGGACGCGGGCACCGTGGGCACGAGCCACCTCGACGTCCGGTTCGTCGGCGTCGCGCAGCCACACCGTCCCGGTCGCATCGCACGACCCGAGGACCTCGCCCAAGCGCTCGACCAGGGCGGCGACGACCGCCTGGTCGCCACGCGCCCACCGCGGCACCGCGAGGTCGCCGGACGCCCCGGTGGCTGCGGTGTCGGCGCCGAGCACCACCGCGGCG
>SKSM01000332.1 GCA_007122985.1 Nitriliruptoraceae bacterium | reverse complement strand
TGGCGGGGCCGGATCCTCGCCGACCCGGCCCACGTCCGCGACCGCGACGGTCCGCTGCGATGTGCGCTGCTGGCCGACCGGGGCTACGCCACCTACCGGGTGGCCACCGACTGGACCGAGGACGGTCCTGCGGGCAGAGCCGCCATCGAGGAGCTCGTCGCGCTCGACCCGGCGGCACACGCCGCGCTGTGGCGGTTCGTGGCCGACACCGACCTGACGGCGACGACCGCAGCCGTGCGTCGCCCCGTCGACGACCCGCTGTTCGCGTTGCTGGTCGATCCGGGGCGGGCACGCATCCGGCAGGGCGACCCGCTGGAGCTGCGGGTCGTGGACGTTCCCCGGGCGCTGACCGCCCGCGGCTACGCCGTCGACGGACGCATGGTCCTCGAGGTGATCGACCCGTTGCGTCCCGACACCGGGGGCCGCTGGCAGCTGGAGGTCGTCGGCGGCGCGGCCCGGTGCCATCCGACCGACAGCCCACCGGATGTCACCCTGGACGCGTCGTCGCTCGGAGCGGTGGTCCTCGGAGGGACCAGGACGACGCAGCTGGCCGCGGCCGGCCGGGTCCGGGCCGCACCGGCGGCCGCGGCGGCGTTCGACCGGCTGCTGGCCACCGACGTCGCCCCGTGGCACGGCGGGATGTTCTGAGTCGACGGACGGGCGGGCACGGGAAGGGGAAGACGTGAGCGTCGAGGACTTGGGTCCCGTGCGCGTACCGGAGGACCGGCTCACCGACTACGGACGGGCCGTCAACCGCCACTTCTACGAAAGCGAGGCGGACGACGACGTCCGGCCGTGGGTTGAGGCGTTCCGCTCCGGCTACCGCGCCTGGTGGATCTGTGATCGTGCGCGCGTCGTCGCCAACCTCGGCGTGATCGAGACCGACGTCAGCCTGCCGGGCGGTGCGCGCCTGCCCCTCGCCGGGATCACCGCGGTGGGTGTTGCCCAGACGATGCGGCGACGCGGGCTGCTGCGGGCACTGATGCAGGCCGCGCTCGATGAGGCGAGGACTCGCGGCGAGCCGTTGGCGGCGCTGTTCGCCTCCGAATCGGCGATCTACGGCAGGTTCGGGTTCGGTCCGGCCGTGCCCCACGTCGCCTACCGCACGGACCGCTCGCGGCTGCGGTTCCGTGACCCGGTGGACGTCCGGCTGGTCGAGGAGACCACCGCGGAAGCGGCCGCCACGACCTGGCCGGCGATCCACGAGCGCCTGCGCGGGCAACGCGGCGGCAGCGTCGGCGTCACCGACGGGCTGTGGCGCATGACCGTGCTCGAGGACCCTCCGGGCTGGCGGGACGGCGCGACCGCGCGTCGACTCGTGGAGGTGCCCGGCCGGGGCTACGCCCGCTACCGCGTCAAGGAGGGCGGGGACTGGGTGGCGTCCGATGGCACGGTCGTCCTCGGCGAACTGGTCGCCACCGACCCGGAGGCCGAAGCGGCGCTGTGGCAGCACGTCTGCGACATCGACCTGACCACACGGACCACCACCTGGCTGCGCCCACCCGACGACGCCCTGCCGCACCTGGTCACCGACCCGTTCGCACTGCGTGCCTTCGAGGGGCCGCCGATGTACGTCCGGGTGCTCGACGTGCCACGGCTGCTGACCACCCGCGCCTATGCGACGCGCGGCTCCGCCACCGTCGAGGTCATCGACCCGGCGGGCTACGCCGGGGGGCGCTGGCACCTCGACGTCGGGACGGACGGTGCGAGCTGCGATCCGGCGACCAGGTCCCCCGATCTGGTCCTGCCGGTCGATGCGCTCGCCACCGTGGCGTTCGGCGGGGTGCGCGCGACGACCCTGCTGGCCGCCCGCAGGCTGGAGGAGCGGCGT
The DNA here is from genome assembly GCA_007122985.1 of Nitriliruptoraceae bacterium. GTDB lineage: Bacteria > Actinomycetota > Nitriliruptoria > Nitriliruptorales > Nitriliruptoraceae > SKTG01. The sequence goes on along the minus strand of SKSM01000332.1, from coordinate 1,249 downwards.
CCCGGCGCGGCCGCGGCACTCGACCGACTGCTCGCCGTCGACCTCGCCCCCTGGACGACCACAGAGTTCTGACCCCGAACGCGGCACCGGCGGTGTCTGCGCGGCCACGTCCGGCGCGGGCTGGCAGGATCCATCACACGCCGCCACTGCCTTGACAGCCTGCCCCGGGGAATTCAGGGTCGGCGGGACGGGGTCGATCCTGCGGGGGCCGATGGTCCGTCTCGGGTCGGTGAGCCCCGTCGATGGCGCCAACACCGACACGAGGGAGGGCGGAGCCATGTTGGGCGAGCTCATCGTCGAGGAAGAAGGCGAGATCATCGGGATGCGGGTGCTGTCCGAGACCGACATGGAGGTCAGCTTCCGGGGTCAGGGCACGGTGTTCGGGGTGCCGATGACCGACACGGGCACCTACCTGTCGGCGTTGCGTCCCGACGGCACGCTTTGGGGCGAACGCGGACAGGGCATCGTCACGACCGCCGAGGGTGATGTCGTGACCTGGACGGGGCAGGGCATCGGTCGCTTCGAGGCCGGCGGCGCGACGACCTGGCGCGGCTCGATCTACCTGCGTACCGGCTCGGACAAGCTGGCCCGGGCGAACGCCGTCGCCGGCGTGTACGAGCTCGAGATCGACGGCGACGGCGCGTTGCTGGTCAAGGTGTGGGAGTGGAAGTAGCGGGCAGCGGGTGAGCCGCCGCGACCGCAGGGGTGGCCGGCTCCAACTACCGTCGCCGGCGTCCTCTTTTCAGCAGTCCCGCACGAACGAGGAGACCTCGGTGTCCAACGTCTACAAGAAGATCGAGTTGGTCGGCTCGAGCCGCGAGGGGGTCGACGACGCCATCCGTGGCGCGATCCACAAGGCCAGCGAGACGATGCGCAACCTCGACTGGTTCGAGGTCAAGGAGATCCGCGGGTGGATCCAGGACGGCGAGCCGCAGCACACCCAGGTCACCCTCCAGGTCGGGTTCCGGCTGGAGGACTGAACGCGGCGGGTCGGCCGGACCCGGTGGTCGGCGCGATCCCGGCACGGTCGGTGTCGGTGTGCGCGCAGCCGGGCGGGCGGTGACTCGACAGCCCGTTCAGCTGAACGATAAAGTGCCCGGGCCATCCGATCCGGACCCGACACCCCTCGAGTCTGCACCACCGACCGCCCGCTCCTCGTGACCATCCGCGACGGCGTGCTCAAGCACATCAAGAACACCTACCTTAAGCAGCTCGACGTGCCAATAGGGTCTCCGAAGCCGATGCTCGT
>SKSM01000149.1 GCA_007122985.1 Nitriliruptoraceae bacterium | reverse complement strand
CGTCGGCGTCGGACGACCTGCCGAGCGATCCGGCCCCGTCGGCCGACCTGCCGAGCGACCCGACGCCGTCGGCCACCTCGGACGGGGCGCCCGAGCCCGCACCGACCGAGGCCTCGCCGGGCGACGAGGCGGCGCCCCCTGCGGCTGCGGAGGATTCCACACCGTCGCCAGCGCAGGACGGGCCGGCCGCCGGCGATCCATCCGGCGGGGCCGGGGACGAGCTCGCCACCGTGACGGCGCACTGGCCGGGGGTGCTCGAACTGCTGAAGCAGCGATCGCGCCGATACCACGCGATCTTCGAGCCGGCGGAGCCTCGGGAGGTGCGGCGCGGGATCCTCGTGCTGCGCTATGGCCCGCGCTACGTGGCCTTCCATGCGGTGCAGGCGCGGACCCACGAGCTCAGCGAGGCGCTCGCGGCAGCGGTCGAGCGCGCCTGCGGTCTGCGCCTGAAGGTCGAGGTGACCACCGACGACCAGCCGGGCGAGCGACGACCGGTTCCCCCGAGCGTCACCCCGGACGACGCGCGGACGCCCGTGCTCGACGATCCGCCGCCGGCCGGGGATCGTGACGATCCCGGACACCACGACGACCCGGAAGGGGCAGAGGTCCGTGAGGCCGAGCTCGGCGGTTCTGCGGACGCCGGGCGGGTCGATGTGGACGAGCTGTTGCGCACCGAGCTCGGCGCCCGACTCGTGGACGAGCGTCCGCCGACCTCGGAGGGTTGAGCCGCCGCAGCCGGTCGTCGGCGTGCGGGTAGGCTCGCGCAGCCCGTCCCGGCGTCGGGGTCGGGCGGGACGACGGCGCGACGAGCAGGAGCCCCAGGGTGTACGAAGGCGCCGTCCAGGACCTGATCGACGAGCTCGGTCGCCTCCCGGGCGTGGGTCCGAAGAGCGCACAGCGCATCGCCTTCCACCTGCTGCAGGTCGAGCAGGCCGATGCGCAGCGGCTGGCCGACGCGATCACGCGCGTGAAGTCCACGGTGCGGTTCTGCTCGCGGTGCTGGAACATCGCCGAGGGCGAGGAGTGCCGCATCTGCCGCGACGAGCGGCGCGATCCGTCGGTGCTCTGCGTCGTCGAGGAGCCGCGGGACGTCGTCGCCATCGAACGCACGCGCGAGTACCGCGGCCGCTACCACGTGCTGGGCGGCGCGATCTCCCCGATCGACGGGATCGGCCCGGACGAACTGCACGTCAAGGAGCTCGTCGAGCGGCTCGACGGGGAACCGGTCGACGAGCTCATCCTCGCGATGAACCCCAACGTCGAGGGGGAGGCGACCGCCTCGTACCTGACCCGGCTGCTCACCCCGCTCGGGGTGCGGGTGACCCGGCTCGCCAGCGGACTGCCCGTCGGCGGTGACCTGGACTACGCCGACGAGGTCACGCTCGGCCGGGCGTTCTCCGGCCGGCGCGACGTCTCCTGAGGTCGGGGCCCGGGAGCACTGCGGGCGTGCTCAGACCTCCCGGATCGCGGCGAGCAGGGCCTGCTCGGTCCCGGCGTCGATCTCGGTCAGCCCGTGAGCCTCGGCCGCGTGACGTGCCGCGGCGGTCATCACCTCTTCACGGGTCTGGCCGTCGACCACGCCGTCGCAACCGGGTACCACCTCGCCACACTTGAGTTCGAGCGTCATCGTGCCTCCTCCTGTCCGCCATCGGCCGCGTGTCGGTCACGCCGGCCGTGCCATGGCACGGGCCTGCTCGAGGCTCAGCTCCTGGTCGTGGACGTCGCGCGCGTGCGATTGCGCCGCCGCGATCACCTCTGCGTCTCCGGTGCCGTGCAGGACGTAGCCGCACGGGCACTGGATCACCTTCGCATCGCTCATCGCCGCCCTCCTCGTGTGACACTGCACGCAGGATGTAGCAACGAGGTTGGCAGGACATTGGCGTCGCCGCTGCGGTTGCACCTCACCGGCCGGGTCGTGATCGAAGGATCGCGGACCGTGAGCCAGGCTGAGCTCGGGGGCCGACAGGGACGTCTGGCGCTGGTCCATCTGGTGGTGGAGCGACACCGGCCGGTCCCGATCGACGAGCTTGCCGTGGTCCTCTGGGGTGACACGCCCCCACGGACCTGGGAGCCGTCGTTGCGCGTGGTGATCAGCAAGCTGCGGGCGACGCTCGGCGAGGTCACCGACGGGAGGCTCTCCATCGAGCGCGACGGCGGCTGCTACCAGGCTGCGGTGGGCGAGGTCTGGGTCGACATCGAGGCGGCCGCGAACGCCGTGGACCGGGCCGAGGGCGCCTGGCGACGTGGCGAGGTCGCAACGACCTGGTCCGAGGCGGCGGTCGCCGCAGCGATCGCGCGTCGGCCGCTGCTGCCCGGCGAGGACCGACCCTGGATCGACGCCCTCCGCACCCGGCTGCGGACCGCGCACGTGCGCGCGCTCGATCTGCTCGTCCGGGTCCACCTCGGCCAGGGAGACCGTGAGCTGGCGGTCGCCCTCGCGTCGGACCTGGTCGAGCTCGAGCCCTACCGCGAGGAGAGCCACCGCCTGCTGATGCGCGCATACGTCCTCTCGGGCGAGCGCGCCGAGGCGATCCGGGTCTACGGGCGACTCCGTGACGTGCTCGCCGCCGATCTCGGGATCGATCCCTCGCCGCAGACGGCGGCGCTCTACCTCGATGTCCTGCGGTCGGAGCCGGCTGGCTGATCCACCGCCGGCTCCCGGGCATGGTCAGCGACGTGGTGTCGTCGACGTTGACCATCCCCGGTCGTCGCCCGCGTACCATCGGGCGGGCTGTCGGCGGCGGCCGTCTGCCGCCGTGTCCACCGTCCGCCGCGTCTTCCCGGCGTGACCCTGCGAGGAGTCGGATCCACCCGTGGCGATCGTGGTGCAGAAGTACGGAGGCACGTCGGTCGGTGACACCGACCGCATGAAGGTCGTCGCCGACCGGATCTCGCGTGCCCACCGCGACGGCGACCAGGTCGTGGTCGTGGTCTCGGCCATGGGCAAGTCCACCGATGAGCTGGTCACCATGGCCTCACGGATCAGCGAGCATCCTCCCGAGCGTGAGCTCGACATCCTGCTGACCTCGGGCGAGCGGATCTCGATGTCGCTGCTGGCGATGGCGCTGCACGCGCGGGGTGTGCCGGCCAAGTCGTTCACCGGATCGCAGGCGGGCATCATCACCGACGCCGTGCACGGCCGGGCGCGGATCGTCGACATCACGCCCGGTCGGGTCAAGGAGGCGCTGGACGGCGGCAACGTGGTCATCGTGGCCGGCTTCCAGGGTGTCAGCCAGGACACCAAGGACATCACCACCCTCGGCCGCGGCGGATCGGACACCACGGCCGTGGCGCTCGCGGCCGCCCTCGACGCCGATGTCTGCGAGATCTACACCGACGTCGACGGGGTGTTCACCGCAGACCCGCGGATCGTCCCGGCGGCGCGCAAGCTCGAGATCGTCAGCTACGAGGAGATGCTCGAGCTCGCGGCGCAGGGCGCCAAGGTGCTGCAGGTCCGCTCGGTGGAGTTCGGCCGCAACCACGGCGTGCGTATCCACGTGCGCTCGTCGTTCAGCTACACGACCGGCACCTGGGTCGGTCCGGAGGAGGACAAGGTGGAGGACGCGATCATCTCCGGTGTCGCCCACGACACCTCCGAGGCGAAGGTCACCGTCCACGCGGTGCCGGACCGACCGGGGGTGGCCTCACGGCTGTTCACCACGCTGGCCGACGACAACATCAATGTGGACATGATCGTCCAGAACGTGTCCTCGGACGGCCGCACCGACATCTCGTTCACCCTGCCGCGCGGCGACGCCGACAAGGCGCGCGGGATCCTCGAGCCGCTGGCCGACGACATCGGCGCGCAGAGCGTGCGGGTCGACGAGGACGTCGCCAAGGTCTCGCTCGTCGGAGCGGGCATGAAGACCCACCCGGGCGTCGCCGCCAAGATGTTCGGTGCGCTGTCGGCCGCCGGGGTCAACATCGAGATGATCTCCACCTCGACGATCCGTGTGTCGGTGGTCGTCGCCAAGTCGGACGTGGAGACCGCGGTGCAGGCGGTCCATGCGGTGTTCGGGCTCGGTGGCGACGCCACGATCGAGGAGGGTTGAGCCATGGGTAGACGGGTCGCGGTCGTCGGCGCAACGGGCGCCGTCGGACAGGAGATGCGTCGGCAGCTCGAGCTGCGGGCGTTCCCGCTCGACGGGCCACCGGTGTTCCTCGCGTCCGCTCGTTCTGCGGGGACCCGACTGCCGTGGAAGGACGGCGAGGTGGAGGTGGGCGAGGTCAGCGCGGAGGCCTTCGACGACATCGACATCGCGCTGTTCTCCGCCGGGGGCGGCCGCTCGCGCGAGTGGGCCCCCGCCGCCGTCGAGCGTGGCGCGACCGTCATCGACAACTCCTCGGCGTTCCGTATGGACGACCAGGTCCCGCTGGTGGTCAGCGAGGTCAACCCCCACGCCATCGGCGACCGCCCCAAGGGCATCGTCGCCAACCCCAACTGCACCACGATGGTCCTGATGGTGGCCGCCAAGCCGCTGCACGCCGCGTTCGGGCTGATCGAGGCCGTGGCGACGAGCTACCAGGCGGCCGGTGGCGCCGGCCAGTCGGGGATCGGTGAGCTGCTCGAGCAGTCGGCCACCCTGCTCGGCCAGGCGGACCGGCTGCGGCGTGACGGGGCCGGCGCGGAGGCCGACATCGACGCGTCGACGTTCTCCAAGGCACTGGCGTTCAACGTGCTCGCCCACTGCGGCAGCTTCGCCGACGAGCGCTACACCGACGAGGAGTGGAAGCTCGTCAACGAGTCGCGCAAGATCCTCGAGCTGCCGCAGCTGCGGGTCTCACCGACCTGCGTGCGGGTCCCGGTGGTGGTCGGACACGGGATCGCCGCGCGGCTGACCTTCTCCCGGCCGGTCGAACGCGATGAAGCCCTCAAGGTGCTGGCCGATGCGCCGGGGCTGGTCGTCGAAGACGGTGTCGGCCGCGACGGCGAGCCGTTGGCCTACCCCACGCCGCTCGCCTCGGCCGGCCGCGACGAGGTCCTGGTCGGGCGGGTGCGCGAGGACCTGGGCGATCCCAACAGCCTCAACCTGTTCGTGGTCGGCGACAACCTGCTCAAGGGCGCGGCGCTCAACGCGGTGCAGCTGGCCGAGCTGGTGCTCGCGGAGTCGTCGCGCTGATCCGCCGCAGGTCGTCGTCGCAGGGCACAGCCGCAGGTCACAGCCGCAGGTCGTAGTGGGCAGCTCATGGCCGTGTGGGGTCGGTGGCCCCGCAGGTGCACGGCGAGGCACCGCACCGGGGGCAGCCGTCGCCGTAGCGGCGGCTGACCTCGGTCGCCAGGTCGACGTCGCACAGGTCGGCCAGGGTCACCAGCCACGCCAGCACGTCGGTGAACTCCTCGACGCGCTCAGTGTGGCCCTGGCGCCGGATCGCACGCGAGAGCTCGCCCACCTCCTCGACGAACCAGCCGAAGGTGGCGTCGATGCCCCGGGCACGGTCCTGGTGGCCGTAGGTGGCGGCGATGGTGTGTTGCAGGTCGGCGATGTCCACGACAGGCGCTCCCGGTGGGGTGGCAGACGACGAGCGCGCGGCCCCCGGAGGGACCGCGCGCCTCGTCCTCGCACACGCGTTGGTCGGGATGGGCGGATTCGAACCGCCGACCTCCTCGTCCCGAACGAGGCGCGCTAACCAAGCTGCGCTACATCCCGTCGGCGCGTGAGATGCTCCCAGGGGAGCGGTCGCGGAGGGTACACCGCGACGTCTGGTGTGCGCGAACCCCGGGCCGCACCCGTGGACGTCAATCGGTCAACTCCAGCACGGTGGCCTCGGGCGGGCAGGCGAAGCGGACCGGCGCATAGCGGCTGTGCCCGAGGCCGGCGGAGACGTGCAGCCAGCGGTCGCGGTAGCGCGACGCTCCGCGCGCCTGATCGAGCGGCAGGTCGCAGTTTGCGACCACCGCCCCGAACCCCGGGACCCGTACCTGACCACCGTGGGTGTGCCCCGCGAGCAGCAGGTCGTAGTCGGCGTCGACCAGGGTGTCGAGGGCGGCGAGGTAGGGGCTGTGCACCAGCCCGAGCCGGAGGAGCGCTTCGGGGTCCGGTGGTCGCATGGTGGTCGGGTCCGGCAGGCGGGTCCACGGCAGATGCGGGTCGTCGAGACCGGCGACGCTGACCGGTCCGGGACGGGTGTCGACCACCGCGGTCTCGTCGGTGAGCGTGCGGTAGCCGTGGTCGGCCAGCCGGTCGACCAGACGGTCGGTGTCGAGTCGTGGACCGTGGGTGCGGTGCGTCGGGTCGGTCAGATAGCGCCAGGGTGCCTTGACCACGGGACCGAAACGGTCGTTGCTGCCGAGGACCACCAGCCCGGGGCGGCCGGGGCCGGCCAGGGGAGCGAGCGCGGCGGCAGCGGCATCCTCGCCGGCGGGAGCGCCGAGCAGGTCGCCGGTGACGACGGTCAGGTCGTGGTCGAGCCGCCCGAGGCGTTCGAGGAACGCCACGCGGTGGTCCTGGCCGGGGACGAGGTGGAGGTCGCTGACGTGCAGGATCGTCAGCCGACCGGGTCGGCGCAGCACGCCCGGCAGGGTGACGTGCCGCAGCCGGTACCAGCGGCGCTCGATCAGGGTGGCATACGCCGCCACGCCGAGGCCCATTGCTGCCGCGGCGGCAGTGGCGCGGGCAAGCCGGATGCGGGCGGCGGCGCTCACCTAGTCGTCTTGCCTGTTGCCGCCGTTGTTGCCGCCGTTGTTGCCGCCGTTGTTGCCACGGTTGCCGTTGTCCTCGTCGTCCCCGTCGTCTTCCTCGTCCTCGTCGTCCTCCTCCTCGGGCGCCGGGATGCCGATCCGCAGCACGATGTCCTGCTCGTTCGGCTCGAACGGGGATCCGGCCGGCGGGTCGGTCGCGACCACGCGATCGACGAGGTCGTCGTCCTCGGTCTCGACCTCGGTGGAGAACAGGCGGTCACGCACGCCTGCGTCGGTGAGCACGTCGACGGCCTCGTCGAGGGTGAGGCCGTGCAGGTCGGGCATCTCCGGCAGTGCTCCGTCACCGTCGGAGACGCCGAGGACGATCATCGTTCCGAGCGCCGCCTCGTCACCCGCGACGGGCGTCTGATCGACGAAGGTGCCCGCGGGTCGCCAGTGGCTGACGTCATCGGTCGTGAGTCGGAACCCGGCTGCCTCCGCGATCTCCTCGGCCTCCTCGATCGTGTCGGCTTCGAGCACGTCGGGCACGGTGCCGAACGGGATCGGGCCCGGGTCGGGGAAGCCCTCGGGCTCGTAGCGGTCGACGATGTTGGACATGTAGTCGTGCCACATCGGCGCCGGCAGCGTTCCGCCGAAGATCCGGCTGTAGTGCTCGCCGCCGACGGTCACGTCGCGCAGGAGGGTGGTGGTCGCTGGACACACCACACCTGCGGCTGCCTCACCGCACACGTCGGCGGCGGCCGTCTCGGTCTCGTAGACACGGCGTTCGTTGGCGTAGCCGATCCACGCGGCTGTGGACAACTGCCGGATGAAGCCGACGAACCACGCGTCACGGTTGTCGTTGGTCGATCCCGTCTTGCCGCGCGTGGGCCAGTCACCGAGGTTTGCTCCCGGCGCGGTCCCGCCGGCCTCGACCGGGCCGGCCAGCATGTCGACGACCCGGTCTGCGACGTCGACGTCGACGACGCGGTTGCAGGTCGGCTCGTACTCCCAGATCACCCGGCCGTTGGCGTCCTCGATGCGCTCGATCGGGAACGGCGCACAGCGCTCGCCGCGGTTGGCGAGCGTCGCGAAGGCGGTGGCCATCGCCAGGGGGTTGGTCGAGTTCGCTCCGAGCGCGAGCGGGCAGACGATCTCGCTGTCGGCCACCGGGTAGCCGCTGAGGCGGTGGACCATGTCGGCGGCGCGCTCGGGGCCGATCTCCGCGATCAGCAGGGCGTGGTAGACGTTGCTCGATTGTGCGAGTGCGTCGTACATGCCGAGCACCGCGTCGCCACCGGTGTTGCGCACCTCCCAGTCACCGCCGGCCTGGGTATCAGGGCAGCCCTCGATCTCCTGGGGGCCGCGGGCGTCGTGCACGAGCCCGGGAGACAAGCCGTCCTCGAGCGCGGCGGCGGCGATGAGCGGCTTGATCGACGAGCCGGGTTGCCGTCCGCTTCCCCCGCCGCCCGGTACGGACGGGTTGACCTGGGTGCGGTCGCACAGCAGCCGGCCGTCGCTGGTGACGTCGACCCAGCTGTCGTCCTCCGCGCAGTCACCGAAGTCACGCGGCCCGAACCCCATCGCGCGGATCGCGCCGCTGCCGGGTTCGACCGAGACGATCGATCCGAGGGGCTCGCGGGCGACCTCCTCGGGTGGCTCGTCCTCGTAGGTGAGCGCCCGCTCGAGAGCGGCCTCCGCCTCCGCCTGGAGCTCGGGGTCCAGGGTCGTGTGGATGCGCAAGCCCCCCTGATGCACCGTGCGGTTGCGCTCGTCGCGGGTGTCACCGAGCATGGTGTGCACGCTCAGCGGGGCGTTCGCAAGCTGGTCGAACTGCGGGTCGAGCGCCGCGGCTGCGTCCTCGTTGACCAGGAGCTGGGAGATCCACCGGGTCCAGAACGGCTGCTCGGGCACCGGTGCTTCGGAGATGTCGGGCTCGAGCTCCTCTTCGATCGCGGCCCTGGCCTGCGCCTCCGAGACGAACCCGTGCTGGGCCATCTGGCTCAGCACGATGTCGCGACGGGCCTGGGCGTTGTCGATGCTGTTGATCGGGTTGTTGGCCTCGGGCGCCCGCAGGAGGCCCGCGAGCGTCGCGGCCTCCCCGAGACTGAGCTGGTCGACGGTCTTGGAGAAGTACCGCTCGGCCGCCGTGCCGATGCCGTAGGTGCCGCGACCGAAGTAGCTGCGGTTGAGGTAGCGCTCGAGGATCTCGTCCTTGTGCAGCTCCTCCTCGAGCTGGAGGGCGTAGAGCGCCTCCTCGAGCTTGCGCCCCAGGGTCTGCTCGGGGCTGAGGAAGGTCATCTTGACGTACTGCTGGGTGATGGTGGACGCGCCGGACTCGATGCCGCCGGCACGCAGATTGGTCACCGCAGCACGGGCGATCGCGAGGTGGTTGACGCCGGCGTGGTCGTAGTAGTTGGCGTCCTCGGTGGCGAGCACGGCGTCGATGACGACGTCCGGGATCTCCTCGAGGGCGACCGGCACGCGGTTCTCCTCGAAGTTGAGCTCCGCGAGCTCACTGCCGTCGGAGGCGTAGATGAACGAGTTCTGCGGCGGGGTGTCGGCCTCGCCGAGCGGCGGGATGTCGAGGACCTCGTTGCGCACCGTGCCCAGCAGGTCGTTGGCCGCCAGCGCGCCGGGGAGGAACAACGAGGCGACCAGGACCGCGGACACGACCGCGATCACGGCCACGAGCACGAGCCGGACCAGGATGGCCCCCGCCCGGCCCAACGGGCTGGTCGGTGTGGACGGCGTCACGATCGCACCGCGGCAACGGTGTGGTCGTCGACGGTCCGGATCGCCACAGTTCGCACGACGTGACCTTCAACGTGGGCGCGCCGCAGTGGAGACGTGGACCGGATGGGCGCGTGTGGGCGCGCGCTTGACCGCCCGACCCAGGATATCGCCGGCGGCGGTCGGTGGCGTGCCGACGACGGCGGTCAGCGCGCGTCGCCTCAGAGGTACCCGCCGGCGTTTCCGGGTGCGGGCCCCGACTCCGGCGCGGGCGGCTCCATGCGGCGCTGGACGTCGTTGGGCGCCTCCTGGAAGGTCCGTCCACCGAAGCGGTCGCGGATCGACTGGTCGAGCCTGGCGGCGGTGGTCGCGACCGCAGCCACGGCCGTCTGCAGCTCGGGCAGGTCGAGGGCCGTGCCGAGCAGGGTGTGGCGCAGCCACACGGCCCGGTTCTCCGGGTCGTAGCTGAACGCCCCGAAGCCCAGCCGGTGGTTGGTCGTCAGCAGGAAGCGTGCGAGCTCGGGGGAGAGCTCGATGTCGACGTTGGTCACCGAGAAGACCCCGACCTGCGGGCCGATCGGGCTGCCGCCGACCGTCACGAAGATCCGGGCGTGCTGGTGAGTGAAGGTGAAGTTGCCGAACGCGTCGACCTCATGACCGCCGAGGATGGCGCGCAGCAGCCCGCCGACGTGTTCGCGCAGGTCCTCGTGGTCCAGGAACACCCCGGTCCGGCGGGGCGGCCGCGGCGGCGAGATCCCGGAGGCGAGGGGCGAGAGCTGTGACCCGGGTGGTGGGTCGTCCGCGGCGTCCCGGTCGTCCGGGTCGTCGGCTGCATGCCCCGGCTGCTCGGACCGGTGATCCGACGAGCTTCCCGAGCTGTCCGCCCCGGCGTCGTCGTCCGGCCTGTCGCCGGCCTCCGCGGGATCCTCGTCCCTCCGTCGTCCGCCCTTGGCCGGACCGACGTGTCCGTGCCGGTCGCTCATCCGATCACCTTCCGGTCGTCAGCGACGTTGCGATCGCATCCAGGCCCTCGATGTCGTGCACGCCGCGGCCGAGCAGCGGCACCTCGATCAGGGCGGTCGGGTCGACGCCGTACAGCGCCGCGGCCACGTCTCGTCGTTGCCGGACCGCCAGGTTGCGTACGTCGCCGAGCAGCCGCAGGGCGTAGGCCGCGGCCTGTGCGTCTGCGGTGGACTCGTCGTCCAGCCGCTCGATGGCGCGTCGCAACGAGGTGGCTGACGGGTCGCGCGGCAGCTCCGGCTGCACCCGGTTGACCACGACGCCGGCGTCGTGCAGCCCCTCCTGCTCGAGCCGCTCGAGGAAGAACCGGGCTTCGCGCAGCGGAGGCGGTTCGGGGGAGGTCACCACCACGAACCGCGAATCCGGGTCGCGCAGCAGCGCCAGCACCTGGTCCGCGCGCTGCTTGAAACCGTCGTACATGCCTTCGAAGTTCCGGAAGAAGTCGGCGAGGTCCTGCAGGAGCTCCATCCCCGTCACGCGTCCCGCCACCCGCATGAATGCCGTGGCGCCGGTGCCGACGACACGGCCGAGCCCCTTGCCGGCCGCGACGCCGGGCTTGAGGAGCAGCCGCAGCAGTCGGCCCTCCAGGAACGAGGTCATCCGTTTGGGCGCATCGAGGAAGTCCAGCGCCGAGCGGGTCGGAGGGGTGTCGACCACCAGCAGGTCCCACTCGCCGGCCTCGTGGAGCTCGTGGAGGCGCTCCATGGCCATGTATTCCTGCGTGCCGGACAGGGTCGACGACAAGGTGCGGTAGATGCGGTTGGACTTGATGGCTCGGGCATTGTCGGCGCTGGTGGCGTGGCGTTCGATCAGCCGATCGAACGTGGACTGCATGTCGAGCATCATCGCCCAGAGCTCGCCGGGCCCGTCGCCACCGTCGCCACCGCCGGAGGCGTCAGGGTGCGGGGTGGTGAGCTTCACGGGGCGTGGCTCGTCGGTGAGCTCGTCGAGACCCATCGCCTGGGCGAGCCGACGTGCGGGGTCGATCGTGAGCACCAGTGTCCGGCGACCGGCACGTGCGGCGGCCAGGCCGAGCGCGGCGGCCGTGGTGGTCTTGCCGACGCCGCCGGCGCCGGTGGTGACCAGCACGTGGGCCTCGCG
>SKSM01000280.1 GCA_007122985.1 Nitriliruptoraceae bacterium | reverse complement strand
CGGCGCGAAGATCGTGCCGAGACCGCACGACCGGCGCACAGGCTGCTGACCGATGGCGAGGCCGTCCAACACGTCACGTGCGCGTGCACAGCGTAGGTCCCATCATCCATCGAACAGTGACGTTCCAGGCAGGCGGACCCGGTTTGCCCCACCCCACCGGCCGCCTCCGTACCGGTGACACGGACGTGCGTTATGGGCGGCCCCGCGAACTTGTGCCCCGACCACAATCACGGCTTCGGGTGCCCCGACCGGTGCTAGGCATGGCACCCTCGTGGTCGGGCGACGCGGGGTGGGGCGCGGCAGCCCGCGCCACGCGACCAGGTCCGACCCACCCTCCGGCGCATCGTCCGGCTCACGGCACGTCGGGCTCGCGCAGCCGCCGCGGAAGGAAGCGCGCACCCGACCCCTGCCGTGCGACGCTGTCGCCGGGGTTGGCGATCCCGCAGCGCTCCAACGACAGGCAGCCACACCCGATGCAGCCGTCAAGGCCGTCGCGCAGCGCCACCAGTGCCGCGATCTCCTCGTCGAGTCGTGTGCGCCAGTGCTGGGAGAGCCGCGTCCAGTCCTCTGTCGTGGGTGTGCGCTGCTCCGGGAGCGTCGCCAGCACCTCCCGGATCTCGTCCAGGGACAGCCCGACATGCTGGGCGGCACGGATGAACGCCAGCCGACGCAGCGTGATCGGTGCGAAGCGGCGATGCCCGCCCTCGTTGCGTTCCGCGGCGATCAGGCCCTCGCGCTCGTAGTACCGGATCCTCGACGGTGCCAGCCCGCTGCGCTCGGCGATCTGTCCGACGCTCATCGTCGCTGTGGCTGTCATCTCGATGGCCTCCCGCTCCTCCGGATCCCGAGTCGGGCGGCCACGCCGCCCGACTCGGGCACCGGGCACCGGGCACCGGGCACTTGACTATAAGTTGACTTCAACTTCTAGTTTAATGGCATCGCAACCGATCGAGCAAGCGCCGCACCGCCCGCCCCGTCCAACCGGAGGAACACCATGCCGACCGCCATCGTCACCGGCGCCTCGCGCGGCCTCGGGGCCGCGACCGCCGATGCACTCGCGGCCCGGGGGTTCGACCTCGTCGTCGATGCACGGGACCGCGCCGCCCTGACGGCCGCCGCGCACCGATGGACCGACGCCGCGAGCGTCCGTGTCGTGCCCGGCGACGTGTCCGACCCGAACCACCGCCGCGACTTGATGGCAGCCGCGACCACGACTGGACGGCTCGACGTGCTGATCAACAACGCCAGCACGCTCGGGCCCTCCCCCCGCCCGCCCCTGCGCGAGGCGTCGGTGGCAGCGCTGCGCCGCGTCCTCGAGGTCAACGTGCTCGCGCCACTTGCCCTGATCCAGGCATCGCTCGAGCCGTTGGCCGCCGCGAGCGGCGCTGTCGTCAACGTGACCTCCGACGTGGCCACCGACGCGGTCGCCGGGTGGGGGGGCTACGCGACGAGCAAGGCGGCACTCGAGCACCTCACAGCGGTCCTGGCCGTCGAGGAGCCAGCCGTGGACGTCTACACGGTCGATCCCGGCGACCTGCGCACCGCGATGCACCAGGCCGCCTTCCCCGACGAGGACATCTCCGACCGCCCCGAACCACAGACGGCCGTCCCGGCGTTACTGGCTGTGATCGACCGCCGGCCGCCGAGCGGCCGCTACCGCGTCGACGACCTGCTCACGGCGACCGGAGGTGCGGCGTGAACGCCGTCGCAACGGCACCGCACCGGACGCTGACCAGCACCTGGCCGAGCTTCGAGCTCGACCCCGAGCGGGCGGCCACCTCGCCGCCCGAGACCCGCGGGCTCGAGCCCGACGAGGTGCGGCTGCTCGTCGCCGCCCCACACGGCACGACCCACGCACGCGTCCGGGACCTCCCCGGCCAGCTCGACCCCGGCGACCTGCTGCTGGTCAACGTCTCAGCTACGGTGGCTGCGGCCGTGGACGGCCGACGCGAGGACCGCTCTCCGACGGCGGTGCACGTCGCCGGGCCCCATCCCACGGCCGCGGACCGGTGGATCGTCGAGCTGCGCCGCGCCGACGGCCACGGACCGGTCGGTGACGTCCGGGCCGGCGAGTTGGTGAGCCTGCCCCACGGGAGACGGCTGCAGCTGCACGCGCCGTACCCCGACGGACAGCTGGACGCGCCACCGGTCACCGGTCGGCCCGATGGCCGGCTCCCCCACCCCAGCCGCCTGTGGACGGCCACCGCCGAGGTCGGCGAGCCGCTCCCGCGATACCTCGACCGGGTCGGCCGTCCGGTCGCCTATGCCCACACGCCGGAGCGCTGGCCGTTGCGCACCTACCAGACCGTGTTCGGCCGGATTCCGGGCAGTGCGGAGATGGCCAGCGCCTCACGGCCGTTCACGCCCCGGCTCGTCGTCGACCTGGTCGCAGCGGGCGTCGCCATCGCGCCCGTCCTCCTGCACGCGGGGCTGTCGTCACCGGAACGCGGGGAGCCGCCGACGCCGGAGCAGTTCGAGGTGTCGGCCGCGACCGCCCGCCGGGTCGAGCAGGCCCGCAGCGACGGCGGTCGGGTCATCGCGGTGGGGACCACCGCGGTGCGTGCGATCGAGAGCGTGGTCACCGCTGACGGCCGCGTCGGTCCCGCAGCCGGGTGGACCGAGCTGCTCCTCGGCCCGGGGCGCCCGGCCCGGGTGGTCGACGGGCTGCTGACCGGCTGGCACGAGCCCGAGGCCTCCCACCTCGACCTGCTCGAGGCGGTCGCGGGACGAGAGCTGGTTCGGTCCGCCTACGAGACCGCCCTGCTCGACGGCTACCGCTGGCACGAGTTCGGTGACAGCTGCCTGCTGCTGCCCTGACCAGGGCGGCCGGGACGTGCTGGCCCCCACACGGGTGCAGAACCTCTCACGGCACCCACATCCCACCACACGCGGGTGCAGAACCTCTCACCGGGTGCAGATTGACACAAATCTGCACGAGAATGCACCCGCTGCGACATTCTGCACCCGGTGAGGAGAACGGCACGGCGCAGGGTGATGTGTGTCCCTGCGCCGGCCCGGCGTCTCCCTGCGCTGGCGCGCAGCGGGACCGGGCGCAGACAGCGTCGGGCGCTGCCGCGGTGCCGCGGCAGCG
>SKSM01000208.1 GCA_007122985.1 Nitriliruptoraceae bacterium | reverse complement strand
GACATCGCGATCTCGCTCGCGCAGATGCTGCCGAACGCCGACATGCTGGTGGTCACCACCCCGCAGCAGGCGGCGCAGAAGGTCGCGCTTCGTGCCGGCAAGGCCACCGAGCAGACGGGCATGAAGGTCGTCGGCGTCATCGAGAACATGGCCGGCTTCACCGACCCGTCCAGCGGGACCACCCACGACATCTTCGGCAGCGGTGGCGGCGAGGAGCTCGCCGACGCGCTCGGGACCGACCTGCTCGGTCGCATCCCGATCGATCCACGCCTGGTCGAGAGCAGCGACGCCGGCGTGCCGCTGGTGGTCTCGCAGCCGGACCTGCCGGCCTCGCAGGCGATCAGCGAACTCGCCGAACAGATCGCCGCCAGGTCGAAGTCGGTGATCGGTCGCAGCCTGCCGCTCAGCGTCTCCTAACCACGACGGCGCACGGCACGGGCACACGCCCGGGCCGCGCGCGCGGCCAGCACCCCGACCCCGACCCCGGCGACGACATCGGTGAGGTGGTGCACGCCGACGTAGAGCCGGGAGAGCCCGACACCGGCCACGGCCCCGACCAGCACCAGCCGCGTCGAGCGGGAGGTGCCCGGCGCCACCGTGGTCGCGACGGCCGCTGCCACCGCGGCGTGACCGGACGGCCAGGAGGTTCCCGCCGGCCGGGAGACCAGCCGAACGGCGGTGCCCGTCTCGTAGGGCCGGTGCCGTGGCAACAACGGCTTGGTGGCCTGGGCACCGACCCACGCCAGGCCAGCGGCGCCGGCCACCTCCGTGGCCAGCGCACCTCGGCCGCTGAGCGCGAGCGCCGTGGAGGTCCCCGCTGCGCCGTAGATCGAGCCCACGTCGGTGACCGCGCTGACGAGCCGGTCCACGGCCGGTCCCCGGCCGTGTGCCAGCGTCGCGGTGACGGCGTCGTCGACGCGCCCGCCCGCACCGGTGCGCACGGCCAGGTACGCCAGTCCCACCGCCGCTCCCGCGAGGGCGGCGGACCGGTCGCCCGGCACTAGGTGGCCTCCGGATCGGTGGGCGGCGCGGGACGATCCGAGGACGTGGGTGGATCGTCGGCCACCGCGTCCGGCGACGCGGACGACCGGCGATCCGAGCCCGCCGTGCGGCCACGCCCCTGCACTCCGAGGTGGTTGGCCGAACCACGGAACTCACGCTCGATCTCGCGAAGCTCCGCCCGCAGCTCCTGTATCTCAGACATCCGCTTGAGCTCGTCCACGTTGGCCTGCGTCTCCGAGCGCAGGCGTGCCAGCATCCGTCCCGCGTTGCGGGCGAGCTCCGGTAGGCGGTCCGGGCCGAACACGAGCAGGGCGATCACGGCGATGATCAGCCACTCCTGCATCCCGGGCACGACCGGCTCCTCACCGAGTTCGGCGACGCCGAGCGTATCTGGGTGACCGTCGTCGCCGGCCCCGTGAACCGCTACCCGTCGCGCGGGCGCTCGCCGATCTCCACTTCCAGCGTCAGCTCTTCTCCGTCGCGGATGATGTCCAGTTCGATCACGTCCCCGGGCGAACGTCCGCGCACCTCGGCGACCAGCTCGGACATCGTCGCCAGCTGCTCGCCGTCCACTGCCACGATGATGTCGCCGACCCGGACGTCGGCGTCGGCGGCCCCGGTGCCCTCCTGGACGTCCTGGACGACCGCTCCCCGGCTGGCCGGCAGGTCGAACTCGTCGGCGAGCTGCGGGTCGACGTCGTTGCCTGCGATGCCGAGCAACGGCTGACGCACGAACCCCTGCTCGATCAACTGGTCGGCGCTGCGCACGGCCTGCGTGGCGGACACGGCGAAGCCGACACCCTGGTTGGCTCCGGTGCGCGAGAGGATCGCGGTGTTGATGCCCACCAGACGGCCCTGCGCGTCGACCAGCGCACCACCGGAGTTGCCCGGGTTGATGGCCGCGTCGGTCTGCACCACGCCGGGGATCACGTCGACGGTGCCCTCCTCCGGCGGGAGCTGGATCTCACGCTCGAGCGCGGAGACGATGCCGGCCGAGACCGAGGCGTCGAGCCCGAACGGCGAGCCGATCGCGACCACGGTCTCGCCGACCTGGATCGGCTCGTCCTCGGGGCGCAGGTTGATCGCCGGCAGCCCGTCCTCCTCGACCTCGACGACGGCGATGTCGTTGAGCTCGTCGCTGCCGACGACCGTCGCCTCGAGCATCTCACCACTCGACAGCCGCACGTCGACCCGGCTGGCGCCGTCGACGACGTGGTGGTTGGTGATGATGTAGCCGTCCGAGGAGTAGATCACGCCGGATCCGAGCCCACCGCGGCCGCCACCGAACGCCTCCGGGTCGTCCTCGGAGCGCACGTCGATGCGCACCACCGAAGGGGTCACGGCCTCTGCGACCGCCGGGACGATCGAGCCCTCGCCCAGCGGCTCGATGGACGGTGCCTGCACGACCTCCGGATCCTGCGGCTCCTCGGCCGCGGTGGGCTGCGGCTCCGCGTCGGGTTCGGTGCCGGTCACCCCCAGCACCGCCAGGGTGCCGGCCGTGCCGAGCACCGCACCGAGCACCGCGCCGAGGACCAGGCCGACCCCGCCACGGCCGCTCCGACGACGCGCGGGCGCGTCCACCGTCCCCGTCGTGTCCGGTGGGCGCACGGACCCGGTCGGCGAGCCGGGGCCGGCCGCCCGCTCGTCAAAGCCGTCCGGCGGTGGCTGCGGGAACCGGGTCAGGGGCTCGCCCTGCCCGACCCCGGCATCCTGTGCAACGGTGTCGTCCGGCCGCGCCCAGTGCGCACGCGAGCCGATCGGGGTGCTCATCGGCTGCGGGGACCCGTGGCCAGCCGTGCCCGGAGCAGACCCCTCACCAGGCTGAGGACCAGGCCCGACACCCGGGCGGGGGTCGTCGGCGCGCCAGGGCCGACGCCACTCCTCGCGGTCGTAGCTCACGCTGGTCTCCAATTCGACGGCGACGGGCCGGTGGCACCGCCGACTGCTGGTGGTGCACCGGAGGTTCGAAGCTGTCACGGCCACCGGAAGTGTCAGCGCCGACACCGGGCCGGCGGCCGCGACGTCCACGGCCTCGCACGTCGTGGTACCACGGTACAACGGTGAGACCGGCCGGTGTCATCCCGGCAGAAGGCCACGTCCGAGCCGCTCCAACCCCCGCGAGAGCCGGTCGAGCAGGCCCGGTGCCGGGTCGCTCGGCAGCGCGGCGATGGCGCCGACCACCTCGTCGGTCGGTGCGTCGCCGAGCGCGGTGAAGGTGATGCCGTCCCCGGTCCAGACCAACCGACGCGGCTCCGAGCCGGGCCAGCGCCACACGCTGCCCCCGTCGTCGGTGGTCAGCTGCGTCGCCGCGCCGACCGCCCGTCGGTCCAGCCGTCCGAGCTGCTGGAACACCGACACCGTGTACAGCCCGTCGCCGTAGACCAGGTGCGCGGTCGGCACCGAGGCGTCCGGCACGTCGAGCGTGGCCAGCAGCTCGAACCCCCGCTCGAGTCGCTCTGGGACCACGAAACCGGTCTCACGCAGCCGGGCGATCTCGCGGGGCTCGACATCGCGATGCTCGACGTCGCGGTCACCCGTTGAGGGCATGTCGACCTGCGTCTCACCGGGCTGGAGCTCGGTGAAGGCCACGAGCCGAACCGGCTCACCGTCCGCATCGAAGGTCTCGCGCCGGACGATCAGCCCGGTGTCCCGGTCGGCGTAGAGCCGCTCACGCACCACCTCGAGGTCGGTGTCGACGAGCGCGACGGCGCTCGCCGGGCCCGTGTCGAGCTCGCGGGTGCCCTCGAGCTGCGGGGTGTACTTGCTGCGGAGTCGGTCGATCTGCGCCGGTACGCGCTCGATACCACCGACGCGCAGCAACCGCGAGGACGAGCGCAGGAACCCCTCCCCGTCGGCGCGGCCGAACTGGTCACCGTCGGCGCGCCCCACCCGCACGCCGCCCTCACCACGCGCCACCGTGAGGGTCGCCACCCGGGGGCCGTCCTCGGCCAGGCTGATCACGGCCACCTCGCCGTCGTAGCCGAGCTCGTGGCTCGCCTCGACCGCACGGGCGAGCAGGTCGTCGCTGTCGTCGCTGTCCGCGTCGTCGACCGGGGCGTCGCCGGCGCTCGCCAACGCGCCGGTGTAGGCGACGCCGACCCACAGCGCCGCGGCCACCGTGATCACGGCGACACGGATGGTGGGACCGACGTCGACGTTCACCGCTCGTCCGCACCGATCGGGGCTGGAACCGGGCCGCCGCCGGTGCGCGAGACGTGCTCGACGAGGAACAGTTCGGTCGACGGTGCCACGTCGCCGTCGACCCCGCCGGCCACGTACGCGGCCGACACCAGCGCGACCGGCAGCAGGGCCGCGATCGCCGCGACCCGGAGTCGGCGGACCAGCTGCCGGCGGCGACGCTCGCCGCGGTCCAGCCCGCGGGCGAGCACCGGTGGGGTCACCGAGGGCAGCGCACGCAGCGCGTCACGGGTGGCCCGCAACTGCTCGAGCTCCTCGAGGCACTGGTGGCAGTCAGCGAGGTGGCGGGTGACCGAGAGCGCCCGTTCCTCGGAGAGCTCGTCGTCGAGGAACGCCGAGATGCGGTCGCCGGTGACGTGCCGCTCAGCCATGGTCGCCCCCACCGAGCTCGCGCCGCAGCAGCCGCCGACCGCGGTGGATGCGGGACCGCACCGTGCCGATCGGCCACCCGGTGGCCTCCGCGATCTCCTCGTAGGACAGCGCCTGCACGTCGCACATCACGACCGCCACACGGAAGCTCGCAGGCAGCCGCTGGAGCGCCACCTCGAGGTCACCCCGTAGCAGTCGGTCGTCGATGCGCTCGGCCGGACCCGGGCCCCCGTCAGCGGGCTGGCGCCACTCCTCGTCGGGCAGCGGCTCCCACCGCAGGCGCGAACGGCGGCGCAGCCGGTCGAGGAACAGGTTCTTGGTGATCCGGTACAGCCAGCCCTCGAACGTGCCCGGCCGGTAGCGGTCGAGATTGCGGTAGACGCGGACGAACACGTCCTGGGCGAGGTCACGCGCCTCGTCACGGTCGCCGGTCAACCGGAAGGCCATTGTAAAGACCGTGTCCCCGTACTGTTCGGCGATCTCCTCCCACGAGGGTGCCGGCTGGGCTCCACCCGTGCGCGTCGCATCGACCTCGACGTCACCCAAGCTGTCGGGGGCGGGTGCTCGCCCGTCCTGGCCACCGCTGCCATTGGCGGTCGCAGGGGGCGCGGGCGGGACGGGGACGTCGGTGGGAGGCTCGGAGGTGTCGATCGCGAGCCGAGAGTCCGGCACAGGCGATGGTCGCGCGTCGTCGGGTGCCTCGTAGGTCACGCGCACCCCCCGATCTGTCGTCCGGTCGTTGGTCGGTCCTCAGACGTGGCCACCGATGAGCATAACGGCGCTCGGCCGGGAAGCCGACGCAGTAGCGTTGCCACCGCTGAGCACGAAGGGAGCACCGATCGTGGCAGGGGACGTCGATCCGCAGCTGCTGACCGAGGTGCGTCGGCTGGTCGCCGCCGAACCGGAGCTGGTCCACACCGCGCGCGAACGGGCCGAGGAGCTCTGCCCACCGGATCCCGAGGTGGGCGCGCTGCTGGCGTGGGCCGCACGCACCGTCGGCGCGTCGACCGCCGTGGAGGTCGGCAGCGCCGGTGGCGTCTCCGGATGGTGGCTCGCCTCCGCGCTGCCCGAGCGCGGGGTGCTGACCAGCATCGAGCCCGACCCGCACGCCCACAGCCTGGCGACCACGGCGCTGGAGCACTCCAGCGCCAGGGCCCGTGTGCGTTCGATCCTGGGGGACGCCGCCACGGTGCTGCCCCGGCTCTCCGACGGCGCATACGACCTGGCGCTGCTCCAGACGGTGCCGGCGGCGACGCCCGACCTGCTCGACCACGCCCGCCGGCTGCTGCGGATCGGCGGCGTCCTGCTGGTGCGCGGTGCACTGCGTCCGGGGGAGCACGCCGACACCCTCGCCCGCTTCCTCCAGGCGCTCACCGACGACCCGGCCTTCAGCAGCACCGTGCTGCCCGTCGACGACGGGCTGGTGCTGGCCACGCGCCACGAGGACGCCGCGGCCGACACCGACCAGGCCTGACGTCCGAAGCCTGACGTCCGAGGCCTGACCTCCGAGGTCTGACCTCCGAGGTCAGAAGAATCGAACCTTGGCGGCGAACTCCACGGCGGGCGCGAGGATGACCGCGAGGTAGAACATGCCGGTCGACGCCTGGATCGATCGGCCGCCCTCCCTGGCGAGCTTGACGTTGAAGAACGCGATCAGCGCGAGCAGCGCCAGCACGCCCAGCCCCAGGTACACGGTCATCGCGCCGATCCGCAGTATGGGAGCGAACATCGTCGCGCACTGCTCGAACGGCCCACCCGGTGGCAGGCCTTCGCACGGAGCGGGGTTGCGTGCGGACAGCAGCACCGAACCGAGCCCGGCACCGATGGCCGCCACGTTCGTCCAGGCGATCCAGACCATGTAGCGGTTCGAGAGCCGCCGCTCGACCAGGTACCAGTGGCCGAGGATCATCCCGACCCAGATCGCGCCGAGCAGCGCTGCGCCGAGCAGCAGCTCGACCAGTCCCTGCACGGTCCCGCCGGCACCACCCAGCCCGTCACGAATCATCGCCAGGGGAACGAACGAGCCCACCCCGGCTGCGGTGCCGATGCCACCGAGCACGCGACTGACCAGCGGTGGCAGCTTGACCGCCAGTGCCACGGCGGCGAGCGCCGTGGCGATCGCGAACACCAGCAGCGCGATACGCGCCCCGTCACCGAGGCGCTCCAACGCCGGGTCGTCGAGCGCGGCGACCGGCGACGACAACGATGCCAACCCACCCCACGCCAGGAGCGCGACGGTGGCCGCCGTCAGGATCTCGTAGCCGTGCCGGACCCGCCCCCAGGTCGGGGCGAACCACAGCAGCGCGGAACCACCGACGGCGGTCGTGGCCAGGACCACGCCCAGCACCGAAGCAGGTGAGGTCACGGCGTCTCCCTCGGGTCGAGCCGGCGTCGCTCGGTCCGACCGCCCTCGTCGGGCGGCGCCCCTCGACGCAACGTGGATGGTGGTCGTACCCGAGCGGGCACGGTTGCCGACCGCGCCGACTGGCGCGGCCCCGCCGGAGGCGGGGCCGCAAGGGTGCCAGTCCGGCGCGGTCAGCGACCAACCGGGGGCACCGGGTGTTCACGGGGCGGCCGGAGCCACCCCGGCAGGACGATGATCGTCAGGCGTCCTCGCCGTCGTCGTCACCGTTGCCGCCATCGTCACCGTTCCCGCCGTCGTCACCGCCGTCGCCGCCGTCACCGTCGTCGAGTTCCAGTTCGATGTCGACGTCGTCGGGAGTCTCCACGACATCATCGTCACCGTTGCCGCCGAGGAACAGGAAGGCGAGCACGACCAGTACGACCGCCAGGACCACGATGGCGATGGCCACACCCGGCCCACCGCCGCCGTCGCCGGTCACCACGACCTCGCGCTCACGCTGCGGCGGTGGCGGCTGGCCCTGCGGCGGCTGCTGGCCCTGCGGCGGCTGCTGACCATCGGGGGGTGGCTGCTGGGACATGTCGAACTCCGTTCATCGGCAGACCGTCGTCGGGTCTGCAATCACGGACCCGGTGTGGTCGAGAGCCCGTGGTCGCCACCGGCCGGTGACGACGTGAACCACGGTGACGACTCTGCACCAGCGTGGGGCTCGCCCGTTACGAGCATTCGGACGACCGTCTGTTGTGCCACCATCGAGCGGGTGATCGGCCGCGCTGTGCACGCACGCGGCGCGGTCAGCCTGCCACACGTGCACGGTCGCTACCCTGAGCACATCCTGCGGACGTGCCGGTCACGACAGCCGTCCACGCCGTCGACGCCCCCGGAGCGAGGCATCCCATGGGCCGCTGCGATCCCGGCCTGAAGTCGGACCGTGTCCTCGAGGTCGGCGAGGAGCACACCGCCCGCGCCCTCGGATCGGGCGACGTCCCGGTCCTCGCGACACCGTCGCTACTGACCCTGGCCGAGAGCGCCTGTGTGGAGGCGATCGCCGACGACCTACCGGAAGGGCAGACCTCCGTGGGCACGTGGGCGGAGGTCGAACACCTCAAGGCCACGCCGATCGGCCACACGGTGTGCGCCCACGCCACGCTGATCGGCCACCACGGTCGCCGACTGGAGTTCAAGGTCAGCGTCGAACAGGACGGCGAGCCAGTCGCCCGCGTCAGCCACCGGCGTGTGCTGGTCGACCGCGCCCGCTTCCTCGACAAGGTCGCGCCGGCCGCGGCCGGATGACGGCGTCACCGCCGACCGGCCGCACCGCCGCTAGGCGCCGTACGCGGCCGCGGACTCCCGCCGGAAGCTGCGGTCGATCAGCACGTTGACCAACGCCGGGACACCACTGGCGGCCGCCCGGTCCAACGCGGGCCGGATCTCCTCCGGGCGCTCGACCCGCTCGCCGTAGCCCCCCAGCGCGGTGACCATCCCCTCGTAGCTGGTGTCCTGGGCCAGATCCTGGGCGACCATGCCCTCGCTGCCGTAGACCCGCTCGTGGAAGGCCTTCATCTCGCCCCACGCGCCGTCGTTGCCGACCACCCCGACGAACGGCAGATCCTGGCGCACGGCCGACTCGTACTCCATCGCGTTGAAGCCGAACGACCCGTCACCGAACACGACGACCACCGGACGGTCCGGGTGGACGTGCCTGGCCGCCAGCGCGAACGGGGCGCCGACGCCCAGACAGCCGAACGGCCCCGGGTCCATCCAGTGCCCCGGCCGATCGACGCGGACCTGCCCGGCGGTGTGGGCCACGATGTCACCCCCGTCGCCAATCACGATCGCCTCCGGGTCGACCCACTGCGCCACCTCACGGGCGAACCGCAGCGGATGGACCGGACTGGCATCGGTGGTGGCGGCCTGGTCGCGGTCGGCGACCCGGCGGGCCTCCTCCTCACGGAGCTCGCTCAGCCACGGAGTCGGCTCGGACCGTGCGAACCTCCCGTCGTCGTCCAGCAGGCTGCGCAGGAAGCTCGCGACGTCGCTGACGACGCCGTGGGCGACCGGTCGGTTGTGGCCGATGCGATCGGCCTGCGGGTCGACCTGCACGACGGTGACGTCGTCGCGGTAGGCGGGCGGTCGGCCGAAGCCCAGCCGGAAGTCGAAGTCGACGCCCAACGCGATCACCAGGTCGGCCTGCCGCAGGGCGTGCTTGCGCGTGAGCCCGAGCAGGTGGGGGTGCGACGACGGCAGCACACCGCGGGACATGCCGTTGACGTAGACCGGGAGCTGGGCCGTGACGGCCAACTCGTCGAGCTCGCGCCACGCCCGCGCCCAGTAGGTCCCCGACCCCGACAGCACGACGGGGCGCTCGGCGGCCGCGAGCAGCCGTGCCACCTCGGCGACCGTGTCAGGGTCGGCACCAGCCGGTGCGGTGGCACGCTGCCCGAGCGACGGAACGACCTGGTCGCTGTCGATCGGCGTCATCAGCACGTCCATCGGCAGGTCGACGTAGGTCGGCCCCATCCGCGGCGACAGTGCGTCCCGGAACGACCAGCCGAGCACCTCGCGGATCCGCCGGGTCTCCAACGCCGTCGAGACGCGCTTGGTCACGGGGCGCAGCAGCTCGATCTGCGGGGCGTCCTGCAGTGCGCCCATGCCCTCGAGCGACAACGGGTTGCGGCCGCCGAGCAGCACCATCGGCGAGTTCGCGTAGTAGGCGTTGGTCACACCCGTGATCGCGTCGGTCACGCCCGGTCCGGCCGTCACGGCGGCGACACCCGGCCGGAAGGTCAAGCGTGCGTAGGCGTCGGCCGCGTGGGCCGCGGCCTGCTCGTGCCGGACGTCGACGACCCGGATGCCGCGGTCCTTGCAGCCGTCGTAGATCGCCGAGATGTGACCGCCGGTGAGCGTGAACAGCGCGTCCACGCCCTCGTCGGCGAGGTGGTCGGCGATCAGCCGGCCCCCGTGGTACTGCTCGCCCATCGACGGCTCCCACCAGTCGGTGCCACCGACCAGGCTACTGACGGGTCGCCGGGTGCTCGGTACCAGACGTCCGGATCAACCGGACAAACCGCCCCATCAACCCGGCCGCCGGCTGGCCGCTGGCAAGCTCGGGACACCTTGTCCGGATCAACCGGACAAACCGCCCCATCCACCCGGCTGCCGGCCGACCGCCGGCTGGCCGCCGGCTGACCGCCGCCCGGTCGGCGCCGCGCGTGGCCGTCAGGCCTCGCCGAGCCACGCCAGCAGCGTGCGCACCGGCACCCCGGTGGCGCCGGTGGTCAGATAGCCGCGCTCGTCGGCGGTCCAGGCCGTGCCGGCGACGTCGAGGTGGGCCCAGGCGATGTCCTCGCCCACGAAACGGTGCAGGAACAGCCCGGCGAAGATGGTGCCGGCCTCCCGACCCGCCACGTTCTTCAGGTCGGTGATCGCGCCCTCGAGCCGCTCGCCGTACTCCTTGGAGGCCAGCGGCAGCCGCCAGGCGGGCTCGCCGGCCGCGTCACCGGCGGCGAGCAGCGCGTCGGCGAGCGCATCGTCGTCGGCCATCAGCACGCTGATCCGGTCGCCGAGCGCGACCACGGCCGAGCCGGTGAGGGTGGCAACGTCGACGATCGCGTCGGGCTCGAGCTCGCTGGCGTGGACCAGGGCGTCAGCGAGGACGAGCCGACCCTCCGCGTCGGTGTTGATCACCTCGACGGTGGTGCCGTCCTTCATCGTCAGCACGTCGCTGACGCGGGTGGCCGTTCCCGAAGGCATGTTCTCCGCGAGTGCGAGCAGCCCGGTGATCCTGACCGGCAGCCCGAGCCGTGCGGCGCCGACCACCGTGGCGGCGACTGCGGCAGCGCCACCCATGTCGGTCTTCATCGTCTCCATCGACGCGGAAGGCTTGAGCGAGATCCCGCCGGTGTCGAAGGTGATGCCCTTGCCGACCAGCGCGATGTGGCGCTGCGCGCCCTCCGGCGCGTAGGTCAGCTCCACCAGCCGCGGCGGCTCGCTCGAGCCCTGACCGACCCCCAGGATGCCGCCGTATCCGCCGGCCGCCAGCTCGTCCTCGTCGAGCACCCGCACCTCGACGGGCAGGCCGGCGACGGCCGCGGCCACCCGCTCGGCCAGGGCCGGGGGCCGCTTGTCCTGAGGTGGGGTGTTGACCAGGTCACGCGCCAGGCTCCCCGCGTCCGCCGTCGCGCGACCGACCTCGAGCCGCTGCGTGGCGATCTCGCCCAGCGACTCCGCGACGTGGATCGTGGCCGACTCGAGCTCGAACGGCCGCGCGTCCGACTGGTAGTCGGAGAAGCGGTAGCTGCCGAGCAGCAGTCCCTCGGTCACCGCCTGCACGGCGTCGCCCGCGTCGACGTCCTCCAGCGCGTCGACCAGCCCGACCGCCAGCCGGGCCACCCGCTCGGCCGCATTGGCGCCGGCCGCACCGGCCAGGCGCAGCGTGTCCACGGTGGCGTCCTCGCGCGAGCCCAGCCCCACCACCAGCACCGTGGCGCTAGGCAGCGACCCGCGGGACGGGACCCGCAACGTCGCACCGACCGAGCCGTCGAACCCGGCGGCGGCGAGCTCGGCGACCAGGTCGATCCCCGCCGCCTCTGCGACGGCGG
>SKSM01000194.1 GCA_007122985.1 Nitriliruptoraceae bacterium | reverse complement strand
GACCGACGCCACGACCGACGCCACGACCGACGCAGTGACGGATCCCGCGCCGTCCGAGGCCGCGTCGGCGCGCTCGGCAGCCGCGCCGACGCAGCGGGACGAACGCGACGTGCTGCTCGACGAGCTCGACGAGGCGCTGGTGCATCTGCGGCGGGTCCTCCAGCGGCCCGGCTACCGCCGGCGTCTGCTGGCGGCGCTGCCACAGGATGTTCCGCTCAGCATCCTCCGGCTGTTGCGGGTGGTCCAGCGCGCATCCGAGCCGCCGTCGATCGGCACGGTCGCCGACGTTCTGGACATCGATCCGTCGACCGCGAGCCGCATCGTCGATCGTGCGGTCGCCCGTGGCGATCTCGAGCGTCGCGCCTGCGCTGACGACCGTCGTCGGGCGCGGCTGCACCTGACGCCGAGCGGACAGGCGCTGCTCGACACCGCGACACAACGCCGTCGCGAGCTCCTCGCAGCGGTCACCTCCGACTGGTCGCCGCAGGCACTCGACGGGCTCGTCAGCCATCTCGAGCGCCTCCAGGCCGGTTTCGACGCGCTGGAGGACCCGGCGTGAGAGGCGAGCACGGCACCGACCAGCCACCGGCGGGCAGAGCGGGGACGGGACGGCTCGCGGCCGCCGCACCCCGTGGCTCCTTCCGACTGCTCGTCGACCCGGTCTTCGGGCCGTTCTTCCTCGGCAAGCTGCTGTCGACGGCGGGCATTTGGATTCACAACATCGTCGCGGCGATTCTGGCCTATGAGCTGTCGGGGTCCGCGTTCGTGGTCGGACTGGTCAGCGTGCTGCAGTTCGGCCCACAGCTGATCTTCGCGCCGCTGTCCGGCGCCATCGCCGATCGTGGTGATCGACGTCGTCAGGTGGTGCTCGGTCGCCTGATCGCGGCTGCCGGCTCGGGTGGCCTCGCGCTCTGGCTCGCGTTGGTGGGCGTGGACGGCCTTCCCGGTGCGTGGCCGGTGCTCGCCGCCGCGCTGGTGGTGGGCATCGGATTCGTGGTCGGTGGTCCGGCGATGAACGCGCTCATCCCGTCGCTGGTCCGCAAGGAGGAGTTGGCCACCGCCGTCGCACTCAACAGCGTCCCGTTCACCCTCGCACGAGCCGGTGGCCCCGCCACCGGGGCGCTGGTGGCGGCGAGCTTCGGCGCGGCGACGGCGTTCGGGATCGCCGCGGCGACCAACCTGCTGTTCGCTGTCCTGCTGCTGGGGCTGCGGATCCGTGCGCGCGCCAAGCTGGCCGAGGGCAGCGACACACGCGTGCGGGCCGGGCTCGCCTACCTGCGTGAGGACCGCGCCCTCGCGCTGCTGCTCGTCGGTGTCGCCGCGATCGGTGTCGGGGCCGACCCCGTGATCACCCTCACCCCACCGCT
The DNA here is from genome assembly GCA_007122985.1 of Nitriliruptoraceae bacterium. Taxonomy (GTDB): domain Bacteria; phylum Actinomycetota; class Nitriliruptoria; order Nitriliruptorales; family Nitriliruptoraceae; genus SKTG01. The sequence continues at coordinate 10,194 of SKSM01000194.1, read as the reverse complement.
GTCGGCGCGGTTCGGTGAAGGAGCTGAGCTCGTCGGGGTGTTCGCGTCGTCGTTCGGTGTCGGCGCGGGTCTGGCGTTCGTGGTCCTGTCGTGGCTGCGCCGGAGGCTGGGTCTGCCTCGCCTGGGTGTCACCGGACTCGGGCTGCTGTCCGTCGGCATCGCCGCGGTCGGCGTCAGCCCGACGCCCCGGCTGGCGATCGCCGCGTTCGTCGTCGGCGGAGCCGGGATGACCATGGCGCTGACCAGTCTGAGCACGCAGTTGCAGGAGCGCGTCCCCGACGCCCTGCGAGGACGTGTCATGGCGCTGTGGTCGGTGGCCTTCCTGGGTTCGCGACCGCTGGCCGCGGCTGCCAACGGCGCGGCCGCTGACGCATGGTCGCCGATGGTGGCCTTCCTCGGAGTGGCCCTCATCGTGGCGGCGGCCGCGGTCTGGAGCCGCCCGTCACGACTGGCCGCACGTCCGGCCCCCAGCGCAGCGGGGCGTTGAGCGGGCGCGCGTGCTGGCGGTCACCGGACGGGGACGGCTCAGTCGCGGTCGGACGGTCCGGCCGCGCCGGGCGGCCCACCGCCGTCCCTGCGGCGGTGGCCACTGAGCCACCACCCGACCGCCCCCGCAAGCACGCCGACGGCCACGACCGCGGTCGGCGAGAGCGTGCTGACCGCGTCCTGCCAGTGCGTCGCCTCGCGGTTGGCCGCCACGATGCGCCAGCGGTGTCCGAGCCCCAGGGTGCCGAGCACGTGGCCCGCCACCACCAGCGTACGTCGCGCGCCGACCTCGCTGGGTCGCTCGGCGAGCAGCAGGGGCAGCACTGCGGTCGCCGGGACCACGACCGAGCCGATCAACAGCTCGCGGGTCCGGTCGCCGGGAACCTGCGGCAGTCCCTCCGCGTTCCAGCGCACCGCCACCGGATCCGGCAGCTCACCCCAGAAGGCGACGGCAAGCGCGACGACCGCGACCGCGGATCCGACCGGAATCGCCCACTCGAGCGCGACACGCAGGGAGTTCACCCGCGCCAGCCGTTGGTGATGGGTACGCGGCGGTCCCGTCCGAAGGCACGCTCGGTGATCTTGGGCCCCGGCGGGGCCTGGCGGCGCTTGAACTCGGCGCCGTCGATCAGCCGGACGATCCGCCGGACGTCGGCCTCCTCGTGGCCGCGGGCGACGATGGCGTCGATGCCGAGGTCGTCCTCGACATAGGCCGCCACGATGTCGTCGAGCACCTCGTAGCTCGGCAGCGAATCCTGGTCGAACTGATCGGGGCGCAGCTCGGCCGACGGTGGCTTGTCGATCGTGCTGGCGGGGATGACCTCGTCCCGGCGGTTGCGCCAGCGCGCGAGGTCGTAGACCAGCAGCTTCGCGACGTCCTTGAGCGGTGCGAAGCCACCGGCCATGTCGCCGTAGAGCGTCGAGTAGCCGACGGCGTACTCCGACTTGTTGCCCGTGGTCAGCACGATGCTGCCGCGCTCGTTCGACAGTGTCATGAGCATCACCCCACGCAGCCTGGCCTGGAGGTTCTCGTAGGCGGTGCCGGGCTGGCGTCCGTCCTCGCGTTCGAAGCCGGTGACGACCAGATCGCTCAGTTGGCGGCTCGCTGCGGCGAGCGGCTCGGCGATCGGCAGCTCGTGGTGGAGGGTGCCGAGGTTGTGCGCGAGCACGGACGCGTCCGCCAGGGAGTGCTGGCTCGACCAGGGCGTCGGCATGGCGACGGTGAGCAGGTGGTCAGGTCCGAGGGCGTCGGCGGCAAGCGTCGCGGTGACCGCCGAGTCGATCCCGCCCGACAGCCCGACGATCGCCTCGGCGAATCCGTTGTGCCGGCAGTAGTCGGCGATCGCCCGGGTCAGCGCGTGCCAGATCTCGCCGACGGCGTCCGAACGGGGCGGGCTCGTATGGGCCGTCAACGTCGGCCGGGTCGCACCCGGTGGTGTGGTCGCCGGCGTCGACGTCTGCGCCGGAAGGTCGACGAGCACCAGGTCCTCCTCGAACTGTGCGCCGCGTGCGACCACCTCGCCGTCGGGTGCGACGATCATCGAGTCGCCGTCGAAGACCACTTCGTCCTGCCCTCCGACGAGATTGGTGTAGAGCAGGTGCGCTCTGCCCCGGGTGGCGTGATGGCGGGCCCACGCCTCCCGGTCGTCGCGCTTGCCCCGGTGGTAGGGCGATGCGTTCAGGCTCGCGACGACGCGGGCTCCGGCGGCGACCGCCGCCTGGACCGGTCCGGACTCGGTCCACAGGTCCTCGCAGATGGTGACGCCGACCGGCACGCCGGCGACGTCGGCGACGCACGGACGATCACGCGGGGAGAAGTAGCGTGCCTCGTCGAAGACGCCGTAGTTGGGCAGCCGCAGCTTGTCGTAGCTGGCGACGATCTCGCCGTCGCGCAGGACCGCGGCGGAGTTGGTGAGGTTGCGGGTCGCCAGGGCCACGTCCCAGTGGGCGGTGTCCGTCGCGTCGCCCTCGCCGGCCCCGACGTAGCCGACGACGGCTGAGGTACCGGCCGGACCGATCGCCGCGAGCCGCTCCAGTCCTGCGAGATTCGCCTCGACGAACTCGCGCTTGAGCAGCAGGTCCTCTGGTGGATAGCCGGTGATCGTCAGCTCGGTGAACACGACCAGGTCGGCCCCGGCATCGGCGGCACGCTGCCAGGCGCGCAGGACACGGTCGAGATTGCCGTCCACGTCGCCGACCCGTGCGGCAATCTGGCCGAGCGCGACCCGAAGCTGCATCGGCGGTCCCTTCCCGATGGTGACCCGGAGACGGGCCGAGGACACAGAGCAGGGCCGAACCGAGTCGACTGCGACGTGCGGTCGCGCCGGTCCGGCCGGACGCACCATACCGACGGTGCGATGACGGTCCGGCTCCGGAGTGCGTGCCCGGCCTGTCACTACCATGCCAGTGGCGTCGAGCGACTCGTCGCGGACCGGTGCGCCCGGGGCCGGACGATGAGCCGACGGACCCCGTCGAGCAGGAGTGGCCGTGGACAAGCAGCAGGAGTACGTGCTCCGTACGGTCGAGGAGCGCGATGTCCGCTTCATCCGCCTGTGGTTCACCGACGTCCTCGGGTTCCTCAAGAGCGTTGCGATCACGGCCGCGGAGCTCGAGAACGCCTTCACCGAAGGCATCGGGTTCGACGGTTCCTCGATCGACGGCTTCGCACGAGTCCAGGAGGCCGACATGCTGGTCGTCCCGGACGCCTCGACGTTCCAGATCCTGCCCTGGCGGCCGGAGGAACAGGGTGTTGCACGGATGTTCTGCGACATCCTCACACCCGATGGCCAGCCGTTCGCGGCCGATCCACGGTTCGTGCTCAAGCGCACGCTGGCGCGCGCCGCCGATCTCGGATTCACCTTCTACATCCACCCGGAGATGGAGTTCTTCCTGTTCGAGGACGCGGACAACACCACGCCGTTGGACAACGGCTCCTACTTCGACATGACGCCGCTGGACATCCAGCAGGACTTCCGTCGTCAGAGCATCACCACGCTCGAGCGCATGGGCATCCCGGTCGAGTTCTCCCACCACGAGGTCGCGCCGTCGCAGCACGAGATCGATCTGCGCTTCGCCGACGCGCTGACGATGGCCGACAACATCATGACCTTCCGGTTGGTGGTCAAGGAGACCGCGCTGCAGCGCGGCATCTACGCGACGTTCATGCCAAAGCCCCTCGAAGGCGAGTGGGGCAACGCCATGCATCTGCATTTGTCGCTCTTCGAGGGGGATACCAATGCCTTCTACGACCCCAGCGACGAACACCATCTCTCGGTCACGGCCAAGCGCTTCATCGCCGGGCTGCTGCGTCACGCGCGCGAGTTCACTGCCGTCACCAACCAGTGGGTCAACTCCTACAAGCGACTCACCGCGCGGCTGCACGGCCCGCTGCCCACGGGGGAGGCGCCGGTGTTCGTCTCCTGGGGAGCCTCCAACCGAAGTGCGCTGATCCGCGTGCCCGGGTACAAGCCCCGCAAAGGCGCCTCGACCCGCATCGAGTACCGCGCCCCGGATCCGGTGTGCAATCCCTACCTCGCCTTCGCGGTGATGCTCAGCGCCGGACTCAAGGGCATCGAAGAGGAGTACGACCTGCCCGAGCAGTCGGGGGACAACACCTTCGAGATGACCGCGGCGGAGCGGGCCGCCGATGGCCTGCACCGGCTGCCGACCAGCCTCGGCGAGGCCATCGGGCTGATGGAGTCCTCGGAGTTCATGGCCGAGACGCTCGGCGAGCACCTGTTCGCCTACTTCCTCGCCAACAAGCGGCAGGAGTGGGACGAGTACTCCGCGCACGTCACCAAGTTCGAACTCGACCGGTACCTGCGGCTGCTCTAGGTCGCGCCGTGGCATCCCGCCGAGTTCCGTCGCTGGCCGTCCACCTCGCCCGCTCCGGGCTCGACCCCGACGCGGCCCGGGGATTGCTCGCCGACGCGGGCGTACTCGACGGCGAGCAGGTGATTGACCCCGACCTGCTCGACCGGCTCTCCGAGGCCGCCTCGCCGTGGGACGCCCTCACCTGCGTCGCCGGTCTGGCGACCCACCTACCGCAGCGCTTCCGCGAGGTCCGTGACGATCCTGACTGGCTCGCGCGTGTCATCGCGGTCGGCGGCGCCTCGCGCCCGCTCGGGGACCTGCTCGGACGCTATGAGGACGCGGTCGAAGCGGTGCGCACACTCGACAGCGTGGACGTCGAGGTGGTCGCGGACGCCGTGGAGCGGGCGGTCGCCGCATCCGGCGACCTCGAGGAGCAGGCCGCGGGGATCGCGGCGGTGCGTCGACGGGCGACGGCTGACATCGCGGCGCGGGACCTGACCGGCGTGGCGAGGTTCGACGAGGTCGCCGGTGAGCTGTCCAGGCTGGCCAGTGCGGTGCTGTCAGGGGCGCTGCGGGGTGTGCATGCGTGGGCCACCGACGGAGCGCCGCAGGCGCGCATCGGTGTGATCGGGATGGGCAAGCTCGGCGGCGAGGAGCTCAACTACGTCTCGGACGTCGACGTCATCTTCGTCCACGAGCCCGTCGACGGCGCCGGTGACCAGGCCGCGGCGAAGGAGGCCAACCGCGTCCTGTCGCGGCTGCTGGAGCTGATGAACCGCTCGACGACGATGGGTCGGGCCTACGAGGTCGACCCCACCCTGCGTCCGGAGGGTCGTTCGGGGGCGCTGTCGCGGCGGCCGGGAGCCTTCGTCGCCTACTGGGAGCGCTGGGCCAAGACGTGGGAGTTCCAGGCGTTGCTCAAGGCACGGCCGGTCGCCGGGGACCTCGAGCTCGGCGCCGAGCTGCTCGCCGCGGCGGAGCCGTTCGTCTGGCCGGAGCACCTCGACCCGGACGTGGTCGCCGAGGTCCGTGGCATGAAGTCGCGCATCGAGGCCAAACCGGAGGTACGGCGCGAGGGCGCCCGGCAGGTCAAGCTCGGCCCGGGCGGCATCCGCGACATCGAGTTCACGGTGCAGCTGCTCCAGCTCGTGCACGGCCGTGGCGACCACTCGCTGCGGCAGACCGGCACGTTGCCGACGCTCGGCGCCCTGGTGAACAACGGATACGTCGACGACGACGACGCGGCGGTGTTCGCCGACGCCTACCGGATGCTGCGCACCGTCGAGCACCGCCTGCAGCTGTCCCACGAGCGTCGGACCCACACCATCCCTGACGACCCCGACCGTCAGGAGTGGCTGGCGCGATCGCTCGGCTATCGCGCCGAGGCCGACTCCTCCGCGCGCGAGCGGTTCCTGGCCGAGCTCGGTCGGGTGCAGGGCCGTGTGACCGAGCTGCACGCGAAGCTGTTCTACCGCCCGCTGTTGGAGGCCTACGCGTCGGTGCCGGCGGCTGCCAGTGGCGTGAGCGTTCCCGGGCAGGTCACCGCGATCGGTGACGATGCGGCCATGGAGCGACTGCGGGCGCTGGGGTTCCGCGATGGAGCCGCGGCCCTGCGCGACGTCCGGGCCGTCACCGCCGGGGTGAGCCGACGGGCCCGCACGGTGCGCGCGGTGCTGCCGGCCGTGCTCCAGGTCCTGCAGGACGCCCCTGACCCCGATACCGGGCTGCGGTCGTTTCGGGAGTTGGTCGAGACACAGGGTGACAAGGCCGAACTGCTGGCCTACCTGCGCGACCACCCCGGGGCCGCCGACCTGGTCGGCCGGGTGCTCGGCACCAGCCGCGTCGCCGGGGAGTTGTTGATCCGCCAGCCGGAGGGGGTCGACTGGCTGCGCGACGAACGGCTGCTGGTGGCGCCACGCACCCGCGACGAGCTGGTGCGCCGGGCGGTGGGCCGGTTGCACTGGCAGGACACCACCGATGCGCTGCGACGCTTCAAGCGCCTCGAGCTGCTGCGCATCGTGCTGCGGGACCTGGCGGGCGGCGCGACCCTCGGGGGTGTCGGCGAGGAGCTGACCGCGCTCGGCGAGGCGTGCCTGACTGCGGCGCTGCGCGCCGAGCTGTCCGCCCGTGCGCAGGCGTCGGGGCTGGCGGGGCCGGACGACCTGCCGGTCAGCATGGCCGTGATCGGCATGGGCAAGCTCGGTGGCCGCGAACTGGACTACTGCTCCGACCTCGACGTCCTGTTCGTCCACGAGGCCGCACCCGACGCCGAGGAGTCGCAGGCGACGTCGCTGGCGCTGGAGATCGCCGCGAACGTGATGCGCTCACTGTCGATGATCACCGCGGAGGGCTCGGCCTTCGACGTCGACGCCGACCTGCGTCCGGAAGGCCGCAGCGGACCGTTGTCGCGCACCCTCGGCTCCTATCAGGCGTACTGGGAGCGCTGGGCCGAGCCGTGGGAGCACCAGGCCCTGCTGCGCGCGCGCCCGGTCGCCGGCGACCACGATCTCGGGGGCCGGCTGGTCGCGGTCGCCGAGCAGTTCGCCTACCCGGGCCATGGTCGCGACGTGGCCGCACCGATGCGCAGGATGAAGGCGCGGCTGGAGAAGGAGCGCATCCCGCGACGGGTCGCGCCCGAGCAGCACATCAAGCTCGGCCCGGGTGGCCTGTCCGACGTCGAGTGGACGGTGCAGTTGCTGCAGCAAATTCACGGGCCCACCCACATCGGCCTGCGCACCGCCGGAACGATGCCCGCGCTCGACGCGCTCCAGGACGAGGATCTGATCGGGCATCAGGACGCCACCTGGCTGCGTGACGGCTACCACTTCCTCTCCGAGGTCCGCAACCGCCTCTACCTGCTGCGCCACCGCGACGTCGACGTACTGCCGAGCGCGCGAGCCGAGCTCGAGGTGCTGGCCCGGTCGATGGGCTACGGCCGGGGTCGCTGGCAGGAGTTCGACGAGGACCGCCAGCGCCACGCCCGCCACGTCCGGCAGGTGTGCGAGCGGGTGTTCTACGGGATCCGCCCGGGGTAGCGCCCGCGCCGACCGGGCTGGCGCTCAGCCGTCCTCACCGGTGTGCGTCCCGCCACCCCGCTCACGCAGTCGCCGGTCGACCAGGGTGTTGAGCACGGCCGCGGCGTCCCAGGCGTCGTCCACGGTGATCAGCACCTCGCTCCCGTCGCCGCGGTGCACCCGCAGCGCCGTGCCGGCACGGGTGACCACGCCCGTCCGCCCGGCGGCATCGACCCGCAGGCCCCACCCGGCGAAGTCCCGCAGCGGATCGTCGATCCGGGCCACCTCGGCGCCCGCGATCTGTTCGAGGGGGATCTCGAGCATGCGACGGCCGCCGAGGATGGTCACCTTCAGGCCCCGGTGGTCGATCCGGACCTCGAAGCGGACCGTGGCCAGCAGCGCGACGACCACCAGCACGAGGACCGGCAGCAGCCACCAGGTCAGCACGACGGCGAGTCCACCCAGTGCGACCACCAGCCCGGCGATCAGCCAGCGCAGGCCCGGGGGCACCTGGCGGTTGCGCGCTGACCAGCTCGGCGGGTCGGATTGGCGGTCGGGCTTGCTCATACCGGATCCGGGCGTCGTGGCAGCCGGGCGGGCTCGAACACCGGGTGGGACGGCACCGGACCTCCGGACAACGAGGGAGCGACAGGGTAGGGCCGCCGCCGGCGGGGTCGGTGGGTGGTCGCACGCGGACCAGCTCGGCGGATCGGGTCTTCAGGACGCGCCCGGTAGCGTGGTGGGTGCAGCGACCGGTCAGCAGGAGCCGCCGTGTGGCACGAGGGTGAGGTAGAGGTCGGCACCACCCGGTTGCACGTGCGTGGGCTGGGCGGGCTCGACCCGGCCGCTCCCGAGCACCGTGACGACGACGTGCTCGCCGTGCTGCTGCACGGGTGGCCACAGGACGGCTCGTCGTGGGCGCGCGTCGCGCCGCTGCTCGTGGAGGCCGGCTACCGCGTGGCCTGCCCCGATCTGAAGGGCTTCGGTCGCTCGGACAGTCCGCGGCGGGGCTACGACCCGGCGACGCTCGCCGACGAGCTCAGTCAACTGGTCCAGGCACTCGGAGCGCGCAAGGCGGTCCTAGTCGGGCATGACTGGGGTGGCGCGGTGGCGCTGGCGACCGCCTTCCGCCACCCGGGGCGGGTCCGGGCACTGGTGACCATCGCCTCGCCGTTCCGTCAGCTCGACCTCACCGCCGCATGGCACATCCCGCTGCTGAACGTGCCGGTGGCCCCGGAGATCGTCTTCAAGGTGGCCGGCCGACCACTGACCCGGGCGCTGATCCGCTACGCGGCGGAGCGACGCGACGTCTTCGACGCCGCGTCGCTCGACCGGTACGCCGACGCGGTGTCGTCCTCCCCGCACGGTTGGCTCGCCTACTACCGCACCCTGTCACGTCGCGCCATGTTCGACTGGGGCGTCCGCCGCGTTCGACAGGTCGTGCCGTTCTTCGAGAATGCGCAGGGTCCCCATCTGCTGCGTGTGCCGACCACGATCGTCTGGGGCGAGGCAGACCGGGTCACCCCGTTCCACCTCGCTGTCCGGGTCGCGCACGACCTGGACGCCACGCTCGTCCCGGTGCCGGGCGTTGGCCACTTCGTGCCCGAAGAAGCGCCGGAGGCGGTCGCGGCCGCGGTCCTCGAGCTGGCCGGATCCGCGGATGGCGACGGCGCGACCACGCGTCGTCCGCCGGCGTAGCGCGGCGATGACCACCTGGCCGGACGCCGTGCTGTTCGACTGCGACGGCACGCTGGCGGACACCGAATCGATCTCCGCGGCGTGCTGGCAGGAGGCGCTGGCCGACCGCGGGTACCGCATGACCGAGGCCGATGCCAGCTGGGTGCTTGGCCATCCGTTCGTGCGGACCTTCGCCCACTACGCAGACAAGGTGGCGCTCGGCGATCCAGCGCGGTTCCGTGAGGAGCTGCGTGCGCGCTTCGGTGAGCGTCTGAGCCGGGAGCTGGTGCTCTACGACGACGCGCTCGGGACCCTCCGGACCCTCGCAGCGAGGGGGGTGGGCATCGCGGTCGTGTCGTCATCGAGTCGGGCCCATGTGCGCCGCATCCTCGAGCACGGCGAGGTGAGCGGACTGGTCGCGCTGGTCGTGGGCGCCGATGACGTCGCCGAGCACAAGCCGTCGCCCGTGCCCTACCGGTCGGCTGCGCAGCAGTTGGGTGTCGACCCCGGCCGGTGCACCGTGGTCGAGGACACCGCCACCGGGATCGCCGCCGGTGTCGCCGCCGGGTGCTTCGTGGTGGGAGTCCAGCGGCCCCACAACGACCGCAACACGCTGCATGCGGCCCACCGGGTGGTCTCCGCTGTCACCGTGGCCGCGCTCGTGCCCGACTGAAGCCAGCGGCGAGCGTGCTGTCGCGCGTCCCCCGGTCCGTCCACACCGGCCGGGTGCAGTCTGTCTCACCGGGTGCAATTTCACTCACCGGGTGCAATTTCACTCAGCGGGTGCGAATCGTCGCAGATCTGCGTCAAACTGCACCCGGTGAGTCAAACCGCACCCGCGCCGGATCGCCACGAGCGCACCCCGCGGGTGCAGATCCTCTCAGCGGGTGCGGATCGTCGCAGATCTGCGTCAAACTGCACCCGGTGAGTGAAATTGCGCCCGCTGCGACGAAGCGTGCCAGGTGGGGCGGGGGGCACCCGGTCGGCGGTGGGCTCAGATGTCGTAGTAGAGCTGGAACTCGTGGGGGTGGGGGCGCAGGCCGACCTGGGCGACCTCCTCGTCCATCTTGTAGGTGATCCACTTCTCGAGCAGGTCCTCGGTGAACACCCCGCCCTCGAGCAGGAACTCGTGGTCGGCCTCGAGCCCGGAGAGGGCCTCTTCGAGGCTGCGTGGGACGCTGGGCAGGTTGGACAGCTCCTCGGG
>SKSM01000075.1 GCA_007122985.1 Nitriliruptoraceae bacterium | reverse complement strand
TGGACCGCACCACCGTCGAACGCGACCGGGCCGCGGCCGAGCGGGACCGGCGTCGCGAGCAGGCGCAGGCGGCCGGACGTGCTGCCGCCGACGCCGCGACACGCCGCGACGCGCTCCAGGACGCGGTCGGCCGCACCGCCGAGGAGATCATCGCCCGCGTCGAGCAGGCACGCCAACGCCAACAACGGCTCGCGGCCGAGGGGCATGAGGTCGCAGACCAGCGGGAGCAGCAGTTGGTCGCACGCGAGAGAGCTGCGGCCGAGGCCGAACAGCACACCGACGCGCTCACCGAGCAGGAAGCCGTGCGCGCCACCCACGTCGAGCATCTGCGTCGTCTGGTCCGTGCGGGCTTCCTCGTCGTCGCTGGCGTCGAGGTGGATGCGGACGTCCCCGAAGCTGACGCAGGCTGGGCCGCCGACCCGGCGGTGCGCACCGCCCGCCGCGTCAACGACGTGCTGGCCGACGTCGCTGCGGACGGTGCCGACTGGGAACGCGTCCAGCGGGGCCTCCACGGTCACTACACGACCCTGGAGCAGGCGCTGCTGCCCCACGCCCTCCAGCCGACGGGCACCTTCGACGACGACCTCTTCGTCGTCACGACCGCCTTCCAGGGCCGCACCGCGTCCATGCCGGAACTCCGGGACCAGCTCGCCGACGAGGTCACCCACCGGCAGAGCCTGCTGGACGCTCGCGAACGCGAGGTGCTCGAGAACCACCTGGTCGGTGAGGTCGCTACCCAGCTGCACGAGCTGATCCGGGCCGGGGAGGGGATGGTCGCCGCGATGAACGCCGAGCTCGCCGCCCGCCCCACCAGCACCGGGATGCGGCTGCGGTTCAGCTGGAGGCCACGCCCCGACGGTCCGGAAGCGCTGGACGATGCCCGCCGGAGGCTGCTCGCCGCCGACCACGTCTGGTCGCCGGAGGATCGTCAGGCACTCGGGGCGTTCCTCCAGGCCCGCATCCGCGAGATCCGTGATGCGGACGACACGGCAACCTGGCAGCAGCACCTCACGCGGGCCCTCGACTACCGGCGCTGGCACCTGTTCGCCGTCGAACGTGAGCAGGAGGGGACCTGGGTCCGGCTGACCCGTCGTACCCACGGCACCGGCTCCGGCGGGGAGAAGGCGCTCGCGCTGACCGTGCCGCAGTTCGCCGCGGCCGCCGCTCACTACCGCAGCGCCGACGAGCATGCGCCACGGCTGATCGCCCTCGACGAGGCCTTCGTCGGCATCGACGTCGACATGCGCGCCAAGTGCCTGGACCTGTTGGTGCGCTTCGACCTCGATGTCGTCATGACCAGCGAGCGCGAGTGGGCCTGCTACCCGACGGTGCCGGCCATCGCGATCCACCAGCTGTCGACGCGGCCGGGCATCGACGCGATCGGGGTACACCGCTGGGTGTGGGACGGACGTGATCGCCTCGAGGTGCGCGACGCTGCCGGCGAGGAGCCCGCCACCGCGACGATCGACACCGATGGGCAGGAGCCTGCGCAGTGACGGTCGACCGGGCGCGGGCGGAGGCGCTGTTCGGCGATGAGCTGGCCTGGATCATCGACCGGGTGCAGGCTCGGCTCGAGCGCGGACAGCCCCTGCCCGGTCGGCTCCGTCTGGCCGATCCGACCGGGGGGCAACGCGATGCACTGGAGCGGCTCACGGGCCGGCGCCCGACCTCCGCTCGTTCCATCAGCGTCGAGGTGGCCGAGCTGGAGCGCATCCTGGTGCGCGCCGGCATCGCAGAGGACCTCGCCGCGCTTGTCGAGGCGCTGAGGGGGCCCGTGATCGATCACGCCGCGGCAGCAGCCGCTGACCAGCAACGGTGGGCGGCCGTGCACGAGCAGTTGCACGTCGACGCTGTGGCGGTCCATCCAGCCCTGTCCGGATGGGTTGAGGAGCTGGCGGCCACCGGCCTGCTCCGCCGGTTGGGTGGTGACGCGGACACGGGGGCGCAACTGGCTCGTCAGGCGCTGGAGGTGCTCCGTCGACTGCCTGCTGACGGCATGCCGGTGTCGCAGCTGTCCGCCACCGCCCTGGGGGACAGCCATGCGTTGGACGACGACACCTCGCTGGCCACGCTGGTACTGCGCGCCATCGAGGCGGTGACCGACCTGCCTCGTCGCGACCGCAGCGCCGCTGAGCGGCGGGCGGTGTGGGCCCGCGTCGGCGTGCTCCTTGACGAGCTGTCCGCACCGGTGCTGGTGGCCGGACTGCGCCCCGACGGTGACAGGCTGCTTGCCACCATCCTGCGGGCGCATGCGGACGCGGGGGAGCCGTGTCGCGTGACGTTGCGGATGCTGGTTCGTCACCCTGCCGACTGGTGCGGCCTCCGCGATCAGCAGGTGCTGGTGTGCGAGAACCCGACCATGGTTGCGGCCGTGACCGACCGCCTGGGGTCGAGGACGCCGCCACTGGTGTGTACTGACGGGCAGCCGTCGGGGGCGGTCCAGACCTTGCTCGGCCAACTCTCCGACGCCGGCGCAGCACTGGCCTTCCACGTCGACTTCGATGGCGGCGGCATCCGCATCGGCAACCTGCTGGTCGACCGGTTCGGGGCGGCGCCCTGGCGGATGGCTCGCGCCGACTACGAGGCGGCAGCCGGGATCGCCGGTCGGCCCCTGTCCGCGTCGCCACCCGAAGCGAGCTGGGATCCCGAACTCACGCCCGCCATCATGGCCTGCGGTCGTGCAGTGCATGAGGAGCAGCTGGTGGACGGGCTCATCGCCGACCTCGCCCGATGACGCTCACGTCCAACTGCAGGCCCATCGAGATCCAGCTGTCACCAACGGCCGAAAGTCGACCCCTTCTCAGCGGTTGAAGATTGGCCCCTCTGAAGGTCCGCCGGTGTGTCGTCCAGGTGGTTCCTCTCGGTCAGTTGTGTGCCGGCGGGGCCGCGCGAGTTGGGACGGTGGGGTGCCGGGGATAGGGCGCTGTCGGTGTGGGGGCGGCTCCCGCCGGGCGATGTGCTGAGGAGGCGGGGGTGCTCGTGCGAGACGCTCGCAGGGTGGGTCGCGGCCGCCTGGTCGGCGGGGGAGTCGTACCTCGAGCGCCGTGTGGTAGAGATCGCGAGGTGGTCGGCCCTCCCGGCGGGCGACGAGGCGCTCGTAGAGTCGTCCGTTGAGCCGGACGAACCGACC
>SKSM01000028.1 GCA_007122985.1 Nitriliruptoraceae bacterium | reverse complement strand
GGCCGGCAGCGCCGGAGTAGCTCAGTTGGCAGAGCAATCGCCTTGTAAGCGATAGGCCAGGGGTTCGAGTCCCCTCTCCGGCTCGCTGGCGCTGGAGATCGCTGCGGGTGTGCCCGCGACGTGTGGAGTGCGGCGGTCACCAGCGGGGGGCCGGACTCCACAGTTCGGTCTGGATCATCGGTCCGGCGGCGCGTGGCGTCGTCCACAGCCTGATCACGAACCGTCGGCCGCTCGCACCGTGGGTCCGCGATGCTCACGGCATGGGGTGGCGGCAGTTCTTCGAGGTCGCGGCCGAGGCACATGGCCCGGTCGCGCTCGGTGCGACGGCGGCCGCGTGCGGGCTGCCGCCCGCCCGCGTCCGCCGTCGCGCACGCGACGAAGGCTGGTGGCAGCCCTTCCCCGACGTGGTGGCGCCGCCGGGCACGATCGTCGACGACCGCGCGTGGATGCTCGCGGCCGTCCTGCACGCCACCGCTCGCACGCCGGATCCGGACCGCGGACTCGCCGTGGTGCGTGGCTGGTCGGCGTTGGCGCGGTACGGGATCCGGTCGGTCGCTCCGACGCGGGTGCAGCTGCTGATCCACGCCGACCGGCGGCTTGCGGACCATCCGCGGCTCGAGCTCCAGCGCACGCGGACCCTGTCCGCAGCCGACGTGCAGATCCACGATCGGGTCGCCGTGCTGCGTGGTGCGGTGCTGCTGCGCCACCTCGCCGGCAGCGTCGACGCTGACGTGCTGCTCCCGGTCGCCGTCGATCTGATCCAACGCCGACTGACGAGCGTCGCCGAGCTCCAGGGTCTGCTGGATCGCCACCACCGGTTCCAGGGACGGGGCGCCCTCGTCGACGTCGTCGCCACCCTGTCTCGGGCCGGCCGGACGGACTCGCCCGCGGAGCTCGAGGCCCGCGAGCGGCTCGCTGCCGAAGGTGTCGCGCTGGATCGGGGACAGGTGCCGGTTCCGACAGCCACAGGGGGACGACTCCACCTGGACCTCGGCATCGCGGCGATCCGCTTCGGCATCGAGGTGGAGGGGTTTCGCTGGCACCACAGCCCCGGGCAGTTGGACGCGGACGCCGAACGCGCCAACGCCGTGGTCGGGCTCGCGGACGGCTGGCAGGTGCTGCGGCTGACGTGGAACCTGATGCATCGGGCCTGGCCGCAGTTCGTGGCGCAGGTGCGCACGGTCGTCGCTGCGCAGTCGCGCCGCCACCTCGGCCTCGACTGGCCCCGACCCGAGGACCTGCGCGACTGACCCGTCGGGGTCGTGGCCCAGCTCGGCGTGCCCCGGCGCGGGCGTGTCGGCGAAGTGTGGAGTGCCGCGGTCACCGGCGGGGGGCCGGACTCCACAGTTCGGACCTTGGCGGGGTTGTGTCACTCCCGCCAGCTGTAGGAGATCGTCAGCGCGCCCTCGTCGTCGCCGTCGGCGACGCTGACGGTGACCTCGAGCTCGCGGTCGCCGTCCTCCGCGCGCAGGATCGGCCGGTCCTCGACCAGGTCGTCGAGCTCGATCCGCTCCCACCCCGCGGCGCGCATGCTGTCCTCGATGCGGGTGAGCAGCTGGTCTTGAGATCCGGTCACCTCACCCTGCACGGTGAGCTGATGCCGGCCGGCACTGGAGGCCTCGGCCCGCGAGTACTGCTCGAAGCTGTCAGGCACGTCCATCGCGGCGTCGATCTCGTCCGGCAGCTCCGTGGCGGGCACGGCGTCGCTGGCGTCCGCGTCGTCGCCGAACGTCCAGGTGTCGTCCTCGTCCCCGGGCTGCGCGTGCTGGTCGTCGGGCTGCTCGTCGGACGGGCCGTCGTCGGGTTGTTCGTCGGACGGGCCGTCGTCGATGCCGGCCGCGTCCTCGCTGAGCTCGGGGTTCGGACTGACCTCTGCGTCCGAACTGACCTCTGCGTCCGGGGCGCACCCGGCCACAAGTCCAGCAGCCAGGCAGGCTGCGGCGATGCGCGGTCCAGGTCCTGTCGACGTCATCCAGGTCGTCCTCGCACGGTTGCCCGGCACGGTTGCACGTGGAATCCGCCGCGGAAGGGTGCCGGGCTCGAACGCCGCGGCAAAGCAGCAACGCCCAACGACGCCGCGCCGGGACGGTCAGGGAGCGTGGTGGCGGTAGACGCCCTGGCCGGACTTCCGGCCGAAGTGGCCGGCGGCGACCATCCGGCGGTGCAGGTTGGTGGGCCGGAATCGCTCGCCGAGGGTCGACTCGAGGTAGCTGAGGATGTCGAGCCGCGTGTCCCACCCGACGAGATCGCCCATCTCCAGCGGCCCCATCGGGTGGTTGAGGCCGAGCTTGATGGCGGTGTCGATGTCCTCGGCGGAGGCGACCCCCTCCTCGAGCATCCGCATCGCCTCGTTGCCGATCAGGGCGTTGACCCGCGAGGTGGCAAAGCCGGGGATGTCCTCCACGCGGACGGTCTGCTTGCCCATAGCGCGGGCGGTGGCCTCCGCCCGGTCCATGGTCTCGGGGGAGGTCTGCAGCCCACGGACCAGTTCGCAGAGCTTCATCTTGGGCACCGGGTTGAAGAAGTGCATCCCGACACCGCGTGTCGGATCCTCGAGCGCGGCGATGATCTCCGTGATCGACATCGCCGAGGTGTTGGTGGCCAGGACCGCGTCGGCGGCGGCGTGCTGCTCGGCGGTCCGAACGACCTGGTGCTTGACGTCCATGCGTTCCACGACGGCTTCGATCACCACGTCCGCGCCGTCACAGCCGGCCGCGAGGTCGGTGGTCGTTGCGAGGTGCGACTGGGCCCGGTCGGCCACCTCGGCGTCGATCTTGCCGCGGTCGATGCCGACCTCCACGTCGGCCAGGATGCGGTGCACGGCCGACTCGAGCTGACCGGCGTCCACGTCGACCAGGCGCACCGACGCGGGCGTGAGCAGGCCGGCGAAGGCGATGCCGCGGCCCATCACTCCGGCGCCGACGACGGTGATGACCTCTGGGGTCCCGGGCGGGTCGGTGCGCTCACCTGTCACCACGGAGGGCTCCTCGAGGCGTCGTGCGGTCGCGGCGGGTGCGGTGGCAGCCTACTCGCGTGGTGCGCACGACCGGCCGCCGGCGGGCTCCGGCGCGTCGCCGCCGTCGCCGGCTCTCCCAACGCCGGGCGGCCGTACACTCGCCCGTCGCGGCCTGCTGCC
>SKSM01000193.1 GCA_007122985.1 Nitriliruptoraceae bacterium | reverse complement strand
GTCCGGGTCCGCCCACAGGTGCTCGGCGACACGCTCAGCGTCGCGCTCGAGGCCGAGGGGATCGAGGTGCTGCGCATCGTCGACGACCCGCCCCCGGGCCAGCCGCCGTCACCGGCCGCCGATCTCGCGGTCGTCACTGGGGACCTATCCGGCGAGGTCATCGCAGACACCGTCATCGAACTGGACCCCACCGGTCACACCTTCGTCGTCACCAGGGAGGGCCAGGGCGGCGAGCTCGCGGTCAGCGATGCGCTCGGGGTCCTGCTGGCACTGGTCGAGCGGCTGGTCGGCGGATCCGTCGAGGGGTAGCTCACGAAAGCCGGGCAGGCGAAGCACGAAGCACGCGCCGCCGCCGGAGCGTTCCTCGACGTCCAGACTGCCGCCCTGGTCGCGCATCAGCCGGGCGGAGACGTAGAGCCCGAGCCCGGAGCCGGGCGTGGCCGCCGTCGTCCCGCGGTGGCCCCGGTCGAAGATGCGTTGCCGATCGGCGGGGGCGATGCCGGGCCCGTCGTCGCACACCCGCACGACCACCGTCTCGCCGTCCAGCTCGGCAGCCACGGTGGCGCGGCCGCCGGCGTGGCGACGGACGTTCTCGAACAGGTTGAGCAGCACCTGCGAGGTGGTGGCCGGCTGGCCGATCGCGACCAGGTCACCTGGCACGTCGACCGACAGCTCGGTGCCCCGCGAGCGCGCGCAGGTGACGATCGGGGCCAGTGCCTCGGTGATGCGGAACCGGCCGAGCCGGCAGGTGTCCTCGGCGGGCGAGACCACCTGCTGGAGCCGAGCGATCTCGCTGCTGACCGCGGTGGAGAGCTGGCTGCGCTCGTGCGGGTCGAGCTGGTCCTGGTGGCGCTGCAGAGTGCGCACGGCCGCCTCGATGGCGATCAGCGCGTTGCTGGCCTCGTGGGCCCGCTCGGCCTGGGTAGCGGAGGCGGCCTGCGCACGGGCGGCCGCCGTTCGCTCGGAGGTGACGGACGTCAGCAGCTGGCCGCGCTGTGAGGAGAACACGTCGGTGATCCCTCTGGCTGTGCCGATGCCGGCGGCTAGCAGCCCGACCAGCACCAGCAGGGGAGCGGCCAGCTGCTCGCTGCCGCCGGGTGGCGGCACGGCCACGGCCAGCTCCACGACGCCGAGCGCGAAGAACAGCAGTGCGAACCACGGCAGCACCGGATGGGGGCGGGTGACCCCGGCGCGCACCGCCCACACCGTCAGCCCGAGCCACAGCAGCGCGAACGTCGCGGCCCACAGGGCCGTCTCGGTGCCGGGAGCGCTCAGCAGCCACGGGGTGACCGGCAGCGCGTACAGCAGCGCGGCCAGCGCCCCGGTCGCCGCAGCGGTGGCGGCGACCAGCCAGCCCAGCCGGATTCGGCTGTCGACGTCGGGGCTGCGCAGGGCCGTCACCACCAGGCCGACGACCACGATGTACGCGGCCAGGTGCAGCGCGGTCAGCAGCTCGAAGCCGACGTCGGCCCGGACGGGCAGCTCCATCTGCAGGCGGAGAAGTGAGCCGAGCCCGAAGTGCAGCAGCCCGTGCAGCCCGGCGACAAGGGCCAGCCACGCGAGCGCAGCATCGCCGATCAGCCGCCACCGCACGAAGCACATCGCGCCGACCAGCAGCGCCACCGCGAAGGCGGCCGCCTGGAGGTGGAGTACGAGCAGCGGCATCGTCGATCCGGGCACCACGCCCGGTGTCAGCCCCACCCTGGCGACCAGGGCATCCATCGGCACACCGGCGAGCACGGCCAGCGACAGCAGCACCACCGCGGTCCCGACGACCGCGAAGCCGGGTCCCGGCTGGGGGTGCGGGCCGGCGATCAGCCCGCGGCGGTCGGGTCCGCGGTAGCGCAGCGGGGTCCGGTGCCGATGGGGAGAGCTGCGTCGATCGGGTGCGAGGCCGTGGTCGTTGCCGACCGTCTCCGGTGCGGACAGCGGCGGTTGGGTCGGCCGTGCTCCGCGCCGGCACCGGCTCGCGCCAACGCCCGCGCCGTGACCAGGCATGTCGTTCGTCTCGTTTGACCTGCCGGGTGTCTGAGCGACGCCCGAACCGGCCTTCACCGGAGGGAGTCTACCGTTGGGCCCGGTGCGGCCACTACGGCCAGGTGACTCTGTGCTGTCGGCCAACCGGCCAGCGTGAGCGGCGGGTGTCATCGCGTCGGTGGGCCTGGACCACCTTGGTCGCTACGGTCGCGGGCCGGTGTGCGGCTGCCGGGGCGTCCAGGGACGTCGAGGTGGTGGCCCACCCGCCGGTGGTCGGAGGCGGCATGGACAACGTGTTCGGCGGGCTCGCGGGCGGCCCGGACGAGCCGCGCGAGGGACCGCGCATCGACCCGGCGTCGCTCGAGCCGGTGCTCGACGGCGCGCGGCTGTGGGGCGTGGAGTTGGACACCCGTTTCCGGGTGCTGGCGGCGACCTTCGAGCCGACCCTGGAGCGCTGGCCGTGGCAGCACACCGACGACCGGCGGGTCCAGGTGCTGTGCTTTCCGGTGTCGACGATCCTGGCGTCGCTGCGGCGCGAGTCGGACGAGCAGCGCGCGGTGCTCGAGTTCGATGCCGAGCAGCTGCTCGACGTCGTCGGCGCCTTCGACGGCGCGCGGGTCGAGGGCCCGCTGTTCGGCCGGCCGGAGCCGCAGCCGGGCAGCTGGGGCCCGCAGTTCTCCATGCAAGGGCGCTCGACCGCACCCGACGGCGTGCGCCACACCATCACTGTCCAGCTGCGCCACGAGGAGCTGGCCCTGGACCTCTTCGCCCGCTTCGACGAGCTCCAGGCCACCGACGCGACGGGGGAGTGGCTCACCCTGCCAGGGTGATCGGGGTTCCCGGCCGACGAGTGTCACGCTGTGTAGATGTGCCGGTCGGCCGGGCGTGGGCTCAGGCCGGAAGTGGCTCCTGGAATGGAGCGTCGTGGTCATCGGATCCGAGCAGCAGGTCGAGGTAGCTACGGACCTCACGCGGCAGCGGGATCCTGTTGTGGATCGCGTCGAGGTCGATCTGGCGGCTCCTGAGCCTGAGGATCTCGATGCCCACAGGATCGCCGTTGACGTCGACGTCGACCATGGTCAGCGGGTCGATTTCGACCGTTCGAGACACCACTGCTTCGGACACCGTGACATAGAGCGCATCGGCATCCTGGTCGTAGGCGAACTGCATGGCTCAGCCCCTCCAGGCGACGGTGATCACGTATGACGCGTCGTT
>SKSM01000146.1 GCA_007122985.1 Nitriliruptoraceae bacterium | reverse complement strand
TCGAGCTCGCCAGGAGGACCGCACGTGCCCATCGAGGCCATCCCCGACCACGTCGCCATCGCGGTCCCGAGCATCGACCGGGCCGCGCGGCGGTGGCGCGACGAGCTCGGCGGCGGCTGGATCGGCGCCGCGATGGACATGGAGGATGGCGGCTTCGCCACCCGGCAGCTGCGCTACCCGGGCTCCGGGGGACGAACAACGGGCGCCAGACTCGAGCTGCTGGAGCCGCGCAGCGAACGCAGCTTCGCCGCTGCCTTCATCCGCCGGTTCGGCGCCCGGGTGCACCACGTGACCCTGAAGGTCGCCGAGCTGCTTCCGGCCGTCGAGCAGCTCGAGCGCGAGGGCTACGACGTCGTCGACGTGTCGGTCGCCAACGAGAGCTGGCACGAGGCCTTCCTCCGGCCCTCCCAGGTCGGCGGGATGATCGTGCAGGTCGCCTGGGCCCCGAACACCAGCGAGGAGTACGCCGTGGAGCTCGGCGCGCCGCTCGAGGATCCGGCACAGGACGCTGCGGTGCTGCACGGCCCCACCCTGACCCACCCGGACCTGCCCACCTCCCGGGCGGTGTGGACCGCGCTCGGCGCCGAGGTGGTCGACCGCGAGGGCGGGCTGGACGTCGCCTGGCCCGGCTCGCAGCTGACGGTGCGGGTGGTGCCGGGCGCGCCGCCGACCTCGCTCGGGCTGCGGGTCTCGGGCCGTCGTCCGCTGGAGGACGATCCCGAGCTCGGCCCTGCGACGCTGACCGACTGAGGTCGGGTGCGGACGGGTCAGCCGGACGCGGCGGCCGCGACCGCCGCCGGCAACGTGTCGGCGACCGGCACCCCGGCGCGCTCGAGCTCCGCGCGCGGGTGCGACCCGCCGTCGTAGAGCACGCAGTCGACGCCGACCTGCTGCGCAGCCGCGGCGTCGTCGAGCGCGTCGCCGATCACCACCACCTGCTGCGGTGAGCGCGGCACCGCCCGTGCCACACGGTCGAGGTGGCGCTCCAGGTACGGCGCCTTGACCCCGCCGCCCGCACCCCGCAGCCCGTCGACCACGGCGAACCGCGGGGCGATGCCGAGCCCCTCCACCAGCGGCACCAGCTGCGCGTGGGGGAACATCGACAGCAGCGACTGCGACCCACCGGTGTCGGCGACCAGGTCGAGCGCGTCGCCCGCGTCCGCGGTGAGCCGTGCCCGGTCCAGCGCCGCGCGGTAGCCGGCGTGAAAGACCGCGTCGATCCGCCCCCACTCCTCCGGTCCGACCGGACGGCCGAGGAGCCGCTCGTAGAACACCTGCACCGGGCGGGTGTAGAGCCGCTGGTAGGTCTCCAGATCCACCCGGTCGACCCCGACCTCGTCGAGCACGGCGTTGAGCCCTTCGATGACCAGATGCTGGTCGTCGAACAGCGTGCCGTTCCAGTCCCAGACCACGTGTCGCATGCGCCGCAGGCTATCGCCGCCCCCGTCCGTCGCCGCCCACCACGCGCCCGGTGCACCTTGTCCGGATCATCCGGACAACCCGCCCCGACAACCCGACGACCGGTCCGCAACGGCCACCGCAGCGCCCCCGACGGTGCACCTTGTCCGGATCATCCGGACAACCCGCCCCGACAACCCGACGACCGGCCCGCAACGGCCACCGCGGCGCCCCCGACGGTGCACCTTGTCCGGATCATCCGGACAACCCGCCCCGACAACCCGACGACCGGTCCGCAACGGATACCGCGGCGCCCCCGACGATTCGACGTCAGACGTCACACCCCCCGATTACCGTACTGGTCATCGGACCCGTTGCCGTCGCACCGACCGGACGGTCGGTGGGCTGCCGACACGGTCGCGAGCGATCCGGGGACAACCATCCGGGGACCACGAACCGGGGACCACGAACCGGGGACCACGAACCGGGGACCACGATCCGGGGACAGCGAGTGCACGTGCCAACAGCACCTGCAAACGGTGATCGGCGCCGCTACCGCGGCACCGACCGGCGCGCCACCGAGCGCGTGGATCCCGGCGACAACGCCGGCGTCGCCGCGCGCTGGGCACTGGTGGCGGCCGGTGCCGCCACGGCCATCGTCGTCGTGGTGCTGCTCGGGCAGTCCATCGGGCCGGGCCCCGCGGCGCTCGGCGACCTCGCCCGCGGTGCCGCACTGGCCCTGGCGCTGGTCGTGGCCGTCGGTGCGCAGCTGCACTGGCGGGTCACCGGAACGGCCACCGGCTACCACCTGGCCACCGCCGCGTGGCTGATCGGGGCCTCCGCCGCTGCCGAGTCGCTGGGAGCCGACCAGAGCCTTGCGGGGGCGACCGCCGTCCTCGTCGCGCGCCTGCTCGCCGCAGCCTGGGTCGGTCGGGCCGTGGTCGGACCGGCCGTCGACAGCACCGGGCACGTGCTGCGCCAGCTGGCCCAGGCCGCTGCGGCCGGGGTGCTCGGCTGGCTCCTGCTCTGGGGCATGTTGCAGGCCACCGCAGCGACGGTGGAGCAGGTCCTGCTCGTCGGCCGCCCGGCGATCGCAGCCGCCTGGCTCACGATCGCAGTGCTCGGACTGGGGCGCGCACGGCGCACCGCCACCGAGCTCCAGCGCTGGCTGCCCGCCATGGCCGTCGGATTCGGTGGGTCGTGCCTGCTGCGCGGGCTCGACCCGGTGGTCGCGACCAGGCTCGGCCCGGCAGCCGCCGTGCTGGGTGTGACCGCACTGCTGGTGGCGGCGACCGGGGTCTTCCAGGCGCTGTCGCAGCGGGCCGCCTCACGCCGGGTCGCGCTCCACCAGGTACAACACGCCCAGCAGCGCAGCCACGACCACCGCAGCCTGGCGGAGCGCGAGCGCACGCACGAGCTGCGCAACGCCCTGCTCGCGATCGAGGGTGCGACCAGCACCCTCAAGCGCCATCGCGACCACCTCGACGGCTCCCAGCAGGCACGCCTGGAGCAGGCCCTGTCCAACGGCATCGACCACCTGCACGACCTGCTGCTGCCCGACGACGCCACGAGCGGCGACGCGACCGCCGTCAACGTCGGTGAGGTGGTCGCACAGTGCGCCGAGCTCGCACGTGCCCGCGGCCTGACGGTCCACGTCGACGACCGAGCGACCAGCCGGGCACGCATCCGCCGGGTTGCTCTGGTGCAGATCATCGACAACCTGCTGGCCAACGTCGAACGTCACGCCGTCGGTGAGGACGGCCCGGCCTCGACGTGGGTGAAGGTCCGCTCGGAC
>SKSM01000020.1 GCA_007122985.1 Nitriliruptoraceae bacterium | reverse complement strand
GAGCTGTGGACGGCGTCGGCGAACAGCTCGAACAGCTCGCGCACCACCCGGCGCTGCCCGTGCTGGTAGGTGGCCATCCGTGGATGCTCGATGACGAACACCCACAGCAGGTCGCGCAGGACGTCGTCGACCAGTCGGGCGTCGCGGGGGATGGCCAGGTCCTGGGAGTGACGCCGAGGTGGTGCTGACGGATCCGCCAGCGCCACCGAATGGACCAGCCGGTTGATCAGGCGCTTGCGCATCAGGCGCAGCGCGTGCCGGGACTCCGCCGATCCGTCGTGCTCGCCGGCGAGGTGGCGAAACCCTTCGAAGGGGCCGTCCTCGGCGGTGAACAGCCGCTCGAAGGCGTCCACCAGCTCCTCGGCGGTGTAGCGCGACGGGTCCGCGGTCGGCTGGTCGGCGAGCTTGCCGCGGCGTCGCCGGCGCTCGACCAGCTTGCCGGCGACGCTCTCCCGCGCGGCGGCCGACTGGGTCAGCTGCGCCAACGGCAGCGACCCGGCCAGGTAGAAGTCCTCCAGGTCGTGGACCGCGTAGGCGACGTCGTCGGCCCACTCCATCAGCTGCGCCTCGAACGCCTGGGCGTGACGCCGATCGGCCGGGACCGGTGCGCGGACCCAGGCGGCGTCGTCGCGCTCGGTGGGGTAGAAGCACCACTTGTGTTGGCTGACCTCGCCGTGCTCCCCGCGTTGCCACGGGTACTTGATGGCGGCGTCGAGCGTGGCGCGGGTGAGGTTGAGCCCCGGCTGCGCGGTGGACCCGGTCAGCCGTTTGGTCACCAGCCGGAAGGTCTGCGCGTTGCCTTCGTAGCCGCCGACGTCGGCGGGGTCGAGCCCCCAGGCGCGTGCGGTCGCGTCCACGGCCGCGGAGAGCGACTCCTCGCCGACGTGGCCGAACGGGGCGTGGCCGAAGTCGTGCATGATCGCGGCCGCCTCGACCACGTCGGGGTGGGCGCCGAGCTTCCAACCCAGCCGCCGCGCGAGCTGGGACACCTCGATGGTGTGGGTCAGCCGGGTGCGGAAGAAGTCCGCCTCGCCGGGCGCGACCACGCCGGTCTTGCCCTGGAGCTTGCGAAATGCCGTGGTGTGGACCAGGCGGTCGTAGTCGCGGGCGAACGGGTGGCGGTAGTCCGCCGGATCGTTGCGGTCCGGCGCGCGGGCGAGATCGGTGTCGGTGTAGCCGGTATCGCGGGGATCAGCCATCGGAGGCGTCCGGTGCGGTCGGACGCACGGCCCGTCTCCCGGCCGGGGCGGGTCGGCTCCCGGCTGCGGGGACGTGGCCGGCGTGCATGCGGGTCGGAGCGGAGGTGGACGGGAATCGAACCCGCCAGGGACGGCTGTGCCGCCCCTCGTCGGCTTTGAAGGCCGCGGGACCCACCAGGCGTCCAGACACCTCCCTGCGCGCGTGTCGCGGGCGCCAAGGCTACTGGCCCGACGCGCCCGGTGGATCGGACGCCGAGGTGGTGGCGAACCTCGCCTGGCGGGCGGTCCGGCACCTCGGCCGTGGTGGCGGGGTCAGCCGCCGGGGCGGACGTAGCTGGCCAGTGCGTCGCGTGCGGCGTCCGGCGGGTCCTCGCGCAGGCTGTAGCGCGAGCTGCGGCCCTCGCCCCGGGTGGCGACCAGACCGGCCTGCCGCAGGATCGACAGGTGGTGGTGGGCCGTCGCCTTGGCGACGTCGAGCTCGGCGGTGGCCTCGGTGAGGCTGATCGGCCCGGTGGACATCCGCCGCAGCAGCTTGAGCCGGCTCTGGTCGGCAAGCGCCTTGAACAGTCGCAGGAGTGCTGGGGATGGCGCCTCGGAGGGCAGCGAGACGAACTGGTCGGCGACGACGGTGGTGATGACCTCGGCGTCGTGCCGGGCGCCGAGCACGATCCACGGCCGGATCCAGTAGCTCGGCAGCAGGACCACGCGTCGCACGCCCGGGTCGGGCGAGAGCTCGTAGCCGTTGGTGGCTTCCAGGACGATGCTGCCGACGTCCTGGCCGTCGTCGAGCTGCGCCTGGCGGTAGGCGACGTCGCGGGTGATCGCCCCCATGGCTTCGGGTTCGAGCTCGTCCCACAGCGGCCGGACGGCGCGGATCGCGCTGACCAGCTGTGCGCCGTGTGCCTCGGGGGTGACCGCCAGCAGCTGGCCGAGGGGCTCGTCGTCGGCGACGTCCCAGCCGCGCACCGTGTTGATCGCGTCGGTGTCGCCGGAGCTGATGCACTCACCGAGTGGCCGGCTGCCGTGTTCGTGGCCGCCGGCATGGTGGCCGAGCAGCAGTCGCCAGGCCACGCCCGGATCGGCGTCGAGCTCGGCGAGCAGTTCGTCGACCCCGCAGGGGGCGGGCAGCTCGGCGGCGAGCAGGCTCAGCACGTGGAAGGAGTTGTCGACGACGTCGAGCTCGTGGAGCTGATCGAGCACGCCGTCGGGCAGGCGGCGGCGTGTCTGCTCGATCCGGTCGGGGCCGACGTCGTAGTTGTCGGTGCCCTCGACGTCGACGAGCACGCCGATCAGCCGCAGCAGCTCCGCGCCTGCCGAGGCGTGCACGTGCAGCGTCAGCTCCAGAGGTGCGGGGCTCGGTCGAAGGTCGACCATCCTCATATCCACACCTCGGCGTGGTTCGACAGCGGCCTGATCAGACAACCGTACCCCGGTCGGGGCGTGCGGGGGGCGTGACGTGACCACCGCGGCCCGGTGCCGTGCGGATGCGGGGCCGAACAGACAGTGTACGACAGCTTGCGAACGCGTTCTGATCGGTGAGATCGGGTATGACCGAATATCCGATGTCGGAACATTAGACAAGCATCGTCACTTACTGTATGATGAGCATCGAACGAGGCGCACCGCTCGCCGGGAGATCTGCTCCACGCCGGGCCTGCGCCGCTTCCCCGGAGGTGACGGCCGTGCTTGACCACTCCACGCTCGACACGATCGTGCGCGACCAGCAGGCGGAGGCCGGCAGGTACGCATCGCTGCAACGTCTGCGCCGCGCGAGCCGGCCGGGCTTGCGCACGCGGGTCGCCCGCAGCCTGGTCGGTGCCGCATCGCGGCTCGATCCGCACGACACGGCGCGTTCGCAGGCGCTGGCCCGTCGCTCCGGACCAACCACCGACCGCGGTGTCCGGCCGGGCGACGAGCGCGAGCTGGCACGCTCGGGGGCGTGACGCCGGACGCGACCTCGCGGCTTCGCGGCTTCGCGGCTTCGCGGCTTCGCGGCCTCGCGG
>SKSM01000244.1 GCA_007122985.1 Nitriliruptoraceae bacterium | reverse complement strand
GCCGCTGGCCACCGTCGACATCGACAGCCACGAACCTGCCGTGGCCATCACCCAGCGTTCGGACGCCTGCGCCGTGCCGCGTGCGGGGGTGGTGCTCGAGTCGGTCGTCGCGTTCGTGCTCGCCGACGCGCTGCTGGAGAAGACCGGTGGGGACACGCTCGCCGAGGTGCAGCGCAACCTCGCCGGCTACCTCGCCGACGTCGCCGAGCGGTGACGTGCCCGTGACGTGCCCGTGATGAGCCGCAGCCTGTGCCTGGCCGGCATGATGGGTGCCGGCAAGACGACGGTCGCCCGGCTGCTCGCCGACCGACTCGGCCGCCGCGCGGTCGACACCGACGACGAGCTGCGCAGCTGGACCGGCCGCTCGATCCCCGAACTGTTCGACGAGCACGGTGAGGCCGGCTTCCGCGAGCTCGAGCGGCAGGTGGTCGAGGAGCTCGCCCGCTTCCCGGACCTGGTGATCAGCCTGGGCGGCGGGGTGGTGCTGCGCGACGACAACGTCGCCTCGCTGGTGCTGACCGGGGTGATCGTCCACCTCGACGCGCCGCCGGACGTGCTCGCCGAGCGGTTGACGGGCGACACCGACCGCCCGTTGCTGGACGGCGATCTGACCGCCAAGGTGCGTGCGACCCACGCCGCGCGCCAGCAGCGCTACCTCGACGTCTGCGACCTGACCGTGGATGCGGCCCGCGAGCCCGAGCGCATCGTCGAGGACATCCTCGCGTGGGCGATGTCCTGCGGGGACGTGCTGACCCCGTCCGAGCACGAGCAGGTGATGACATGAGCGGGTCCCGCGAGCCCACGGTGGTCGAGGTGTCCCTGGCCGGGGCGGCCTACCCGGTGGTGGTCGGGCGCGGATGGCTCGAGGCGTTGGCCGAGCACGTGGTGCTGCCGGCCTCAGCGCGGCGGGCGCTGCTGGTCACACAGGGCCCGGTGGTCGACGCCGGGCACGTCACGCCGGTCGATGCGGCCCTGAGGGACGCGGGCCTCGAGGTGGTGTGGTCGGTCGTGCCCGACGGCGAGGCCGCGAAGGACCTGGAGGTGCTCGCGCACCTGTGGCAGGCGGCGGCAGAGGTGCCGTTGTCGCGCGGGGACCTGGTCGTGGCGGTCGGCGGCGGCGTGGTGGGCGATCTGGCCGGCTTCGCCGCGGCGACCTACAACCGCGGGGTGGCGGTGCTGCAGGTGCCCACCACGCTGCTGGGCCAGGTGGATGCGGCGATCGGCGGCAAGACCGGGATCAACCTGCCGCAGGGCAAGAACCTGGTCGGGGCGTTCCACCAGCCGGTCGCGGTGGCGTGCGACGTCGACGTGCTCGCGAGCCTCCCCGACCGACTGCTGACCGAGGGGCTCGGCGAGGTGGTCAAGTACGGGCTGATCGCCGATCCGGCGCTGTTGGAGCGGTTGGAGTCGGCAGCCGGGGGTGGCGGGCGGCTCTCGCCCGAGGCGCTCGAGGAGATCGTGCGTCGCTCCGCTGCGGTCAAGGCCGCGGTGGTCGCCGCCGACGAGCGCGAGGGCGGTGTGCGTGCCCACCTCAACCTCGGCCACACCTACGGCCACGTCGTCGAGGCGCTGACCGGCTACACCGAGGTGCTCCACGGCGAGGCGGTCGCCATCGGCACGGTCGTGGCGTTGCGGTTGGGCAGACGGCTGGGGCGGACGCCCGCGGGCGTCGCGGAGCGCGGCGAGCGGCTGCTGGCGCAGCTTGGGCTGCCGGTGCGCGGGCCCGCGCTGGACCGTGAACAGGTGTGGGAGGTGATGACGCGCGACAAGAAGGTCGCCGACGGGCGCGTGCGGTTCGTGGTGCTCGACGACCTGGCCGCGCCGGTGGTGGTCAGCCCCGAGCGCGGGCAGGTGGACGCGGTGCTCGACGAGCTCGACGGGCTCGGCGGGCTCGACGGGCTCGGCGGGCTCGGCGGGCTCGGCGGCGGGTAGCTCCGGGAACGACGGCCGGCGACGCTGGGCATTCTCGCTCCGGCCGGGTTAGCGTCACGCTGCGTGGGCGAGAGCGCCGACGTCAGGCGAGCGGCAAAGGCGGCAGCGTGCGGATCCTGCTGGTGCACGGGCCAAATCTCTCACAGCTCGGTACGCGTGACCCGGCCGTCTACGGCACCGCGACCCTGGACGACGTCGTCGAGGCCGCGCGGAGCGAGGCAGCGGCGGCCGGTGCGCAGCTCGAGCACGTCCAGACCGAGCACGAGGGCGAGCTGGTCGCACGGCTGCACGCCGCGCGTACCGACGGCACCGACGCGGTCATCGTCAACGCCGGCGCGTGGACCCACTACAGCTACGCGGTGCGTGACGCCCTGGAGCTGCTGGAGGTGCCGAAGGTCGAGCTGCACCTGTCCAACATCCACGCCCGTGAGGAGTTTCGCGCCCGGTCGGTGCTCGCGGCGGTGTGCGACGGCAGCATCGTGGGGCTGGGCATCGCCGGCTACCCGCTCGCGGTCCGCGCGGTCTGCTCGCTCGTCGCCGAGCGTGGTGGATGAGCACCGGCGAGCTGCCAGCCCATGACCATGCGGCACGGCGTGACCGGCTGCGGGGCGAGCTCGCTGGCTACGGCATCGCGCTGCTCTACGTCACCGACCCGGTCAACGTGCGCTATCTCACCGGCTTCACCGGCACCTACGGGCGGCTGCTGCTGGCCGGTGACGCGGGCGACGACCGGCTGGTCACCGATGGGCGCTACACCCGGCGTGCAGCGGCGCAGGCGCCGGACCTGCCGGCCGTGCTCGCACGCGATCCGGTGCCGGTGGTGCTCGATGCGCTGGGCGGCGCGACGTCCGCCGCGGACGGCGGTGGGCTGGGCGTGGAGGCGGACCACCTGACCTGGGCGGACGCCTACGGTCTCGAGGAGCGCGTCGACGGACACGGACACCACCTGGTGGCCACCGAGCACCTGGTCGCCGCCCACCGGCAGGTCAAGGACGCGGCCGAGATTGCCCGGTTGGCGCGTGCCTGTGCCATCACCGAGGAGGCGCTGTCGTGGCTGGTCGCCGAGCTGGTGGCGCCGGGACGCACCGAGCGGGAGCTGGCCACGGCGCTCGAGCGCCGGTTCGTGGACAGGGGCGCGGACGGGGTCGCCTTCCCCTCGATCGTGGCCGGCGGCCCCAACGGCGCGACGCCGCACCACGAGCCGGGGCAGCGGCCGCTGGCGCGGGGCGAGCTGTTGACCGTCGACTGTGGCGCGCTGGTCGACGGCTACCACGCCGACCACACCCGCACGGT
>SKSM01000002.1 GCA_007122985.1 Nitriliruptoraceae bacterium | reverse complement strand
TCGTCTGTGTCCTCGTCCTCGTCGTCCCGCGCCGTGCGCACGACGTAGGTCGCCACGGCCAGGATGATCCCGGCGAGCACCACGCCGGGCCAGCCGACCAGGTCGACCGCCCCCAGCAGCCACTCGCGTGACGGCGAGCTCGGGTCGGCGAGCACCACGGCGACGAACCCGGCGGACAGCACCGTGACCACCACGGCGATGACCCGCTGCCAGCCGGCGGTGAGCCCCGCGCGCTCGCGCAGGACACGGCCGGCCTTGATGATGCGTTTGATCCGCACGATGCGTAGCGCACCGACGACGCGCACCAGCCGCAGCAGCTGCACCGGCCCGATCGCGAAGATGACCGCCGGGACGATCACGGCCGCGAGCGCGACCAGCCACTTGTTGCGTCGCAGCCAGGCCCGTTTGTCCTCGGCGACCGCCAGCAGCACCACGGTCTCTGCGATCAGCACCGCCCCCGACAGGGCGTTGAGCCCGTCACCGACCGTCGACCATGGCTCCTCGAGCAGCGTCAGGAACACCGCGGGGACCGCAGCCAGGGCGGCGATGAGCACCGGCACCGCGAAGCGCCGCGCCAGCCGGTCGGCGCGGTCCTCGTGCGGAGTGGATCGCTGGTGGTCGGTCATGCTCGAACTCATCGCGTCCGGCGCCGGCAGCCGACGCGTGTCAGGTGGCGTCGGCGGCTCGGTGACAGCGTGTCAGAGACCCTACCGAGTCGTGCGCACATGCGATCGGCGGTCAGCACGGGCCACCTCGCCGCTGAATGGTGACACACCCTTCAGGTCCTGGGCGCCTGGCCGATACCTTGGGTGAGTTCGGTCGGTGTCAAGCTACGGGGTGGGTGGCACGGGGTGCTCGTGCGGTGGTGCCTGGGTGGAAGGTTCGGTTGGTGGGAGTCTTGATCGACGACGCGAGCGCGTTGGTGTCACAAGCCCGGCAGCGGCTCGACGACGTCGTGGAGCTCGCACCGATCGGTATCGGGGTCGTGACCCTGGACGGCCGGGTGGTGATGAGCAACGACGCCCTGCGGCGCCTGCTCGGCTACTCCCGGGAGGCCTTCGCGGAGATGTCGTTCTACGACTACACCCATCCCGACGACGTCGAGCGCAACCGCGAGCTGTTCGATGAGCTCGTCGCGGGGCGCAGCGAGCGCTTCGAGCTCGAGAAGCGGTTCCTCCACGCTGACGGGCACGTCGTCTGGGGCCAGCTGACCTCATCGCTGCTGCGCGACGACCAGGGCCGGCCGCAGTTCGTCATCGGGATGCTGCAGGACGTCACCGAGACCCGCCGTCTGCAGCTGGAGCTGGAGGTGGCAGAGCAGCGCTACCGCACGCTGGTCGAGCAGGTGCCTGCCGTCGTCTACGTCGCCCCACCGGACCTGGAGTCGCCGTGGACCTACGTCAGCCCGCGGATCGAGGACCTGATCGGTCGGCCCTGTGTGCACCACGAGGCCGAGCGGGCACACTTCCGTGATCTCGTGCTCGAGGAGGACCGCGCCACGATCCGTGCGGCGTTCGAGGAGCTCGGCCTGACCGGTGACGGCGAGCGGGTCTCGGATGCGACGAGCATCACCTTCCGGATCCGCGGTGACGACGGGGTCCTGCGCTGGGTCCGTGACGACTTCGGGATCGTCCACAGGGCTGACGGTCGGGTCGAGCTGCGCGGCGTCTTCCTGGACGTCACCCGGGAGAAACAGCTCGAGTCCGAGCTCGAGCACCTGGCCTTCCACGACCCGTTGACCCACCTGGCCAACCTGCGCCGATTCCGTGACGCCGTCGGTGAGTGGCTCGACGGTGGGGCCACGGACGCAGCGGTGCTCTACCTCGACCTCGACGGCTTCAAGGACGTCAACGACCAGCTCGGACACGCGGCGGGTGACCAGTTGCTGCAGACCGTCGCGAAGCGCCTGCGTGGAGCCCTGCGAGCACACGACCTGGCCGGCCGGCTCGGCGGCGACGAGTTCGCCGTGCTGCTGCGCGAGGTCGCGGACCAGGACGAGGCGACCGCGGTCGCGCAGCGGCTCTGCGAGCTGATCACCGCTCCGCTCGTGCTGGGCGCGCACCGGCTGGAGATCGGCGTCAGCATCGGCGTGGCGATGCTCGGCAGCGAGTCGACCGCGGACTCCGTGCTGCGCGACGCCGACCTGGCGATGTACCGGGCCAAGGACCGCGGCAAGGGCGGCATCGTCGCCTTCGAGCCGTCCCTGCTGGAGGCATCACGCCGGCGACTGGCCCGGGCGACCGGCTGACCGCTATCGGCTGACTGCTTTTCGCGTGCCGTGCTGGTCGCCGGCGCCCGTGCGCCTCAGGCCTGTCCTGCCGGCTCGTCGGTGCCCTCGTGCGGTGCGCCGTCGCCGCCACCGTCGCCGGCGTCACCGCCACCGGCCACACCCTGCGCCGCCATGGGCAGCATGCGGCCGCGTCCGAGCACCTCGGAGATGTCGAGCACCTCCACCTCGCCGTCCTCGAGCGAGCCCTGCTGGACCTTCTGGGCGATGCCGTCGGTGAGCATCGTGGTGCAGAACGGGCAGGCGGTGGAGATCAGCTGCGGATCGGTCTCGAGCGCCTCGTCGACACGCTCGATGTTGACCCGCTTGCCGATGTCCTCCTCCATCCACATCCGCGCGCCACCGGCGCCGCAGCAGAAGCCGTTGGAGCGGCACCGGGTCATCTCGGTGGGCTGCAGGCCGGGCACGGCGTCCACCACCTTGCGCGGCTGGGAGTAGACCTCGTTGTGGCGGCCGAGGAAGCACGGGTCGTGGTAGGTCACCCGCTTGTCGACCTCGTTGGTGGCAACGAGCCGCCCCTCGTCGATCAGCTTGCTGAGCACCTCCGAGTGGTGGAGCACCTCGAAGTCGCCGTCGAAGTCCGGGTACTCGTTCTTCAGCGTGTTGAAGCAGTGCGGACACCAGGCGATGATCTTGGTCTTGTCCGCGCCGACGCTCTTGAGCAGCTCCACGTTCTGCTCCGCGAGCATCTGGAACAGGTACTCCATGCCGAGCCGCCGCGCTGGGTCACCGGTGCAGGTCTCGTTCTTGCCGAGGATCGCGAAGTTCACGCCGGCGTCGTGGAGCAGCTGGGCGATCGCCCGCGAGATGCGCATGGAACGGTCGTCGACCGCGCCGGCGCACCCGGTCCAGAACACGTACTCGTACTCGCCGCCGGTGTCGCTGCCGGGCTCGAGCACCGGGATGTCGAAGTCGAGCTTCTCGGTCCACTCCTCGCGCTTGCCCTG
>SKSM01000062.1 GCA_007122985.1 Nitriliruptoraceae bacterium | reverse complement strand
GGCTCCGCGCCGGACACGGCGGCGGGGGCGGCCGGTCCGGTCGACGCCGCGGCGCACGACGCCGGACCAGCAGCGGACGCCACCGAGCCGATCGAGGAGGACGACGGACGCTGAGTCCTCGCGACCCCGTACCGGTCGGCGCCCGCCAGACGGCGGGCGCCGACCGGTAGGCTCTGGACACGGCGGTGGTCGACAAGCCGCCGGAGCGTCGCGCTCCGCCACCCACGACGCGACCGTCGGCGATCCCGTCGGGATCCGCGGTCGCAGTGAAGGACGACGCGTGCCCGCGACCATCATCGTCGGGGCCCAGTGGGGCGACGAGGGCAAGGGCAAGGCGACCGACCTGCTCGCCGACACGACCGATCTGGTCGTGCGCTACCAGGGCGGCAACAACGCCGGCCACACCGTCATCGTCGGAGACCAGGTCTTCAAGCTCCACCTGATCCCCAGCGGCATCCTCTACCCGAACGTGCTGCCGGTGATCGCCGACGGGGTCGTCATCGACCCGAAGGTGATGCTCGAGGAGCTCGACGGCCTCCAGGCACGAGGGCTCGATCCCTTCGCGCGTGTCCGCGTGTCGGGCAACGCCCACCTGATCATGCCCTACCACCGCGAACTCGACCTGCTGATCGAGCGCCGGCTCGGCAAGAACAACCTCGGCACCACCAAGCGCGGCATCGGTCCGGCCTACGCCGACAAGGCGTCACGGGTCGGCCTGCGGTTCCAGGACCTGTTCGACGAGAAGATCTTCCGGCAGAAGCTCGAGGCAGCGCTCGAGCACAAGAACGAGCAGCTCGCCCGGATCTACAACCGCCTGCCGATGGATGTCGAGGAGATCGCCCGCGAGTACCTCGGCTACGCCGAGCGCCTGCGCCCGCTGCTGACCGACACCACCGACCTGATCCACACCTCGCTGGAGGCCGGCAAGCACATCATCCTCGAGGGTGCGCAGGGCACGCTGCTCGACCTCGACCACGGCACCTATCCCTTCGTGACCTCGTCGAATCCGGTGGCGGGCGGTGCGCTGACGGGGGCCGGCATCGGGCCGAGGCACGTCGACCGGGTGATCGGCATCACCAAGGCCTATGTCACGCGCGTCGGCGCGGGACCGTTCCCGACCGAGCTGTTCGACGAGGTCGGTGAGCGCATGACCGACGTCGGCGGTGAGTACGGCACGACGACCGGGCGACGCCGGCGCGTCGGCTGGTTCGACGGCGTGCTGGCGCGCTACGCCAACCGGGTCAACGGGTTCACCGATCTGTTCCTGACCAAGCTGGACGTCCTCGGCGAGTTCGAGACGCTCAAGGTGGCCACCGGCTACCGCTACGACGGGCAGGTCTACGAGCACTTCCCGCCCCACCAGTCGATCTTCCACCACGCGGAGCCGGTGTTCGAGGAGCTGCCCGGCTGGGGCAGCGACATCTCGGCGGTCACCGAGTACGACGATCTGCCCCGGGCCGCGCGCGACTACATCGACGTGCTCGAGGAGCAGGCCGGGGCGCCGATCACCTGGGTGTCGGTCGGCCCGCAGCGGTCGCAGACGCTGGTGCGTCGCGACGTGCCGCTGGTCCCGGCGTCCGGATGACGCGCTGGGTGCGGGGCGTGGCCAGGGGTGTGCGCCGCTGGCGCAAACTCCGCGGGTGACCGCTCGACCGCGGATTGTCACGGTCGGCGGAGGCTCGACTACCCTCGCACCGGCGTCATCGGCTTCAGGGGGAGCCGACGGGTGCCGGTACAGGTGGCTGCCAGGTGGCTGCAATGGGCGAGCCGGACCCGGACCTCTCCGTGCTCGATCGCCTGCGGGTGCCGGTCACCGCCGAGCGACCGACGCGGCTGCTGGGCGTGCTGTGGGCCACCGGCGGCATCCTGGCCGCCTTCTGGGGCCTGTTCGCAGTGGCCGCGGACGGGTGGCCCGCGGGGGTGGTCGGGGTCGGTGTCTTCGCCATGGTGCTCGGCACGGTCCTGCTGCTGTTGGACCGTCCGTCGCTGTCGGTCCTGACCGCCGCAGCGCTCACCCTGCTCGGCAGCGTGGCGATCTGCCAGATCCTGTGGTGGTCGGGCAGCGGACGGACCGGGGCGCCGGCGGTGCTGTTCATCTACGTCAGCGTCTACGCCTTCGTCGCGCTCGACCAGCTGCGCTGGCCGGTGCTCGGTGCGTCCGCCGCCGCCCATGTCGGCACCCTGCTCGCCGCCGGTGCGGAGCGCGCCGTGGTCGAGGTGGCGATGATCTGGGGCGCCGCGGTGGTCGGGGGGATGATCACCCGGCAGGCGGTCCAGTTCTCCCGGTCGGCCGCCGCGGAGAACGAGCGGCTGGTCGAGCAGCTGCGGCAGACCGACGAGCTCAAGACCGCCTTCCTGCGGTCCGCGGGACACGACCTTGCTACCCCGGCCGGCCTGATCGCCGGGCTCGCCGACACCGTCGTCGCACGTGACGAGCAGCTCGAGCCCCACGAGCGTCGTGAGCTGATCGACCGGGTAGCGGCCAACGCCCGCCGCCTGCAGCACGACCTGCAGGATCTGCTGCACCTCGGCGAGCTCGGCGACGGACACCTCGAGCCGGTCCGTGAGGAGGTCGAGCTGGCCGGGATCGTCGACCGGGCGATCCGGCGTGCGGGACTGCCTGAGGGCCAAGTGGCGCTCGGGCCGTTCGCGGTGGACACCGTGGTCGTCGACGGCCCCAAGGTCGAGCACGCCATCGCGAACCTCCTGGGCAATGCCGCCAAGTACGCGGGCGACGCGGGCCCCATCGAGGTCAGCGTCGACGCGACGAACGAGCACGTGGTCGTACACGTCGACGACCGCGGGCCAGGGATCGCTGCGGACCAGCTCGAGGCCGTCTTCGAGCCCTTCACCCGGGCCGACGACCAGTCCCGCTCCGGCAGCGGGGTCGGGCTGTCGATCGTGCGGGCGTTCGCCCGCCTCCACGGCGGCGACAGCTGGGCGCAGCCACGGGAGGGCGGCGGACTGCGGATGTCGTTCTCGGTCAGCGCCAGCCCACCAGCGTCGGAGGACGCCGCCGACGCGTGAGCGCCGGTGTCGTGCGGTGGTGCATGCCCGCTCTACGCTGCGCTGTGGCCCGGCTCGGAGCGGTCGGTGTCGCAGTCACCGCAACGCTCGGCGTCGGCCGGCCGGGGTGGAGGTCAAGGGTGGGTCTAAGCGTCCTGGTCGTCGGCGGCGGTGGCCGTGAGCACGCGCTCGGCTGGCGACTGGCCACCTCGCCGTCGGTCGACCGCGTGGCGTCG
>SKSM01000008.1 GCA_007122985.1 Nitriliruptoraceae bacterium | reverse complement strand
TGCTGAAGCTGCACCCCCACCCGCGCCCGCACCGCCGCCGCATCCGCCACCGGATCCCAACCCAGCACCCGCACCCGACCCGCATCCGGCCGACGCAACCCCGCGATGCACTCCACCATGGTGGTCTTACCCGCCCCGTTGGGGCCCCCCACCCCGAACACCTCCCCCCGCCCCACCGACAGGCTCACCCCATCGACCGCAGCCACATCCCCGTAACGCTTGCGCAGGCCGGTGACCTCGACCACCGTGTCCATGCCGTCCCCTTCCTGCCACCGGCGCCTCGTCGTCGCCGCCCAGGTCCAGCGTGCATCCCCGGCGACGCTGCGGCGTCCAACCATCGGCTACACCCACCTCAACCGAACGGTTGACGCCTCGCGCACCACCGAAGCGGAGTCCTACGGGTGACGGCGTGAACAGGCAGGTACATGTGCAGGGCAGACCGGTCACGACAGGTAGCCGTGACTGGCGTGGAGCCGACACGCTTGCGGCCAACCTCCTCCATCGCGCCAACGTCAGCACTCACTACCGCGAGTCGGGCGCGCAGCAATGGTCAGCGCGTGTTGCGCGCGCAGGCAGGATGTACCGACCTATCGAGGCTGCACATCGCGCTTGGGGCGTGGCGGTCGGACCCCGGTGGAGATCGTGGACCTCCGGCGGTGCGCCGCGGACCTGGCGGTCACTCCCATCTCAACACGGCTGCGGCGGTTGCGCCGAAGGCGAGTGCGGACACGGTGAGGACGAGCAGGCTGGAGATGGCCGGCCCAGACCCGAACCAGGCGTGTTGGAGGGCGTCGACGGCGGCGCCGGTGGGCGACAGGTCGCTGATCTGGCGCATCACGGTCGGCATCGCCTCGCGTGGTGCCCACAGCCCGCCGAGCGCCATCAGGGGAATCCAGACCAGGCTGCCGATGGCCGGTGCTGCGGTCGGGCTGGGGGCCACGGCGCCAACGATGAGCCCGATCGAGAACAGCGTCCAGGCCGCCAGCGCCAGCGCCAGCGCGCTCGCGCTCCACGAGGCGGGAGGCGCCACGTCGAACACGACCAGCGCGACCACGATCGTGAGTGTGGCCGCGACGGCGGCGTACAGCAGGTTGGCCACCAGCTGCGCGGCGAGCAGCGGTGCCGGCCCGACCGGGGTGGTGCGGAGCCGGCGCAACACGCCTTGGTGGCGGTAGGTGGCCAGGGCCGAGGGGACCGCCATCGTCGCTGTCAGGGTGAGGGTGAACACGAGCAGGATCGGCAGGTAGATGTCGATCAGGCGCAGCCCGGCGGGCTCGAGGTCGGGCTGCGGGTCGAGGAACCCGGGGATGAGCATCCCGATCCCGAACAGCGCCAGCGGGGGGAGCGCCACCCACAGCACGGCGGAAAGGTCGCGGACCAGCAGCTTGATCTCGACCTGGATCGTCTTGGTCAGCGGCCTCATCGGTCAACCCCGGGCGTATCGGCGTCGGCGAGCGACCGTCCGGTGAGCGCGACGAACGCATCGTCGAGGTTGGGCTGGTCGACCCGCAGCTTCTCGGCGACGATCTGCTCGTGGGCCAGCCACGCCATCACGGCCTGGACCACGTGCTGGTTCCCGGTGACGACCAGTTCGTGTGGCCGCTGCGCGACGTCGGTGACCTCGGCGAGCTCAGCCAGCTGCTGGCGGTCGACCGGGGCGGAGGGCACCAACCGCAGCCGGTGCTCGCCTCCGGCCACGGTGACGATGCCGGTCGGGGTGTCAAGCGCGACGATCCGTCCCCGGTCGATCACCGCGACCCGGTCGCACAGCCGTTCGGCCTCCTCCATGAAGTGGGTGACCAGCAGGATCGACACCCCACGATCACGGACCTGCTCGATCAACGTCCAGGTGTCACGGCGAGCATGGGGATCGAGCCCGGTCGTCAGCTCATCGAGCACCGCCACCTGCGGGCGGCCGACCAGTGCCAAGGCGATCGACAACCGCTGCTGCTGCCCACCGGACAGCTTGGCGAACCGCACGTTGCGGTGCTCGGTCAGTCCGAGCAGCTCGAGCAGCTCTGCCGCATCGGCAGGATCGTCGTAGAAGGTGGCGTACAAGTCGATGGCCTCCCACACCTTGAGCCGGTCGGGCAGGCGGCTCGCCTGCAGCTGTACGCCCAGCTGCCGGCGCATCTGGCGGGCGTGGCGCTGCGGGTCGAGGCCGAGCACCCGGATCTGGCCGGCGTCGGGACGGCGCAGCCCTTCGATGCACTCCACCGTGGTGGTCTTGCCTGCCCCGTTGGGTCCCACGACCCCGAAGATCTCTCCGTCGGCGACCTCGAAGGACACCCCGTCGACCACCGCACGCCCGCCGTAGCACTTGAGCAGCCCCTGCACCTCGACGACCGCCACGGTTCGTCCTCCCCGGCCGGCGGGCACGGTACTCGCGGTCACGTCCACGCCGACGTCTGCCGGCAGGCTCGTCCCGGTCGGTGCCGGCACGAGCGTGCGCCTGCGCGGGCCCGCCGGCGAGAGCCGTTGGTCACCACCAGCCAGGACCCACGCCGACACACGACATGTCGACGGTGTTCCGCGTCTGAGTTCGTTTGACGGTTGGTCTGAGAAACTCCCCTCCAGGGGAGGGTCCGTGAGGACCACCTGGAGGTGGACATCATGGCAGAGCAGCAGGGTGTCGGGCAGGGCCGCCGGAGGCGGCATCTCACGCCGCAGGAGAAGTATCAGGTCTGGCAGGAGGTCGTGGCCGGGCAGGGCACCCAGCGGGAAGTCGCGGACCGGTGGGGCATCGACCGGTCCACGGTGAACCACATCGTCAAGCTCGCCCAGCAGGGTGCGCTGGAGCGGCTGGCGACCTCGCGGCCGGGCCGGCCGGGCAAGTCCGCGGCCGAGCTCGCGCTGGAGGATGCCCAGGCCGAGATCGAGCGGCTCAAGGCGACGGTGACCGAGCAGGCGGTCGAGCTGCATCTGTTTCGGGGAAAGGGGCGTTGGGACTGACCGCCGGGCCGGTCCCCGCCCGCGTGGAGGCCGGCGTCAAGGACGGGTTTCTGGCGCTGGTCGACCACGCGATCGAGGGCGGCTGGTCGGCCCGGCGTGCGTGTCGGGTGTTGGAGGTCAACGACCGGCGGCTGTCGGCCTGGCAGCAACGTCGGCAGGCCGGGCTGCCGCTTGACGACGCCCCGCCCGGGCCGGCCGTCGCGTTGCATGGGCTGCTGGACTGGGAGCGGGAGGCGATCCTGGCGCTGTTCGACGACTGGGCCGAGATCGACCGCTCGCACCGCAAGCTGGCGCATCGCGG
>SKSM01000152.1 GCA_007122985.1 Nitriliruptoraceae bacterium | reverse complement strand
GGGTCCGGCCACCTCGCAGCGGCGCGACGGCCACCAGGTCGGCGACCACCACCGGCGGCAGCACCGCGAGCCGGTCGACGTCGCCGCCGCGCTGCCGGACGGCCGTGGTGAGCTCCCGGCCCGGTGTGGCCGACGCCGACCATGGTGGCGGTTCCAGGCCGAAGACCGCCACCTCGACGATGCCCCGGTCGGTGCTGGTGGGTCGCCAGGCGTCCGTGCCGGTGCGGCACGGACCATCGGCATCGGCCGGTGCCAGCACCGGCAGTGTGCGCGGCATGCCCAGCGGCTGCACGAGCAGCGCACGGCCGCCGTCGGGCAGGCGGACGATCGGTGGCCCGTCGTGCGCCGTGGACTGATCCGGTCGACGCTGTCCGGGGGTCACCGCTGCCAGCGCGACGCCGTCGAACCTGCCCACCACACACCCCGCACGGTCTCGAACATGCGTTCTACAACCTGGCGGGGGCTGGCGTCAACCCGTCATGCGTGGACGGCGGTGAAGTGCCGGGTGAGCTCGGCGGCGACCGGTTCGGGGGTGAGCAAGGGTCCGAAGTGCGCGGCGCCGGGGATCTCGCGGATCTGGCTGTCGGGCAGGTGGTCGGCGAGGTAGCGCACGCTGTCCGCGGCCAGGTGACCGCCGTCCGGTGCCCGACCAACGACCGCGGGCCGGCGCAACAGGATGCAACCGAACTGCGTGGTGGTGGACAAGGCCCGCCTGCGAGGACAAGATGCGGTTCGGATCCGGGTCTGGCTTCGTGCGGAGGTGTGGTGGATCCGGCTGGGTGGGGGAGGGGAGTGCTGCGATGGACGCAAGCGATGTGCGGCAGGCGAGTCGGGCCGTGTGGGAGGCCATGGCACGTGGTTGGGAGGAGCGCCACACCTATTTCGAGGTGGCGGCTCGGCCCGTCACGGAGACGATGCTCGACCATGGGCGTCCGCAGCCGGGTCAGACCGTCCTCGATCTTGCCGCAGGGACGGGGGTCGTCGGCCTGGCAGCCGCGAGCCACATCGGCCCGGACGGGCGGGCGATCGTCAGCGACTTCGTGCCTGAGATGGTCGAGGTCGCACGACGCAACGCCCAGATGCTCGGCATGGACAATGTCGACTGCCGGGTGCTCGACGCTGAGGATCTGGCACTCGACGACGACGTCGTGGACGTGGTGCTGTGCCGTTGGGGCTACATGCTCATGCCCGACGCGGAAGCGGCGCTCGCGGAGAGCCGCCGCGTGTTGAGGTCAGGTGGGCGGCTCGCCTGTGCGGTCTTCGCCGGTCCGAACGAGAATCCCTGGGCGGCGCTGCCCATGCAGGTGCTGGTGGAACGCGGCCATGTGTCGCCGCCGCAGCCTGGAACGCCAGGAACCCTCGCCCTTGGGGATCACGGTCAGCTCGACGCCCTGCTCACCGGCGCAGGGTTCGGTGCGGTCGACATCGAGGAGGTTGCGTTCTCCTGGCCATTCGGTGACGGCGACGACTACTGGCGGTTCTTGACCGAGGCTTCGGGCGCCGTCGCGATCACCATCGAGGGGCTGGCGGAGGACGAGCGCCAACGGGTGCGCGAGGACCTGCTTGCTCGCCTCGGCCCCTACGAGACCACGGAGGGCATCGAACTTCCGGCCGTTGCCGTCGTCGCTGCGGCTGGCTGACCGGCAAGGGCGGGGACGACAGCGGCGGGCCTGCTCCGCTCCGCACCGGAGTACCGATCGGGCGTGTCGCCTCGGGAGTGACGCCGGCAGTGGTTGACGAACCGGGAGGAGTGTGCGTGTCGCCCTCGGAGCACATCGATGCCAGGATCGCGGAGCTGGGAGACTGGCGAGGTGCGACACTCGCCCGTGTTCGCGCCCTGATTCGAGAGGCCGAACCGGACGTGGTCGAGGCGGTCAAGTGGCGCAAGCCCGCGAACCCCGGCGGAGTTCCGGTATGGGAACTCGAGGGGACCATCTGCACCGGCGAGACCTACAAGGACAAGGTGAAGATCACGTTCGCCCAGGGTGCGGAGTTGGAGGACCCGGCACGGATGTTCAACGCCAGCCTCAGCGGCAGCACGCGGCGCGCGATCGACCTGCGCGAAGGCGACCAGCTAGACGATGTCGCCTTCAAGCAACTCGTCACCGCCGCGGTGGCACGCAATGCGCGCGGGTGACCGCGATCGGAGGAAGCGCAGTGGCGAAGGCGAACCACGGCACGCCGCCTGGTGACGGCCCGAGGCTGTTGGCGGGCGGCAATCCCCAGATCCCCAAGGGCGACGGCGACGGGCCGGTGCAGGCCTACATCGACGCGATGCCCGGGTGGAAGTCCGACGTCGGCCGTCGGATCGATGCGCTGATCGAGCAGGCCGTCCCGCACGTCAGCAGGGCCGTCAAGTGGAACCAGCCCATGTACGGCGTCGAGGGCGAGGGCTTCTTCGCGAGCTTCCGTTGCTTCACCCACTACGTGAAGCTCACGTTCTTCGCCGGTGCCGAACTCGACCCGGTGCCCCCGGTCGACTTCAAGGACCCGGACGCGAAGGCCTTCCACATCCACGAGGGCGACGAGCTCGACGACGAGCAGCTCCACCGCTGGTTCGAGCAGGCCGCCGCCCTCCCTGGTTGGTCGCCGTAGCGGCGACGCTCCGAAGGGCGCATCCTGGTGACCAGCGGCCCGATCCCCGGCGCTGGGACGCCGTGGCGATCCATCGAGAGCATCGCGCATCGAGCGCCGAGGCCGCCGATGAACGCCACCGAACGAACCCGCCGGGAGCGCAGCAGCTGGCTGACCTGGCTGCTGGGCGTCGTCGCTGCGTCGGCGGCTGCGCTGGCCCTGCCACTCGCTGCCTGGACCGTGCAGGGCAGCGTCGACATTCCGCAACAGCGGTGGGCGCTCAGGCCGTGTTCGTCTGGTCGCTGATGCGCGGAAACGGCTCGATCGAGAACACGACCTCGACCGGCAACTCGAAGTACGCGGCGATCCGCAGGGCCAGATGGAGGCTCGGGCTGAACTCGCCCCGCTCGAGGTAGCCGACCGTCTGGTAGTGCACCCCGAGCGCGTCGGCGAGTTCGCGGCGGGACACGCCCTGCTCGGCACGCAGCAGGGCGATGCGGTTGTGGACGACCTCACTCATCGCACGTACATGTTGGCGGCCTGGTCGCGGGCCTCGGCCACCGCCGCGCCGGACTGTCGGCGCGCCATGCGGCGTACCACCAGCGCAGCCAGAGCGGAACCGGCCACGGACCAAGCGACCAGGACGGTGATGCCCCACCCGATCCGCCAGCTGCCGTAGAGCTCACCGACCACGGCGGCCTCGGGCAGGAACGCATACCGCATGAGGTGACCCAGCCAGTACAGCGGGAAGGCCTGCGCGAGGACCTGGACCCAGCCCCAGAGCCGCTCGATCTCCCCGAAGATCCCCGAGATCCAGGCCAGGCCGATGACCGGCAGCATCCCCCAGGTGGTCACCTGCTGGATCCGCGGTACCAGCGAGCCGATCGTGAAGCCCAGCGAGAGGTTGGCCAGGATCCCCAGCAGCAGCACGGGGACGATCAGGGCCCAGCGCCGGGGATCGGTGGGGACGGCACCGTCGAACAGGATGGCCGACCCGCCCAGCATGATCACGAACAACGGGACCAGCGAGACGACGGTCAGCGTCGCCACGCCGGTGAGGTAGCCGTGCAGGCCGTAGGGGGCGATGCGGCACCGCAGCAGCGTGCCGTCCTCACGTTCAAGGGCGAGGGCGTAGGCAGGGCCGATGACGATCGAGAACATCAGGACACCGGCGATCAGACTGGGCAGCACGACCTGCGGCACGGTGAGCGTCGTGCCCTCCAGGACCTCGTCGCGGTTGAACCAGAGCAGCGCCAGTACCCCCAGTCCCATGAAGACGTAGAAGGTCTGGTCCTGCGAGCTGCGCAGACCGATGACGAACTCGTGCCAGCCGCGGCGCATCCCGATCGTCACCGCATGGAGACGCAGATCCATCAGCTCCCCTCCGTGGTCAGGCTGGTCGGGACGGCGGCCAGGTCGGCCGACTCGTACGCGCGGACCAACTCGATGTAGGTGTCCTCCAGGCTCGCCCGCCGGATCTCGAGCTCCTCGATGCCGGACGAGTGCTCGTCGAGGAGGCGACGGACGAACCCGGTGGCGTCGGTGGTGGCGTGGACGTAGCGCTGCCCGTCCTGGGTCCAGCGGACCTCGGCGTTGGCGCGGATCTGGCGGGCAAGCTCGTCGGCGGAGCCGTCGGCGACGATCCGCCCGCCGGCCAGGATCAGGATCCTGTCGGCGAGCTTCTCCGCCTCGGACAGGTCGTGGGTGGTCAGCAGCACCGTCGTGCCCTCGAGGTCGGTCAGGCGGTGCACCAGCTCGTGGAACTCCCGTCGTGCCTGCGGGTCGAACCCCGCGGTGGGCTCGTCCAGGAACAGCAGCTCCGGGCGACCGACGATTCCGACGGCGACGTCCAGGCGTCGTCGCTGGCCACCGGAGAGGGTCAGCAGCCGCTGGTCGCTGGCGTCGGACAGCCCGACCAGGGACAGCAGTTCGTCGGTGGGTACCGGTCGGGGACGCTCGTCCGTGCTGAAGTACGCGTAGTAGGCACCGAGGTGGTCGAGCAGGTCGCGGGGAGTCCAGCGGGCGTGGTCACGCCAGGACTGCAGCACCACACCGACCCGGGCGCGCCAGGCTTCGCCGGCGTGCAGCGGGTCCGCGCCGAGCACGTGCACCGACCCCGCGGACGGGCGACGGAACCCCTCCAGGATCTCGATCGTGGTGGTCTTTCCGGCACCGTTGGGGCCGAGGAGCACGACGACCTCACCCCGGCGCACATCCAGGTCGACACCACGCAGGACGTCGTTGTCGCCGTAGCGCATCCAGAGCCCGTCGACAGTGACCACCGGTTGGTCGACACGGTGCGGCGGATCGAGCGTTGACATGTCCCTCCGCTCGTGGGGGAGCCGCAGCGAAACGTAGCACTCCTACTATATCTAGAGCAGAAGTGCGCTCGAGCGTCGTGGGTCGGTGCCGTCTCACGATGCCAACGATGTGGCCCTGCTCCCCGCCCGACCGTCAACGTCGCTCAAGGGGACCCCTCGATGCCGTCGCGGACCGGGCTGTGGCGGCCGTGCGTCTCGGGGACGTCGTCGTGCTCGCTGGACCACAGCACGGCTCGCTGGAGCGGACGGCCGCGTTCGTCGACGTAGAGGGCCCTGACCAGCCCGACGCAGGCGAGGATCATGATCACCGAGAAGGGCAGCGCCGTGGTGATCGCCGCGGTCTGGAGCGCCTGCAGGCCGCCTGCGCCCGTGACCAGCAGCACCCCGGCGATCGCGCCTTCCAGCACCGCCCAGAACACCCGCTGCAT
Organism: Nitriliruptoraceae bacterium; assembly: GCA_007122985.1. Lineage (GTDB taxonomy): Bacteria > Actinomycetota > Nitriliruptoria > Nitriliruptorales > Nitriliruptoraceae > SKTG01. The sequence goes on along the minus strand of SKSM01000152.1, from coordinate 27,163 downwards.
CTTCGGCGGGTCGGTGTTCCCACCGCTGGTGAGCAGATCGATCACCAACGATGCGGAGTCGGACGAGGTCACGAAGTAGGTCGCCACCAGCAGGATCGCCAGCAGCGTGGTGATGGTGGTCAGCGGTAGCTGCTCGAGCAGGCCGAACAGGGCGACCGCCGGGTCCTCGGCGACCGCCTCTGCGAGCTCGCCGCCGGCCAACCCGTCCAGCGCGATCGCAGTGTTGCCGAAGGTGGCCATCCAGAGGAACGTGAGCACCGTCGGGACGAGCAGCACCCCGAACACGAACTCGCGGATCGTGCGACCACGGGACACGCGGGCGATGAACAACCCGACGAACGGCGACCACGACATCCACCAGCCCCAGTAGAACACCGTCCACATGCCCTGCCAGCCGGAATCCTCCCGAGCGTCGGTCCACAGCATCATCTCGGGCAGCTGCTGGAAGTAGACGCCGACCTGCTCGACGAAGCTGCGCAGGACGAACACCGTCGGGCCCGCGATGAGCACGAACAGCATCAGGGTCGAGGCGATGCCCAGGTTGGTCAGCGACAACCGCAGGATGCCCTTGTCCAGCCCCAGCAGCAGCGAGCCGATGGCCGCCAGCGTGACAGCGGTGATGATCACCAGCTGCGTGGTCGTGGTGGTCTCCAGGAGATCGAGGGACGCCAGACCGGCGTTGACCTGCAGCACCCCGAACCCGAGCGACGTAGCCACCCCGAACATGGTGCCGAACACCGCGAAGACGTCCACGACGTCGCCGAGGCGTCCGTGGATGCGGTCGCCCAGCAGCGGGTACACCGCCGAGCGCATCGTCAGCGGTAGGTCGTGGCGGTACGCGAAGTAGGCGAGCGCCAGTCCGACCACGACGTAGACCGCCCAGGCGTGCAGGCCCCAGTGGAAGAACGTGAACTGCATCGCCTCGCGCGCCGCAGCGGGGGTTCCCGCCTCGGTCATCGGCGGGTCGGCGAGGTGGGTCAGCGGCTCGGCGACCGCCCAGAAGACCAGCCCGATGCCCATGCCGGCGGTGAACAGCAACGCGAACCAGGTCAGGTAGCGGTACCGCGGTCGCTCGTCGTCGCCGCCGAGCCGCTTGCGTCCGAACCGGCTGGCGCCAAGCCACACCGCGAACACGAGAAAGCCGGTGACGATCAGGATGTAGTACCAGTCGAGCGTCGCCGCGATGCCGTCCTGGACGGTCTCGAACGCGCGCCCGAGCTGCTCGGTCGCGGCCACGCCGACGGTAAGGAACAGCAGGATCACCACGACCGAGGTGGTGAACACCGCCGGGTTGGTCTCCAGCCGGAGTCGATTCCGCATCCGTATGCCCCGATGGTCAGCGCATGTGAAGCTGCTCTGGCGATCAGCGAACGTGCGACGCGGAGTCTGCCAGTCAGCCGAGCCGCTGGGATTACCGGACCGGTCCGGAAGGGGCCTACGTCGGCGCCTGCACGAGGCAGAAGGGATGGCCGGCCGGGTCCAGGAAGACACGGAAGCTCTCGCCCGGCTGGTGCTCGGTCTTGCGTGCCCCGATCGCCAGGACCTGTGCCTCGGCCTGGTCGAGGTCGACGACGTCGAAGTCCAGATGCGCCTGCTGGGGCCGGTCGGCGCTGGGCCACTCCGGTGGCTGGTGGTCTGGTGCATGCTGGAATGCCAGGGTGGCCCCGGTGTCGCTGCGAAGCTGGACCCAGTCACCCCCGTCGTAGTCCAGGTCGAAGCCGGTCAACTGGGCGTAGAAGTCCGCCAGCGCCTGCGGGTCGGGGCAGTCGAGTGCCACCAGGCTGAATCGTGCGATGCCGTTCACGTCGTCGCCTCTCCTCCAGAGCGGTGTCGAGCAAGCCGACGGGGTTCGAGTCTGCCACCTCGGCGTCGCCGGCGGCGGCGTCAGCGCTCGGCTGCGTCGTCGGCGACGGCGGCCCGCAGCGCAGCCAGGAATGCATCCGGTTGTTCGACCGCGGGGTCGTCGGCCGCGTCCTCGATCACGTGCAGCGGCCAGCCATACTGTTGGCTTGCGGTCGCTGCGATGCGCAGCCGCACCTGCTGGTCGTGGCGGCCGTGGATCAGGCTGGTCGGGACCGTGATCGCGCTCAGCTCCTCGGAAGCGAGCGGCGCCCCAGCTCGGGCATCAGCCGCCGCAGGGTCTGTTTGAGCTCGGGAGTGCGAACGCGGTCCAGGGCGTAGTCGGCCAGGTCGGGCCACAGCTCGCCGGCTTCGGTCTGGACTGCATCCAGGTCCAGGAAGCAGCGCTGGAACATCCGATCCCGCGACCGCTCCGTCGGCCGGACCAGGAAGCCAGCCAGTGTCAGCGCGAAGCTCGGTGCCGGTCGGTAGGGCGCCAGCCCGAGCGGGTCGACCAGGACCAGGGCGCGGAGCGCGTCGGCGTCCTGGCACGCGAGCCGGAGCGCGATCGCACCGCCGAGCAGGTGACCGACCAGGATCGGCGGCTGCGCACGGGTGGCGCCGAGCAGCTCGCGCAGCCAGGTGACGGCGAACTCGACGGCGATGCGCGCCACCTGCTCGAAGGTGGTCAGCGCCGCCGCCCTGTGCCGGCTGCCCACCCTGGATCAGGAGCATGCCGGGCCAGAACGCGCAGCGGACCCCACGAGCCACCTCGCCGTCGTCGAGGTGAGCCCGATGGGCGCGCTCCAGGGCGGCGAGCGCGGCGTCCTCCCGGCCGGTGAGGTGCGCGGCGAAGGCCAGCAGTTCGAGGTCGTCGGCAGCCAGGGGGGCAGCCTGGTCTGCGGTCGCCAGCGCCGTGTAGGCCTCGGCCCAGGCTCGCCGGACGTAGGCCTCGCGCCCGCGGCGGCACAGGTCCTCGTGGGCCCGAACCTCGGCTGGCATGGCGGCCCCCAGCGCTGCACGTTCCCGCTCGCCGCGACGGGGACTGATCGTCGCCTGCGGCCGCTCGAGGGAACCGGGCACGGCGGCGTGGTCGGCCTAGATGTACCGGTGGACCCGGGCGGCGTAGGCCTCGAAGTCTGCGCCGAACCGTGCCGCCAGGCGCTGCTCCTCGAGGCGGACGGCTCGATCCATGGCCACCGCGACGCCCGGCAGAAGGATCACCGGCCACGCCGAACCGCCAAGGGCGCCGGTCCCGAGGTACATCAGGGTCCAGCCGACGTACATCGGGTTGCGGCTGTATGCGTACGCGCCCTCGGTGATCAGACGGCCCGGCCGCTCGAGGTCGCTCGACGCGGCAGACGCCGTCGCCCAGGCCACCAGCGCCGCCCCGCCAATGAGCAGCACCGCCCCACCGGCACGAGTCGCCGGGCGAGCCCCGAGCGGGCGTGGCCAGATGCGCTCGAGGATGAGGCTGACGACCAGCCCGGCGGTGTGCGGTTCGGGAATCGGCAGGTTGCCCCACCGCCACGCCCGCTGCTTGCTCACCGCGTCGACTCCCTGTGCTGACTGGTCCTCAGGAAGCCTCCGCTCACCATCCGCCGGCTGAGGGTCGGCCTTCGCTGCGGGCAGTTCAGTCCTGAGTGTCGAGCGTTGCCTCATCCTGGGAGAACACGCTTCCGAGCGGATCGAGGTGGGGCAGCAGCGGCATCGCGCTCTCCAGGCGCATGAGCACGCCTTCGCGGAGCCGTTCGATGTGTGCGTCGACTGCGGCGACCAACGCCTCTTCGTCGTGGTCGACCATCGCTTGGGCGAGTGAGACGTGGTCCTGGGAGCAGCTGGTGAGGCGGCCGTCGAAGTGGGGCTTCTGCAGCCAGAAGCGCTGAACGCGTCCGCGTGTCCGTTCCAGGTAGTCGGCCACGTAGCGGTTGTTGGCGGCGTTCATCACCATCTCGTGGTAGCGGAGGTCGGCCTTGCGCCAGGCGTCGGTGTCGCCGCGCTCGGCGTTGTCGACCAGGCTCTTGGCTAGCTCATGGAGCTCGTCGAGCTCCTCGGAGGTCAGGCTGCGGGCGGCACGGACGTAGACGAACCGGTCGAGCAGCTTGAGTAGGTCGCAGGCTTCGTTGACCTCGTCCGGGGTGATCGTTGTGACGACGAACCCGAACCCGGCCGAGCGTTGGACCAACCCGTCGTGCTCCAGGCGCAGAAGCGCCTCACGGACGGGGGTCCGGCTCACCCCCAGCTGGCTGGCCAGCTTGTTCTGCGAGAGCGGCGTGCCGGCTCCCAGGCGGGCCTGGACGATGGCCGACTGCAGTGTCTCGTAGATCCGGGCCACCATCGAACCCGGGGGGTCGCCGGCGGCACCCTCGTCGTCCTGTGCCTTGGCCTGAGCTGGCTCGGACTGCATCACACCACCCGATCGATGAACTCCCGGTCGTGAACGGTGACTGGAACCTCCATCAGCTCCAGCACGCCACGCGCGACGTGCTCAGCGTATCGACGGAAGGCCTCTTCCCCCTTTTCCTTGGTCGCACGCATGGGGTTGCCGATCGTCCCGCTGTCGATGAACTCGTGGTGGTCCATCGGGAAGTTGAAGTACTGGTAGCCCTCGAACTCGACGTCAGGTGCACCATCGGTCTTGCGGAACGATTCGGGCAGGAAGTCGGGGACCGCGGCCCGGGTGTCGGCGGCGCGCTCCATGCGTACCAGGTCCTCGTTCCAGGCCATGTCCTGCGAGGTCTCCAGCTCGCTGCTGTGCCAGCCCGGGGTCTCCTCCGGCGGGTTCTCCATCAGCCCCTCGAGCAGTCCGATGTAGCGCTCCATGTAGGGCCTGACCAGACCGATCAGCGCGCCGGTCTCGTAGCGCAGCCGGCGCAGCACGGGATCGACGACCTTGACGTTCGAGCCGTGCCCGTTGACGAAGATGATCCGGTTGAAGCCGTGGTGGATCAGGCTCCGCGCGACGTCGTACATCAGGTTGGTCAACGTGCTCGCGCGCAGCGTGATGGTGCCGCGCCCTTCACCGGGCTCATGCATGTGCTGCGGCGAGTAGCCGGCCCACAGCGGTGGGGTGTGCAGGACCCCGATGTGCTCTGAGACGCGGGCAGCGACCTCGACGGCCGTGACCGTGTCGGTGTAGAGCGGCAGATGAGGCCCGTGCTGCTCGGTGCTGGCCATCGGGACGAGCACCAGGTCCTTGACCGCGAGGTACTCGCGGATGTCCACGTAGGAGAGGTCCGCCAGCCCCCACGACCGGAACTTCGCCCGGAAGTCCGCGTCGTCCTCGGTCAGGTGGGCGGCCTTGCGGGTGAATGTCGAGCTCATGCCTTGACCTCCTGGGCCATCGCAACAAAGAGTCGTGCTACGAGCCGTCCGAACTCCGGATCGTTCACGTGGTGGTCGTAGGTGGTGATCGGTATGTCGGATCTGAGCCCGCCGCTGAGTGCCTCGAGGAAGCCGGCGTCGGCATCGGGATCCCAGAACGGGCCGTCGGGCGTGTTGGGGATCGACAGCCCGTTGGTCGGTACCGCGACCTGCACGGGTCCACGGGCAGACGAGAGGCGCTCCACGAATACCCCGGCGATGGTGACCATCTCCTCCGCGGACATGCGGATCAGACGGAACTCGGGGTTGTGGTCGTAGCTGGGGCGCTCCGCGAGCTCAGGGGTGATCCGGGAGGGCTCGAACACGGCGAAGTCGATGCAGCCGGGCACGATCACCTGGGGCAGACCGAGTTCACCGATGATCCGGAGTCGATCGGGCCCACCATCGTGGATGCCACCGACGAGCGGGTCAGTGACCTCGTTGGTCGTGAAGTCGATGACCCCGCAGAAGTAGCCCTCGGAGGCCAGCTCCTCCATGGCGGGTCCACCCACCCCGTTGGAGTGGAAGACGGTGGACTCGAAGCCGGCTGTGGCCAGCTCCTCGCGGGCCGCCATGATCGCCTGTGTGGTGTTGCCCAACATCGTCAGGGCGACGGTACGGGCCGCGGTATCGGGATCCGGGCCGCTGCTCCGACGACCCCGTTCGATCATCCCTGCCACGGCGGCCACGGCGTTGTCGAACACCGTGCAGGCGATCTCGTTGAGGCCGAGGATGTCCACGACCGAGTGCATGACCATCATGTCCCGCGTGCCGACCAGCGGGCCGAACTCGTGGCGCCCCGAGGCGATCGGGGAGATCACCAACTTGGGGACGCCCACGGGCAGGCGCATCAACGCACTGGCGGTCATCACCGCACCTTCGGCTCCACCGATGCCGATGGCGCCGTGCAACTGCCCGTCGGAGTAGAGCTGTTCGACCAGGTCACTGAGCATCGTGCGCATCGCAGCCACGGCACGCCCACGCGTGCCTGCTGTCCGCAGCTCGACGATGGAACTGCCACCGTGCCGCGCCACGTCCTCGTTGGAGACGTCGGGAACGATGTCCAGTGGATCGCCGAGGATGCCACAGTCGATCACAAGCGGCTGCAGTCCGGCGTCAGTGAGCCGGTCGCGGATGTAGGCGGCCTCCGGGCCTTTGGTGTCCAGGGTGGCCAGGACGGCGATTGTGGGGGTCATCGCGACTCGCAACGTGTCAACGATGGGGCCCGCCCGGCAGGCGAGCCCCAGGAACCTCGTCTAGATCAGAGGCAGCAGGTGGTCGGCGTTCTGCTGGGTCAGCCAGTCGTAGAACTCTTCGGTGAGGATGCTGGAGCCGTGGTCCTCGATGAACTTGCGCTGCTCATCGCTGATGTCCACGGGGTTGGTGTCCAGCGCGTTGGGGTAGGGGTTCGCCGGGGTACGGTCGATCGGGGCGACGAATTCGGCGGTCAGGGCGCCGTCGTAGCCGACTTCCTTCAGCGTTGCGACGATCGCCTTCCAGTCGTAGTGGCCCATCCCCGCGGGCATGCGGTTGTTGTCTGCGACGTGGAAATCGGCCAGCCGGGGGCCGCAGTCGCGGATCGTCTGGTAGAGGTCCGCCTCCTCGATGTTGATGTGGAATCCGTCGAGGCACACGCCGCACTCGTCTCCGACGGCCTCGGCGAGCGCCATCGCCTGTGCGCCGCGGTTGATGAAGTAGGTCTCGAAGCGGTTGAGTGGCTCGATGGCGAGTCGCACCCCGCGCGGCTGGGAGTGCTCGTAGATCTCCTTGAGTCCTGCGACGGCCCACTCCCACTCCTGCTCGGGAGTGGCGTCGGGCGAGATCTTGCCCACCGTGGCGGGGACGATGGTCATCTCCTCACCGTCGAGCGCCGCGACCAGGTCGATGCAGTCCTTGGTGTACTGCACCGAGGCCGCTCGCTGATCGGGGTCTGCCGCGACGAGGTTGCGATCACCGAGCATCAGTGTGACCGAACCCCAACACCGCAGGCCGTACTTCTTGAGCAGTGGTTTGACGTCCTCGGCCTTGTACTGCTCAGGCTCGCCACTGATTTCGATGCTCTCGTAGCCGCACTTCGCGAGTCTCGCGAGCGTGACCTCCAGTGGCTCCGCGCGCATCCAGTTGTGCATTGATAGGTGCATCTCTCCCGCTCCCTTCTCCGCGTCCCGGGATCATGGCCGCCCCGGGACCAATGGCTCGACATGTCGCCGTGCTGATCGCTCCTTACCGTTCGTCTTGAGCTAGCCGGCCGCTGCTCGTGGCGCCCCGAACCCCAGCTTGCCGGGGTTCATGATCCCGTCAGGGTCCCAAGCGTGCTTGATCGCGAGCATGAGCTCGAACGCCTCACCATGCTGCGGGCGCATGAAGCGCCCGAGCTTGAGCCCGACACCGTGGTGATCATTGATGATCCCGCCGTTGGCGAGCGAGGTGTGCACGGCCGCGTCCCACAGCCGGTCGTGCAGTGCGAGCGCCTCGTCGGGATCCTCGGGAGGGTTGTCGACGTAGAAGCGGTCGTAGATCATCCCACCCCACGGATACCAGTGCGAGAAGTGCGCCGTATAGCGGGCTCCGTACTCGGCGAACCCTTCCTCGATCGCCGCCTTCTTCGCGTGGTAGAGGCGCGGCAGATCGACGAACCGTGCACAGGTATCGGTGGTGCCGAACAACAGTGGCGGAGCCGGAGCGTTGCCGTCGCGGTACGGCTCGTACTTGCCATCCCACCAGGACTCTGCCGGGCCGCGACCCAGGTCCGAGCCGTTGGTGCACTCCGCCGCGATGGCCTCGTGCTCCACCGCCATCATCGTGTCGTCGGTCCCATCGAGGACGATGACGAGTAGCACGCCGTCGGTGCCGACGTCGATCATCTCCGTGAGTTTGGCGCTGTCCGCCTCGTCGTAGAGGCGCATGGCTGCGGGAACGACCCGTTTGGTCATGATTCGGCGTGCGGCCTCCAATCCGTCCTCGACGTCGTCGAACCGGTAGGACAGGAAGCGCCGTCCCTTGGGCAGCGGGTCCAGACGCACGGCGACCTCGGTGATCAGCCCGAGCGTGCCCTCGGAGCCCACGAGCGTCTGGAGCAGATCGGGACCGGCGGCGTGGCTGGGGATCGGCAGCGTCCGGACCCGCCGACCTGGCGGCACCACGGCCTCCGCCTGGAGCACCATGTCCTCGGCCTTGCCGTACTTGGTGGATACGACCCCGGAACCTCGGGCGGCCAGGGATCCACCGATCGTCGCACCGAGGTGGTGTGAACCGGGGTAGTGGGCCAGGGTGAGGCGTAGGGGATTGAGTTCCTTCTCGAGGACCGCGCCGTCGACGCCCGCCTGGACGGTCGCCACCAGGCTCGTCTCATCGATGTCGATGATGCGGTTCATGCGGGTCATGTCGACCGCGATGCCCCCGTAGAGGGCGAAGGTTCCGCCCTGGGTGCCGGAGCCGCCGCCGCGTGGGATCACCGGGACGCGGTACTCCGAGGCGATCCGCACCACCGACTCGACCTCCTCAGTGGTCGTCGGCCAAACCGCCACATCGGCCGTGGGCAGGGGCAGGTCGCGATAGGACAGGTACTGCGACATCCACGACCAGTCCGTTGCCTGCTCGGTGACCACACGGGGATCTGAGCTGACGTGTTCGCTTCCCACGGCCGCGGCCAGATCCCTGGTCAGCTGCCCAAGTATGTACGGCCGCATCGACACGCCGTCCTCTCTGGTCCCGCCCCGCATCCCAGTGTCAGGGCCTGCATCCCGGAATGTATGCATGGCACCTAAGCCAGTACATCGGTTGGTGTCAAGCCCTGTATTCAAGGTTGCATCCTGCGCTGGTTTCTGTATTGTTTGGCGAGGAGAGCTCACCGCCGGCCCTTCGGACCACGGGAGACGAGAGGCCGGCCGGGAGCTTCGGGAGGACCCGCTCTGCGCGGGTGGCAAGGGAGAGGCATGTCAACAGCGGTCGGCCAGGCGCCGCAGGCGGGTGATGGCACGGCAGATAGCAAGCGATCCGTCGTCTATGCCCTGCCCAAGGCGGTCGCCTATGCCGCTGCGGCCTTCGTGGTGGTGTGGGTGCTGTTCATCGCCGGCGACAGTCCCGCTGGTCCGGCCGTCTCGAATCCGGGGCGCTTCGTAGTCACCCTCCTCGACGCGATCACCTTCGCCGGCCTGCTGTTCGTCGTGGCCTCGGGGTTCACGCTCATCTTCGGCTTGATGCGGACCGTCAACATGGCCCACGGGTCGTTGTTTCTGCTCGCGGCGTTCGTGGCGATAAATGTCCAGCATGCGATGCTCGGCAAGTCTCGCAACATCGTGGCCGACGAGGTCGGGATCCTCGACTGGGTCGTGCCGATGCTCGTCGGCGCCCTGGTGGCCGCATGCGTCGGTCTGATCCTCCAGCAGCTGTTCCTGCGCTGGAACCAGGGCCAAGAGCTGCGACAGGCGCTGATCACCCTGGCGATCACCGTCATCATGGCCGATCAGATGCTCAACCACTTCGGCGGGCTCGCGCTCAGGATGACCTGGCCGGGCTCGGTGACCCACTTCATAGAGATCCTGGGTCAGCGCTACGCGACCACCCGGTTGTTCATGCTCGCGGTCGCTGTGCTCGTCGGGGCGCTGCTGTGGTTGTGGCTGAACCGCACGCGTATGGGTCTCGTGATCCGTGCCGGAGTGGACGACGAGACCATGGTCCGCGCCCTCGGGATCAACATCACCTTCGTGTTCGCCGTGACCTTCTTCGTCGGCGCGTTCCTCGCAGGGATCGGTGGTGCGATGGGCGCGTCCTTCGCCGGGGCGGCGACGGGCTCGGACGGCGATTGGCTGCTGAACTCGCTGGTGGTGGTGATCATCGGCGGGCTCGGCTCGATCAAGGGTGCGGTAGCCGGCTCCCTGCTCTACGGGATGGTGATCGCATTCGCCCCCGCCTACCTACCCAGCCGTTACTCCTTCTACGCGATCATCCTGACCTTCGTGCTGCTGGCGGTCGTCCTGGCGGTCAGGCCCTACGGCTTGTTCGGGCGGCCGGCGTGACCCGGCAGCTGCGCTCGCCGACGACCATCGCCTTCGTCGCGGTGGTAGCGCTCCTGGTGGTGCTGCCGGCTATCGGTTCGTCGTTCTTCGTCAACTTCATCATGACCCGAACGCTGATACTCGGGCTTGCCGCGGCCACGATCGTGTTCCTCAGCGCGTACGGAGGCATGGTCTCGCTGGCCCAGCTGATGCTTTTCGGCACGGCCGGCTTCATGTTCGGCAACGCGGTGCTCGAGGCCAGTCCCCGGGGTCTCAACCTCGGATGGGCGCCCTGGACCGCCGTCGTGTTCGCACTGGCTGTCGCCACGGCCATCGCGTTCCTGCTCGGGGCGCTGTCGAGCCGTACCACCGGCATCTACTTCCTGATGCTCACGCTGGTGTACGCCGTCATCGGCTACAACGTCTTCGCCCAGGTCGTGCCGATCTCGGGACCCAGCGGTATCACGCGTATCACGCCGCCCCCGCCGATCACTCAAGCCACCCACCTCTACTACGCCGCGCTGCTGCTCTCGATCGGCGGCTATGTCGTGCTCAAGCTGGTGGCGCGCACCCCGTTCGGTCTGGCCCTGCAGGGTGTCCGCGACGACCCGGTGCGCATGGCATCGCTCGGCTTCAGGGTGCCGCTGCACCGTGCGCTGGCGTTCACGCTCGCAGGGTTCATCGCAGGCGTGGCCGGCCTGCTCAACGTGTGGTGGAACGGCCAGATCGACCCGGCGTCGATCGGCATCAGCCCCACGCTGGTGCTGCTGATCGTCGCGGTCATCGGGGGGATCTCCCACCTCGAGGGCGCCTGGCTGGGTGCGTTCGTCTACGTGGCGGCCAACAGCTACCTGCGCGCGCTCCCGTTCGTCGATCGAATCGGGATCACCGAGGATCGCTTCAACACGGTCATTGGCGCGCTGGTGCTGCTGATCATGGTGCTCTCGCCCGAGGGCCTGAGCGGCGTCATCCAGCGGCTCAGCAATGAGGGGCGTCGCAGGTTCTCGAGATTCTCGAGCCGTGACGGCACCGGCAGGGTGGATACCTCCGGCGACGACGCCGGCGAGTCCCCCGTCGTGATGATCGACAGCAGCACCTCGCCGCCGACCGAGGAAAGGAAGTAGGTCCAACACGAGGCAAGACACGTGCAGTGACACATCAGCAACGATACCGGGTTTCGGGCGGGCGACGCGTCGGCTCCGAAGGCACACGAGGGAGTACTGTCATGAAGCAAGCCAAGACATCTGGGCGACGACTCGTCGCCAGTTCACTATTCGCTCTCGCGTTGATCGTGGCGGCGTGCGCCGATGATGATGCAGACGCGCCGCCGGGACTCGACGATTCCGAGGACGCCGTTGACGACGTCGACGACGCAGATGACGCTGACGACGACGTCGACGTCGCGGACGACGGCGACGACGAGGTGCGGCTCGGGATCCTCGGACAGTGCGAGGGACCGTTCGGTGGCTTCCACGAGGACACCGTGGCCGGTGTGGCGCTCGCCCTGGTCAACCACGCCGGGGCCACCGTGCCGTCCGACGACACCGCACTCGACGGTTGGGAAGGCGCTGAAGTCAACGGCACGCCCATCGAGTTGGTCGGCGTCGGCTGCGGTGACGACACGCCCGACCGAATCCTGGCCGAGGTCCGCCAGCTCGTCGAGCAGAACGATGCCAACGTCGTGATCGGGCCGCTGTCCGGTGACGAGGGCATCGCGGTCGCGGAGTACGCGCTGCAGAACCCCGACGTCACCTTCCTCAGCGGCATCGCCGGCTCGCAGGAGCCGACGCTCGAGGTTCAGGCGCCCAACTTCTTCCGCTTCCATGGCGAAGGGGCGATCTGGAACGCCGGGCTCGGCGACATTCTGCACAACCAGGAGGGCTGGGAGACGGCGGCGGTCATCGCCGACGACTACAGCTTCGGTCACACCTCGACCGCTGGGTTCGTCGCGGAGTTCTGTGGTGTCGGTGGCGAGGTCACCTCCCGGGTGTTCCCGCCGCTGGGGACCACCGACTACTCGTCCTACATCGCCCAGCTGCCCGACCCCGACGAGGTCGACGGCTACTTCTGGGCGGTCGGTGGTACCGGCACCCAGGCCGCGCTCGAGGCGTTCGTCGACGCCAAGGGTGACCTGACTGGCGATCAGCACGCCGGCAACCTGTTCTTCAACCCCGATCTCGCGCAGGCACTGGGACCGGACATCGCGGGGGCCTATGTGGGTGGCTTCGCGTCACCACCAGGCGACGTGCAGATGCCGGCGATCGACGAGTACCTCGCAAGCGCAGACGAGACCTGGGACTCGCTACCCACCGGCATCGCCGGAGGCGAGCGTGCGGACGCCTCAGCGGCTGCCAGCTTCGGGTTCATGTACGGCTACTACTCGGCCGGTGTCGCGCTGGTCGACGGCCTTGCAGAGACCGGTGGCGACCCGTCTCCGGAGCCGCTCCAGAGTGCTCTGGGGGGCCTCAGCGTCGAGCTGCCCTACGGAGACATCGCCCTCGACGACAACCGCAGCGGCATCGTCGACGTCTTCATCTCGCGTCTCACCGTCGATGACGAGAGCGGCGAGGTCGTCCAGGAGACGGTCGCGCTGATTCCGGAGGTCGACCAGACTTTCGGCGGCACGTTCGGTGCTGACACTCCGGCGCCGTCCCGGGACTTCCCGCCGTGTGAGGAGCGGGACCTGCCGTGGGTCGGCAACGCCATCCCGGTCGAGGACGGCGTCCCACAGCAGTAGCCCGAGCACAGGAGCGCAGCCATGAGCCCGAACGCCATCATGTCGTCCGACCGTGAGCAGGTGCTGCGGTTGCGATCGATCGTGATGGCGTTCGGGCGTCTCTTCGCCGTGAATGGCGTGGATCTCGACGTCGCCAAGGGCGAACACCTGGCCATCCTCGGCCCGAACGGGGCCGGCAAGACCACGCTGTTCAACGTCATCAGTGGCGATCTCACTCCCACGCGCGGCACGGTCATGATCAAGGGGGTTGACTGCACGTCCTTGCCGTCGCGCCGCCGTCCCCGGTTCGGGATGGCGCGCACCTACCAGAAGGCGCGCTCGTTCCCCGGCCTGAGTGTGGAGGACAACCTCTACCTCGCGGTGGTGGGCAAGCGAGGTCGACACCTCTCACTGTGGCGGTCGGGGACCGACCGATCGTGGCGGGAACAGGCGCGCGCGGCCGCAGAGACGGTGTGGTTGACCGAGGAGCTCGCCACCCCCGTCAGCGACCTGTCCCACGGGCAGAAGCGCCAGCTCGAGATCGGTATGGCGGTCGCGACCGATCCGGACATCCTTCTGCTCGATGAGCCGGCTTCCGGGCTCTCGCGTGGTGAGCGTGAGTGGCTCATCGAGTTGCTCAGCGACCTGGGCGCAGACATCACCCTGCTCCTGATCGAGCACGACATGGACGTCGCACTGCGGGTGGTCGACCGTGTGATGGTGATGGCCGACGGTCAGCAGATCGCCGCGGGGACGCCCTCCGAGATCGAGCACGATCCGGTGGTGCTCCAGACCTACCTCGGCACCGGAGCATCGGCATGAGCGACGCCACCTTCCGTGTCGAGAGCCTGTGCGCCGGCTACGGCGAGGCCCGCGTCCTCGACGACCTGAGCTTCGACATGGGCACCGAGGCGGTTGCCATCGTCGGGCGCAACGGCATGGGCAAGACCACGCTGTGCGAGGCCATCATGGGTCTGGTCAAGCCGTGGTCGGGCGCGATCATCCACGACGGCGAGCGGATCGACGGTCAGACGCCCGAGCGCATCGCGCGCAGCGGGATCGCCTACGTCCCCCAGGGTCGACGCCTTTTCCCGTCCCTGACCGTGGACGAGCACCTGGCCATGCTCTCCAAGGGCAACGGTGACAAGCGTTGGACCCCCGAGGCCGTCTACGAGCTGTTCCCGAGGCTTGCTGAACGCCGCCGTCAGGGAGGTGGCAAGCTCTCGGGTGGCGAGCAGCAGATGCTCGCGGTGGGTCGCGCACTGCTGCTCAACGGCTCGATGCTGTTGATGGACGAACCGTCCGAGGGGCTGGCACCCACCATCGTCGACATCCTCATCGAGGCCGTCCACCACCTGGTGGAGGAGGGTGTCGCGGTCCTGGTCGTCGAGCAGAACCTGCGGGCGGCGACCGAGATGGCCGAGCGACAGCTGGTCATGGTCTCCGGTCGGATCGAGACCGAGGTCACCGCAGCCCGGCTGCTGGGCGACGCTGAGCTCCAGCGGCGCTACCTCGGCGTCGGAGCGAGCATTGATGACGGTGAGCCCTCCCCGGGGGGCGCGAGCAAAGGACACGACACATGACCGATCAACTCAACATCGCGCTGCTCGGCTCGAAGTTCATGGGTCGTGCGCACTCAAATGCGTGGCTCAACGCCGCGAAGTTCTTCGACGTCTCACCGGCACCGGTGTTGCACACCGTCGCGGCACGCAACGCGGCGCAACTCGAGGAGTTCGCCCGGAACTGGGGTTGGCAGAGCTCCACCACCGACTGGCATGCAGCGGCCACCGACGAGGACATCGGTCTGGTCGACATCGTCACCCCCAACCACCTGCATGCCGAGCAGGCCATCGCTGCGCTCGAGGCTGGCAAGCACGTCGCCTGCGAGAAGCCACTGGCGGGAACGCTGGCGGACGCCAACGAGATGGCCGCCGCGGCCGCAAAGGCGGAGGGCCAGACCTTCGTGTGGTTCAACTACCGTCGGGTGCCGGCCATCGCCCTGGCACACCAGCTGGTCTCCTCGGGTGCGCTCGGGCGCATCTACCACGTCCGTGCCGCCTATCTCCAGGGGTGGGGTGGTCCCGATGCGCCGCTGGTGTGGCGCTTCCAAGGCGACATCGCCGGCTCCGGCGCCCACGGTGACCTCAATGCCCACATCATCGACGCCGTCCGGTTCGTCACCGGCGAGGAGATCGTTCGGGTCGACGGGGCCATCGAGCACACCTTCATCGAGGAGCGGACCGTCGTCGAGGGGGATGCCGGCGGCGAGATCGCCGGCTCCGGCGCGGAGGCCGGTGAGCGCACCGCGAAGAGCACCGTCGACGACGCCGTGCTCTTCCTCGGTCGCATGAGCGGAGGTGGGCTCGCCAGCTTCGAGGCGACGCGCCTCGCCACCGGCTACCACAACGCCAACCGCTTCGAGATCCACGGCGAGAACGGTGCGCTGCGGTTCGACTTCGAGCGGATGAACGAGCTCGGGTTCTACGACTTCGGTTCCGATGCTGCCGTCCAGGGATGGACGACGATCGACGTCACAAAGGCAGGGGCGGGCCACCCCTACCTCGAGGCCTGGTGGCCCGACAGCCATGGTCTCGGCTACGAGAACACCTTCGTCAACCAGGCCGCGGACATCCTGAGCGTGGTCGGCGGGGGCCAGCCGCGCGTGCCCTTGCCGGACTTCGCCGACGCGGTGAAGACCCAACGAGTGCTGCACGCGGCGCTCGAATCGGCCCGCAACCAGGCCCCGGTGGACATCGCGGGGGTGTAGACCGGCTGGCGGGCATCTCGTCCGTCCACGAGCGCGACAGGCAGGAGCAGCAGGCATGAGCGAATTCTTCACCGACGTCCCCGCGCGGGTGCCCACGGCGGGCAGTGACTCCGAGGACGGGCTCGCCTTCCGGGTCTACGACCCGGACCGCATCGTCGCCGGCAAACGGATGGAGGACCATCTGCGCCCGTCGGTGTGCTACTGGCACTCCTTCAGCTGGGCCGGCAACGACGTCTTCGGTGCGGGCACCTTCGATCGCCCTTGGATCGAGCCGGGACTCGACCCCCTCGAGGCGGCGGAGGCCAAGCAGGATGCGGCCTTCGAGTTCTTCTCCAAGCTCGGCACGCCCTTCTTCACCTTCCACGACGTCGACCTTGCCCCCCAGGGAAGCTCCCTGCGCGAGTTCCGCTCGAACCTCGACCGACTCGTGGATCGTGCCGCACAGAAGATGGAGGAGACCGGGGTCGAGCTGCTGTGGGGGACGGCGAACCTGTTCTCCCATCCACGCTACGCCGCCGGCGCGGCCACCAACCCCGACCCCGAGGTCTTTGCCCACGCCGCTGCCCAGGTGCGCAACGCCCTGGAGGCGACACACCGGCTCGGCGGCGCCAACTACACGCTGTGGGGTGGACGGGAGGGCTACGAGACCCTGCTCAACACCCGGATGCGCCAGGAGGGCGATCAGCTTGCGCGGTTCCTCGAGCTCGTCGCCGCCCACAAGCGCGACATCGGCTTCTCCGGTCCGCTGCTCATCGAGCCCAAGCCGCAGGAGCCGACCAAGCACCAGTACGACTATGACTGCGCGGCGGTGCACGCCTTCCTCGAGCGCTACGACCTCGAGGCGGAGTACAAGGTCAACATCGAGGCCAACCACGCGACCCTCGCGGGGCACTCATTCCAGCACGAGGTCAGCTACGCGCTCGACCACGGCATCTTCGGCAGCATCGACGCGAACCGCGGGGATCCCCAGAACGGCTGGGACACCGATCAGTTCCCCAACTCCGTCGAGGAACTCTCCCTGGTCCTGCACGAGATCCTGCGTTCCGGCGGCCTGACGACCGGCGGGTTCAACTTCGACGCCAAGCTCCGACGCCAGAGCCTGGATCGCGTCGATCTCTTCCACGGCCACGTCGGCGGCATCGACACCTTGGCCCAGGGTCTGCTCGCCGCCGAAGCGCTGCTCACCGACGGTGTGCTGGAGTCGTTCCGCGACCAACGCTATGCCGGCTGGGACGGCGAACTCGGGCGCTCCATCATGGATCCCGCGACCGATCTGGCGGCTGTGGCCGATCGCGCGACCGACGCCGGGCTCGATCCGAGCCCGGTCTCCGGCCGTCAAGAGTGGCTCGAGAACGAGGTGAACCGGGTCGTGTGGTCCGCGATCTGAGTCTCCCGACGCACCGCCGCCGCACCAGTAAGCAGGGCCGACAACCGACGCGCACCACCGATCAGCGACAAGGAGCCAGCGATGCCACGTCCGATCACACTGTTCACCGGCCAGTGGGCCGACCTCTCGTTCGAGAAGATGTGCCAACTGACGTCTGAATGGGGCTACGACGGTCTCGAGATCGCCTGCTGGGGTGACCACATCGAGGTGGACAAGGCCCTCGAGGACGACAGCTACCTGGAACGCAAGCTCGAGATGCTCGATCACTACGGCTTGAAGGTCTGGGCCATCAGCAACCACCTGGTCGGGCAGGCCGTCTGCGACCATCCCATCGACGAGCGTCACCAGGGGATCCTTCCCCCACGGATCTGGGGGGACGGCGAGCCCGAGGGCGTCCGTCAGCGCGCCGCTGAGGAGATGAAGAACACGGCGCGGGTCGCGGCGAAGCTGGGTGTCGACACGGTCATCGGTTTCACCGGCTCGAGCATCTGGCACACGGTCGCGATGTTCCCACCGGTACCGCCAGAGATGATCGAGCGTGGCTACACCGACTTCGCAGACCGATGGAACCCGATCATCGACGTCTTCGACGAGGTGGGCGTCCGCTTCGCCCACGAGGTGCACCCCAGCGAGATCGCCTACGACTACTGGACCACCGTTCGCACCCTGGAGGCCATCGGGCACCGTCCCGGGTTCGGCCTCAACTTCGATCCGAGCCACTACGTGTGGCAAGACCTTGACCCGGTCACCTTCCTGTGGGACTTCCAGGACCGCATCTACCACGTCGACTGCAAGGAGTCGGTCAAGCAGCTCAACGGCCGCAACGGTCGACTGGGTTCGCACCTGCCCTGGGCAGACCCGCGCCGTGGTTGGGACTTCGTTTCCACCGGGCACGGGGACGTGCCGTGGGAGGCCTGCATCCGGATGCTCAACGCGATCGGCTACGACGGTCCGATCTCCATCGAGTGGGAGGACGCGGGGATGGACCGGCTCATTGGCGGGCCCGACGCGCTCGCGTTCATGCGAGAGGTGGTCAAGATCGAGCCGTCGGATGCCTCGTTCGACAGTGCGTTCAGCAGCTCGAGCTGAATCTCGTACCGGGGTGCGTCGTGGAGGCCGCTGCGGACCCCTGCAGTCAGCAGGTCTGGGCGGTCGGTGGCAACGTGACCATCATCCCGCAGAAGAGGTGAATCGTGGCAACGGTCGTACTGCTCGGAACGTTGGATACCAAGGGTGCCGAGTACGCCTTCGTGCGTGATCGCATCATCGCCGCTGGCGCGACCCCACTGGTGGTCGATGTCGGCGTCGGCGAGCCGCAGGAGATCTCTCCCGACGTGGGCTGTGAGGAGGTGGCCGAGGCCGTTGGAGCGTCCGCAGCTGCCCTCGCTGCCGAGGGTGACCGTGGAGCTGCGGTCGAGACGATGAGCGAGGGCGCAGCGGTGGTGCTGCGCCGTCTCTACGACGAGGGCAGGCTCGACGGCGTTCTGGCCGCCGGGGGTTCCGGGGGTTCGTCGATCGCCGCTCGTGCGATGCGCGCCCTGCCGGTCGGGGTCCCGAAGCTGTTGGTCTCCACCATGGGGTCAGGCGACACCCGCCCATACGTCGGGGCGACCGACATCGCCATGATGTACTCGGTGGTCGACGTCGCTGGGATCAACCGCGTGTCTGGTCGGATCCTGGCAAATGCCGCGGCTGCGATCGTGGGGATGGTGAAGGCTGAGGTGCCCGACCTTCCGGAGCGCCACACCGTCGCTGCCACGATGTTCGGGGTGACCACGCCCGCGGTCGATGCGGCCCGCGAGCGCCTCGAGGCCGCCGGCTATGAGGTGCTGGTCTTCCATGCCACCGGCACCGGCGGGCAGTCGATGGAGAACCTGGTCGCCGACGGGTTCGTCAGCGGCGTGCTCGACCTCACCACCACCGAGCTGGGTGACGAGCTGGTCGGAGGTGTGCTCTCGGCCGGGCCGCACCGCCTGGAGGCCGCCGGACGTGCCGGTGTGCCCCAGGTCGTCTCGCTCGGGGCGCTCGACATGGTCAACTTCGGCCCGAGAGACACCGTTCCCGAGCGCTTCGAGGGCCGAAACCTCTACGTGCACAACCCCACCGTCACCCTCATGCGTACGACACCGGAGGAGACCGCGGAGCTCGGGCGGATCATCGCCGAGAAGCTCAACGCCGCCACCGGACCGACGGTGCTGTTCGTCCCGTTGAAGGGCGTCTCGATGATCTCGGTCGAGGGTGGCGTGTTCCACGATCCAGACGCGGACGAGGCGCTGTTCTCGGCGCTTCGTGACAACCTCGCCGACCACGTCGAGCTGGTCGAGCTCGAGCACGCCGTGAACGACGAGCAGTTCGCGCACGTGATGGCCGACCGGCTGATCGAACTCACGACCCAGGAGCGAAGCTGACATGGACGGGGCACAGGCGCGACGGCAGCTGCAAGCAACGCTCGACGGGGGTGGTGTCATCATCGGTGCCGGTGCCGGGACCGGGCTCTCGGCCAAGTGCGCGGAGGCCGGTGGCACCGACCTGATCATCATCTACAACTCCGGTCGCTACCGCATGGCCGGTCGCGGATCGCTCGCCGGACTCCTGCCGTACGGCGACGCCAACGCGATCGTGATGGACATGGCCGGCGAGGTGCTGCCCGTCGTCCGCGACACACCTGTGCTGGCGGGCGTGTGCGGCACCGACCCGTTCCGCCGGATGGACGTGTTCCTCGACGAGGTGGTGCGGATGGGCTTTGCGGGGGTTCAGAACTTCCCCACCGTCGGACTGATCGACGGCGTGTTCCGTCAGAACCTCGAGGAGACCGGCATGGGCTTCGATCTCGAAGTCGACATGATCCGGCTCGCCTCCGAGCGCGGCCTGCTGACCGCCCCCTACGCATTCACCCCCGAGGATGCGGAGGCGCTCACCGCCGCGGGTGCCGATGTCCTTGTCCCGCACATGGGGTTGACCACCAAGGGAACGATCGGCGCGCAGACCGCGCTGACGCTCGATGAGGCAGTCAGCCGCGTGCAGGCCATGCGTGACGCTGCCGTAGCGGTCCGGGAGGACGTGATCGTGCTCTGCCACGGTGGGCCGATCGCCGAGCCGGAGGACGCGGCCTACGTCCTCGAACACACCATCGGGGTCGTGGGCTTCTTCGGCGCGTCGAGCATGGAACGGTTGCCGACCGAGAAGGCCATGACCGAGAACATGCGACGGTTCAAGGCGATCCGTGGGTGAGCGCCCGTAGCGCAGACACAGGAGAGAGCTGATGGCACACATCTATGTCAGCAGGGTGATCGAAGCGCCGGTCGAACAGGTCTGGTCAGTTGCCCGGGATTTCACCGGCAACTGGCATTCCTCGGTGATCGCGAACAGCAAGATCGAGGACGGCCAACCGTCCGACAAGGTGGGCTGCGTGCGCAGCTTCTCGCTGGCACAGGGCGAAGGTGACCTGCGTGAGCAGCTCGTCGGGCTGTCAGACGAGCGTCACGAGTTCGCCTACCGCATCCTGGAATCGCCGCTGCCGGTCAGCGACTACCACGCGGTCGCGCGGTTCACTGCGATCACCATGAGCGGGCACACGTTCGGCGAATGGTGGGTCGACTTCCGGGTAGCGCCGGAGGAGGAGGCAGACACGGTCGAGCTGGTGCGGGGGGTGTTCGAGAACGGCCTGTCCGACCTCGCGCGCCTGACGGCGTCCGGCTAGGGGTAGGTGCCGGTTCCCCCGTCTCCGAGAAGGCCCCATTCGTCGCGCCAGTCGGTCGTGGCCGACCCGAGGGACGCGAGGAGGAACGAGGTGACCTCGACAGCGACCGGAGCTGCCGGCTCGTCGACGCGGGAGCGGTTCCGATCCGGAGTCGAGGCTGCGGCCTCGACCTACCTCGAGCAGCCCGACTGGTCTGCGGTCGTCGCGTACGTCGCTGCGCGGACGGACACGGTCGCCCTCGCGCCGTCGCTGGCCGCCGACAAGCCCGATCTGGCCGACGCGCTCGAGGCCGCCGGGTGCGCGATCGTCGTCCCCGACCAGGACGACCCTGCGGCGTCCGTCGCCGACGTCGCGGTCGCCATCGTCCAAGGGGAGCTTGCGATCGCGGAGACGGGCAGCGTGCTCGTGTCCGAGCACCTGCTCGGTGACCGGGTCGTGACGATGCTTTGCAGGCAGCTCGTCCAGGTCGTGCCGGCCGATCGGCTCGTCGACCGGCTCGAGGAGGTCGCCGACTGGCTGGCGTCCCGGGGTGGACAGCCGGGGTTCGCGTCGTTGATGACCGGGCCGTCACGGACCGCGGACATCGAACGCAGCCTCACGATCGGCGTCCAGGGTCCGGACGAGGTCGAGGTGATCGTGCTGACGGCCACGACCGACGAGCTCGTGGAAGGCAGGCCATGACCTTGCGACCCTTCGAGGAGCGGTACGCCGCGGCGCTCGCCGACGACGACGTCCGGACCGGTCTTACCGCCTTCCAGCGCGGTTGGCGCGACAGCCGGGACGCCGCGATCGACGCCCTGGAGCAACAGGAGGGCCGCTCCTTCGACGAGCTGCGCGAGGAGCTCGCCGCGATCAAGGACAGGGTCGTCGCCGACTGGTCGTACTACCTCGACGAGTTCGAGGAGAAGGCTGTCGCGGCGGGAGCGGAGGTGACCCGGGTCGCCACGCCCGGGGAGGCGAACGCACACATCACCAACGTGGTCAAGGCCGCCGGCGCCGACCTGGTGGTCAAGGGCAAGTCGATGGTCTCCGAGGAGATCGGGCTCAACGCCCACCTCGAGGCCAACGGCATCACCCCGGTCGAGACCGACCTCGGCGAGTGGATCCTCCAGCTCGCCCACGAGACACCGTCGCACCTGGTGATGCCGGCGATCCACAAGCGCAAGGAGCGCATCGCCGCCCTGCTCGAGCAGGTGCTCGGCCGCGAGTACGCACCCGACGACATCCCGACGATGGTTAAGGCCGCCCGGACCCAGTTGCGCGACCGGTTCCTTGCCAGCGGCGTCGGGCTGTCGGGAGCCAACGCGCTCATCGCCGAGGGCGGCTCGATCATGCTGGTGGAGAACGAGGGCAACAACCGGATGTCGGTGGCGCTGCCACCGATCCACGTGGTCACCGCGGGCATCGAGAAGCTGGTACCGACCTACGCGGACGCGATGAAGCAGGTTCGCCTTCTCGGCCGGTCGGCGACCGCGCAGCCGATCACCGTCTACACCAACTTCGTGACCGGGCCGAGGCCGGGCCAGCGGCAGCACATCCTGCTGCTGGACAACGGCCGAACCGCGATGGCCGATGACCCGGACGTCGCGGCGGCGCTGCGCTGCATCCGCTGCGGTGCGTGCGCCAACGTCTGCCCGCCCTACGGGATCGTGGGTGGCCATGCGTTCGGCCACGTCTATACCGGCGCGATCGGGCTGGTCAACACCGCCTTCCACCACGGGATGGAGGCCGCCGCCGGGCCGCAGTCGCTGTGCGTCTCCTGCGGCGCCTGTGCCCAGGTGTGCCCGGTCGACATCCCGTTGCCGGTCCAGATCATGGAGGTCCGGCGGAAGGTCGTCGAGTCCGAGGTGGCGGTGCCTGCCGGGCGCATCACGGCGCTCGCGCTCGGCGCGTTCGCCAACCGGCGGCTCTTCGGGCTCGGGATGCGCGTCACCGGGGTCGTCTCGACCCCGTTCCGACGCGACGGGATCACCGCGCTGCCACGGCTGCTGGCAGACCGAGGGCCGGTCCACACTGCCACCGGCTGGCGGACCCCGCCAGCGGTCCCGGCCCGACCGGCGCGCGACACGCTCAAGCCCGGCAAGCTCGACGAACCACCCCGGCTGGCGGCACAACCGCTGGCAGGGCGGTCCGTGTCGCTGTTCCTGCAGTGCCTCTCCGACCGCCTGGCACCGCAGATCCCCATCGCCGCCGCCAGGCTGCTGCGGGCCGCCGGCGCCCGGGTCACAGTGCCGCGCGAGCAGCACTGCTGTGGGCTGCCGGCCTACGACTCCGGCGAGCACGACACTGCCCGGGCCATGGTCCGCCAGACAATGGCGGTGCTGGCCGACGCCGACGACGTGGTCACGCCCGCATCGTCGTGTCTGGCGATGCTCGGCCACGACGCGCCCCACCTTCTGCGCGGCGACGTCGACGAGGTGGAGCGCGCACAACAGCTCGCTGGCCGCACCTACGACCTGATCGGCTACCTGACCCAGGGGCCCGGACGCTTGCCCGCCGGAAGCCTTGACGACGGCGATCGCACCCCGGTCACGGTCCACCGGTTCTGCCAGGCAAGCAACACCCTCGGTCGTCAGGACGTGGTGGAGCGCTTCCTGCGTGACGTTGCCGGTGTGCCGGTCGTGCCGCTGCCGGAGGCCTCCGAGTGCTGCGGCTTCGGCGGCTCGACGTCGCTGCGCAACCCAGAGGTGGCGCGAGGAATCCTGGATCGCAAGCTCGGCTGCGTCGACCGCACGGATGCATCGATCCTGATCACCGACAACCCCGGCTGCATCCTGCACCTGCGTGGCGGGATCCACGCGTCGGGGCAACAGGTTCGAGTCCTCCACCTCGCCGAGTACCTCGCCGGCCGGCTCGACGGCGCTGCGGTCGATGGCGATCGGGGGCCGCGCAGCTGAGCCTCTCGGGCAGGGGCGCGCTCGTTGGCTGGTGAGGGGATCGCCGGTTGGCCTGGCCGCGGACGCCGCAGTCAGACGCGAGCGACGACCACCATGCGCGGTGCGTCGGTGGTCAGCTCCTCGCCGCGGCCGGAGATGCCGTGGACCTCCCGGAAGCCCGCATCGAGCAGCCAGTCGCGAAGCTCGGGGAAGGTGAACATCCGCACCGAGAACTGGAACGAGCGCTGCCGGCCGTCGCGGATGATCGTGCGGTCGTTGATGCTGCGGCCGGTGAGTGGCTCGAAGCGGTTGCGGTCGATCATCCACTGCCCGTCGCGCTCGACCACCACCTGGTCGCGGAAGTTGGCCAACAGCCACGGGAGGTTGTTGACGTCGAGCCACAGCCTGCCCTCGGGACGCAGCGCACGGCGCACCGCCTCGAGCACACGACGATTCCCGTCGTCGTCGAAGTAGCCGAAGGAGGTGAACACGCATGCGACCGCGTCGAAGCGGTCCTCCCAGGCCAGCTCGCGCATGTCCCCGTGGACGTAGTCAACCTCGACGCCGCGGGCAGCAGCGTCCGTGCGTGCCAGGTCGAGGAACTGCGAGGTCGCATCGAGCCCGGTGACGCTCGCGCCCTTGACGGCGAGCCGGTTGGCGATCCGGCCGTGGCCGCAAGCGAGATCGAGCACCTGCGCGCCCGGCTCCAGCTCGAGGAAGCGCCAGATCAGCTCCGTCTGCGTGTCGCTGATCTCGTCGGTCAGGATCTCGTCGTAGAAGTACAGGTAGTCGTCGTCGAACAGCTCCTCGGCATCGAACCGCCATTCCGTAGCCATGCCACCCTCGTGTGTCGTGCCGTCGGAAGCCGCTTCGAGTATCGCAGGCGCGCGTGAACGCAGCTTGTGGACCCGGCCGGGCAGCTGGTTGCAGGAGGACCTGTGCTCGGAGCTCGTGGGGCTCACTGAGCGTCCCGATTCGCTGTTGGCGAGCTACGACCAACGGTTGACGCGAGCGACCGGACTCCGGTGCAAGCGCCTGGTGTCCACGTGATGCGGCGGTGGACACGGCCGCCGCAGCAGGCGGATCGCGGCGACGAGATACCAGACGTCCGCGACGGTGTTGAACAGCCGTTGCTGGGCGCCGAGCCAGTGTGGGACCACGCCGAGCTCGCGGACCACGAACCCGGTGGCCGCCAATGCACCGAGCGCAAACGACCAGGCCGCGAGCCGTGGCGCGACCGTGCGCAGCCGCCACGCGAACGCCAGCGGCGCAAGCACCAGCGCCACGTAGCCGAGCCCGGCGGTGATGGTGTGCGCCGTGTCGTTCCAGGCCGTCCCGATCCCCGGACAACCAGGCGAACAGGGTGCGCCGACCACCAGGACGGTGAACACCCCGGCGGTGACCACCAGCAGCGGTCCCAATCGGCCCGTCCCCGGGAGTCCGCGATCGAGCGCTGGTCCAAATGCGATCAGCGCGACCCCGGACAGCAGGAGCCCGGCGACGATCCAGCCGCGTGAGGCCCATGAAGCCCCCAGCTCGAACAGTTCGCTGATGGCCTGCTCGCGCGGGTCGTACCCAGCCCGTACCCAACCGGCGATGAGCCAGCCACCGACGTAGCTCCCGAGCCCGATGATGGCAGCGATCGCGGCCACGCGAACGAAACCGCCCTGACGGGCGTGTGGCCGGTCGAGCTCGGTCCCTGCCACCTCACGTCCCCCGGACTGCGATCGAGTGACCCGCCGGGCGGACGGTAGCGGCTGGCCGCCGGCCAACTGTCGGGCTTGCTGCTCGGCGCCCGGGACGAGTGGGCTGTCGTCGTGTCGGCCGTGCGGGCGTTGTGCCCACCGCCGGCGGACCACGGATGCAGCCGCGTGTTGCGCCCTTCGGGCACACTTGCCCCCAGCGGGCCGCTTCCTCCTGCCCCCAGCCCGACCCGCCAGGAGCACTGCATCAATGGCCAAGGTGACAAAGCTCGTCGGCGCGATCCTCGTCGTGGTCGGGGTTGTGGCGTACGTCGCGACCGGTTTCGCAAGCGTGACCGCGCTCCTGCCGGCACTGCTCGGCCTCGTGATCGGCGTGCTCGGTGTCGTCGCGGCGCGTATCGACGCGGGCCAGCACGCCATTCACGCGGCGCTCGTCGTCGCCCTTCTCGGCCTGCTCGGCTCCCTACAGCCGCTCGGCGGGCTCGCGGATGCCGATCCTGCTGCGATCACGTCTCTGGTGACTGTGCTCGTGCTTGCGGTCTACCTTGCGCTCGGGGTGCGGTCCTTCGTGAGCGCGCGGCGAGCGCGGTAGCTGTCGTTCTCGTCCACACCGCCCTCCCGAGTGGCACCGACCCGGACAGTCACGTACGGCGTTGACCGACGTGCCCCAGCGCCGATGCCGCTACCTCACCGAGCGGATCGGGCGTTCACCGCGGTTGCTGGTGGCGGCGCGTGCGGTGGTTTCTAGCGGCTGTTGCAACACTTGCGTGACCCTGGACGGTGTTGCAGTGACGACTCGTCGTGACGATGTGCGGGCTGCGTCAGCCGCCCATGCGCACATGGCATGCTCGTGCACGGGCAGGCCACGGGTGGCTCGGGAAGGGTGGTTGCCCTGTGGATCGAACGTCTGCCTGTCGTGCCCGAGGGGTACGCTCGCCCTATGACCGATCAGACGCAGTCGCTGCTTCGCGAGGATCTTTCTCTCTCCGAGGAGGAGCGTGCCGACCTGGTTGCCGAGCTTCTGGTCAGCCTTGAGGGACCGTCCGTGGATGACGTGGCGACCGTTGAGCAAGCGTGGGCTGAAGAGCTCGAGCGACGAGCGCGTCAGGCTCTGGTCGGCGAAGCACATGGTGAGGAGTGGAGCCAGGTCCGTGACCGTGTCGGCCGGGCATTGACGGACGGGTGAGCCGACCGGTCTTCTTCGATCGGGAGGCATCGGCCGAGTTCCAAGAGGCCGCCCTGTGGTACGAAGCTCAGCGGCCTGGCCCGGGGTTGGCGTTCCTCGCCGCTGTCGATCGGACCGTCGACCACCTCTCGGCCTGGCCGGAAACGGGAACGGCGGTTCCCGGCGTCTCCGCCACTCTCTCGCTGCGCAAGCTGCCCGTGTCCCGTTTCCCTTACCACCTCGCGTACGTGGTCGCGGCGGACGCCATACGAGTCTTGGCGGTTGCGCACGATCGGCGAAGACCTGGCTACTGGAAGCCGCGCACCAAGCCGTGATGGTGTGCGGTTCGTCCTCGGTCCGCACCCGCGCACAATCGACGTCACCCCTCGACTAGACGTATACGGTTCCGTATACTACCGTCATGGCTGCCACCAAGATGCTCCGGGTCTCTGACCGCACCCACGACGGCTTCCGGCGCGAGGCCAAGCGTCGCGGCGCAACGATCGACGAGGTCGCCGCTGCAGCACTACGAGCCCTTCGTCAGAAGGAGATGGGTGAGCAGCTCGCGGCGCCGCTCGACGACGATGAGGCCGAGTGGCTCGATGCGCCGCTGCGGTGATGTCCAGCTCGCGGATCTGGGCGAGCCGCAG